>CAZETU010000002.1:0-203686 GCA_964514585.1 Candidatus Woesearchaeota archaeon | reverse complement strand
ACTCGGAGAAAAAAATTATATAATTTTTTATGTAATATTTTCTATAAAATTTTATGTAAAAAATTTCTCCGATTTTATTTAAGGGTTTATTTCTTGAGCTAATTATGGAAGAAAGAACTGCAGAAGATCTTGGCGAAGAAATCATCTCTCGACTAAAGAGACTAATTTTATTTCTGGAAGAAAAAGTAAGGGGGGCCGAAGATGAGAAAAAACTCTCAAATACATCTCCTAGTAGAAACTGAATTATTTGAGCTCTTGAAAAAAGAAGCTGAGGTTTCCAGTATCGGATTCTCAGAATATTGTAGAAGAAAATTAAGGGAGAATTGTAAGCTCGAAGTTATTGAGAGATTGATACAAAAGAGTCTATACAAAAATGGAAAGTAATAAGATAATTAACGCTGATTGTATCAAATACATGAAAAAGCTTCCAAATAATTGTATTGATTTAGTTATCACAGATCCACCTTATGGGGACAATGTGGCTTATGGAACCACTAACAAAACAATCCTAAATAATGAAAATCCCCTGATTAACTGCTCTGCTTTATTTGAATGTTACCGAGTTATGAGAAGAAACAGTACTCTCTACTTGTTTACAAACTGGAAGCATTATCCATTTTTGACGGAATTTGTTTTGAGGTATACTAAATTTAAGATTAGGCATTTGATTGTCTGGAAAAAACATAATTTTGGTTTAGGTTGGGCATTTAGGCACCAATATGAAATGATTTTAGTCTTAGAAAAAGGAAAACCAAAATATAATCTAACTAATTTTTCCGACGTTCAAACCTGTAGTCATATAAATCATAATAAAATGACTCATCCACACGAGAAGTCAGTTGACCTGATCTCTAAACTCGTGGAGCATAGTTCTAAGGAGGGCGATCTTGTTCTTGACCCTTTTTGTGGTAGCGGGGCTGTTTGTGTGGCTTGTGAGGAAATGAACCGAGACTGGATTGGAATTGAGCTCGATAAGAGATATGTGGAAATGGCCCGGCAAAGAATAGATGCATCTGAAAAACAACTAAATTAATTTTGTTATTTCTATTTTTTGTATTATTTCTTGAGGAAAATCTGTTTTTAATCTCTTAAGATAAAATATGATCTCTCTATTTTGTTTTTCCACCATTTTTAATCTTTCATTTTGAAGGTCCCTTTCATTCTCTACCATTTTCAACCGATTCTCTAGTTCTGTTTTAGTAACATCAATTAACATATCTTCTTCGCTGATTGTATCTTTCATCCCTAAAAGTTCAGAATAATAATGAATTTTATCTGATTTTTTCCATCCGAACCTATACTTCAAAGCAGATTCGCTCTTATAACGAGGCAACCAGTAACAGCAAGAACAATGCCTAAAATCATACATAGTAAGATTAGAGTATTTTTCTCCAGCTTCTGAAACTTCATCTCCAAAAAGTTTATGGGCAAGGCGTTTAAAGTATTTATTAACAACCTTGGGACAAATCGAGAATAACATATCCTCTTTTTCAAAACCCTTTTCCTTGATATATCTCCTTACTAAATCTGCAGAAAACATTAATTTAATTCTTCTGCCAAAAGTCTTACTTATTTCATCCCTAATATTTAGCTCCTTGCAATCAGGACTTAAATCAGAAACCTTAATGTTAACGAGTTCAGTCGGACTTCTGATACCAGAATCGTACAAAAACATAATCAAGACCTTGTATTTATGCTTCGCCCCATCACATAGTTTCTTTATTTGCTCTTCATTCAAATATACCCATTTCGGTTTTTCAGTAGAAGTATCTAAATCCACAGTTATATCCCTTACTTCAACACCATTCTTTCTGTTAACTTTTTGGTGCCAGTGCCAAAATGCCTTGAAAATGTTAATCATATCAGCCGCCGATTTATAGACGCCCCCATCAATTCTTCTTATATCGCCGTTTCTAATCTTAGCAAAAAATTCAATAACAAGATCTTCAGTAAGATTTGTGAGATCTTGGAGACCATAATGTTTCTTAAACATCTTAGAAAAAAACACCATCCCCTGTTTTAAGGAATTCAACCTAGAATAGCTTCTAGTTCCCTTTGCGACCTTAGCCGATACATTTCTTCCGATTTCCATATCAAAAACATAATTAACAATTAAATCAAAATTCTCCTGAGAAATACCTTTAATACAGCCCTCTTTCTTAATTTTTTCCTTCCAGGCTAAAAATTTCTCCTTGTGTTTATATGGATCTATCTTCATCTTTTTGTAAAGCCGATCATTATTATAAATGACCTATAACGAATCAATATACAAAAAGATCCCCTTAAAGGTGCCAAGAAGGTGTCATCCCCCCACCCAGAATCGAACTGGGACAACACGGGATCTGCATAACAGACCTGATTGTACAGGCTAAAACGTCATCATTCTTATGTGCAATAGCACCATGTCCGACGCACTTCTACAGCCATGCGCTCTACCGTTGAGCTATGGGAGGATAGAAAAAAACAGACAAATTTGTTTATAAAGTTTTAGCTAATACAAAAAACAAAAACAAAGCGAAGGAGGAATGAATTATAAGTAGACTCTGGATGAAAAAATGTTATTTTAAAGTAGTCACAAATGGAAAGATTTATAAGGAAATTATTTTTAATCAAAACATGTTCGACCGACTAAGGATATATGCCGATGCAAGTTTAAGGATTTATGGAAATAATCTATTAACAGGATTTGCTTCAAGCGATTCTATGGGAAATCCCGCATTCACTTCAGAAAACGAGGATATGACTACGCATACAGAATATAGAAACCACCAAATATGTCTTTCGGCTAAAAGGGCTAATTCTTTTAAAAATTATAAAACAATGTTGGATTCTCCTTTGGAAACAAACGCAAAAGAGGACCTTGGATCTTTTTTAAAAGGCTTAAGTAATACTTCGGAATGGGCAGCTGCATTAACTCCAGCAGCTGCTTTTACAGGGTTCTTAGCTATATTATTTAATTTGCCTTCTCGCTAGAATTGTTCCAGTGAGTAATTTATTCTTCTCAAATCAGATACAAAAAACAAAAACAAAGCGAAGGAGGAGAGATTAGCATCCTCCGCTCTGCCTAAAAGATTAGTCAATTGTAGCACTCGTCTTCAGCCGGTCGACAAAACCCACTAAATACAAAACGAAATCAAAGTTATAACCCTTGCGTTAAAAAATGAAACTAAATCAATCAAATATCATTCAAAATCCTATACACAAAAATCCCATAAGCCATATATTTTATACACAGCGTCGTAGACATATCAACCAAAGCCTCCCTTCGACTAAGCCCCCGACCAACTCTACTCAAATACATATCAACATCACCCAAAATCGGAACACAAACATCAAAGCAATTCCTAACAAAACTATCAATCGATTTCATAATAAACAAAAAACTCCGAAATATAAAATCCTTTCTACTTCCGCAAAACTTAAAAATTTTAGTTACCTAGTAATTGTATCATATTTACCCAAAAAAGAAAACCACTACCAAAAAATAATCCGCTAACAACATTCGAACACGCCAAACTGTCCGAATTAACAACCCTCAAGACACAGTGGACCCCGGAATACCTAGCAAAGAAAGAAAAACTTTGCGAAATAGGTACTTCCAAAGACGCAATCATTTAGTTAAGACCATGACCTCTAACATCAATCTAACCAAACAAGGTTAGATATGATACAAAACCCAGAAGCATTGGGGGATGAAGGCGGACGGGAGTTAGAAGTGAGAAAGGATGCTCCGACTCGTACGCGATTTAAGAAGAAGGGATATCTCTGCCGCACGGATCGCACCGCCTTCATTCGAATTCTGAAACCAAGTAAGGTTTCATATTTCTCTCCCCCCCTAATGAGGGCGCAGACATTTCACAGAGATGCCTGTGCCTTCTACCAATAACAGGCAAACAAATAAGCGAACGAACCAACGAAACCAGAAATCAAGAAAGGAGGAAACAAAGCAAGAGGAGGGTGCGTTCCTACAAACAGGGGGTATTCATGGAAGCAGGGAGGAATATACCATGAAAGAACGCACAGTCACAATCGCGTTGATTACTTTATTTGTCGTTGCTGGAACAACACTGGGCCAAAGTACCTCCAGCAGCAGCACAACAAGTAGTCAGGAACTAACAAGTATCGTCAGAGGCCCAGGCTCAAGCGAAAGCAACGCCACAGCAAACCCGGTGGTCACAACGACAGCAAACCCCATAGCAGCAGCTATTGGAGAAGGAGGAGCTGCAATCTCCAATCCAATAACGGTCGTAACCCCACAACAGGACGTCAAACTCGTCCAAGAGTTTCAAGCCCCAGAAACAAGAACCTCACCACCAGGAAACCCATATTGGATTCCACCCATGCCCGTAGCATATCCAAAAGGGCCAAGCGTATTCGGCCCCATGACAAACGAATATGGGATCGGAGCAATCCGATGGACCAGCCAAGACAGAGCCTTGATGAAAAAGGCCACAAAGGAAACGGGATGCAAAGGAATCCCAAGTGTCATCGGGGAAGTTGTGGGAGGCGTTCTCACGGGTAAATGGGGACTAAGAGCAAGGGGCTTCCCTTTTTCTAACACACTCCTAGCCTCTAACGGCCGCCCAAAGAACGGAGACGGAAGACCGAAAGAGATAATCGTCATCTACTCAAACCTCAATCCGAAATTTGTGGAAAAATCCTTGCTCTATGCAGGATACACTTCCGGAGGCAGGTATTCTATCGACCCTCCCCCAACTTACAAGGGAGTACTGATAGACGAAGCGATGGTTAGGGGCATCTGCATGAACGCCCTCTACAACAGCGGGGTGGACCTAATCATGATATACATAGAGCCCAGCCCCGTCGCAAAGAGTGAATCGAGTTACCTCGGTCTCGGCGTCGCAAGCAACGACAAAAACGTGGGCGCCACCTTCGGCGCAGGAAAAGTCAAGGCCGAGTCAAGAGTTGAGAGCAGATTGGCTACAGCCGTCAGAGGCTACGTCTACGATCCCTATACAACCAAAATGGATCGTGATGTCGTCAATTTCGTCAATCAAATCAGCTTGGCCCAACCGGGACAAAACCTCCCTCCTAAAGGAGCATTCGATGGGGTAGAGGTTCCACTTCAGACAGAGGAACAAATCCGACAATACCAAATCCAGGGAACTCCTCCCCGCCAAGGCAAAGCGGAGAATCAAGTTGAAACCCAGAAAGCGGCTAAACAAATTAAAACCCAAAAGAAAGGGGAAGTAAGCAAAGCCGCGAAAGCAATCAGCACGCAACAAGCAGCAAGAGAACACTTTCGGAAGATAGGCCTACAATTCCGATAATTACAATCTAACATCCATTGATGGATCTATTCAAATTGAATAGAGGGAGAAAGGAGGTAATCGAAAACCCGTCAACCAATGCAACACAGTTTGTCTGTAATGGACAAGGAGAGTTTGAATGGAGTCTTTGGGGGGAAACCAAGGAGAGACTGAAATGAAGAGAGTAGCGATTTTGTTAATGGCCGTATTGCTTGTGGGTTCCGCCAATGCGATGGTCAACACCGGACAAGGGAACATCATTTCCGCAGATCTGGGTGTGATCAATTTGGGACCCGGATTTCGACAGGCTAGCCTCGTGGGTCAAACCGGCGGGTCAACGTTCTCAACAGACGGAGTGAGTACGGCCGGGACCTCGACCAGTGGAATGATCATGGAAGGCATCACGATGGCCGGCCCTGGAATGGCGACTACATCGGCGACATTGGCGGGAGGTCAAACGGCAGGTGGCGTAACCAATGCAAGCGGCAATGCGCAGGGAAACAACCTCGGCTTGGGCACATTGATAATGAATGCCCCAGGAGGTAGCGTCCTTGCTCAGAACTCAGGTATCGCCAATCAGACGTCTCAGACTATCACGCCGACGACGATGACATCAAGCAGTAACACAGTCGCCGCTTCGACAATGGGAGCCACGGGTCCATGTGCACCAGGCGTTACTTCGAGCTCCGTGAACATCGAAATTTGCCAAAGCGCGAGCGCGATAGCAGCCTGTCCGATCAATCCGTGCCCACCGTGCCCACCAGCCCCGTGCAATCCCTGCTGGTAGAATTTCACAACGGTGCGACAAAGCAGTAAGAAATGGAGAGTTCTTTCGTGATGAACCCTTCATGAACTAACACATGGATGTGTTGAAGGGAGTGGTTGAATCTTCAGCCACCCCCTTTTATCCTTTTATCTCGCAATCATATCATCACGCAATTTAGGGTGAGGAAAAGATCCAAGGAGGAAATGGGGGGAGAGCGTATCCCTGATCCCTTGCAAAGGAGGTAAGGCCTCACCCTTACGCACAAATCCCGGCTTGGCAGTTGTCTGGAGTGGGGCGGACAAAGGCTACTCCCGCACATTGGTCCGCCCCCACTTTTCAAACTTATAATCATCGACAAATTCAATGGTGTTTTTTTTTCGCCCAAACCTATATACTCGAATATACTATATTGCACTATATACTTATCATAAATACCACCCCTGCCTAATAATTTCAGCAAGGAGGTGAAAATGTGCATCAAAAAACTAACCAATAATCTTCTGAAAAATATGAAATGGTACGACATCAGCCTACTAAAAGGAACAGTGTTCTTCCTTACATTATTTCTAATAACAGTATGGCCAGCATTCCACAACCTCGTCTTCAGAATCAATTGGTATTGGTATCTAGCAATAGGAATCATACTAGCAATACCACTTTGGAAAAAAATATTTTCAAAGTAAAGCGCCAAACAAAATTCATTTTTTATTTCCAAAACTTTTAAAAATTCCAATTCACTAATATAACCATCATATTCACACACACAAGAAATCCACACCATAAATCAACACGAACAACCACATTCGAGTATACATAATACCCGAATCAACAACCCTCCAGACACGTGGATCCCGAAATACCTATGTGAAGTAACAAAAACTTTGCGAAATAGGTGCTTTCAAAGAGACCGACATCTAGCCGCAGCTCTATGGAAAGTAGCGATCATTGTGGAATACCCATTTCGCAAAAACGAAGAGGACGTCGAAGATTAAACCCCGAAGACATAACTATCATTGGCTAGAAAATGAATCGTAGGGGTCCTCCTTCGAGCAGCACGGAGACGAGCACGAACGAGTTCGTCTTCGACAACAACAGGTGTTTCACTGACTTTCTAGTACGCAGACGACCTCCAAGTGAGACAGTGAGACATCTTGCTCTACATAACGTGCATCATCCTGATATAGCCATTATGAGTACGGCGACGACAGGATGGTATCAACTGAGACCTCTTGAATGACCAGTCTCGCAAAAAAGAGGACGGGCATCGGAGGTGTGGAGACGAGCCGGAAAGGATTACAATCGGCAACAGTGACCGGTTCGTCTCCACTCTATTTTGAACACAGGCAGGCACTATTCTTTTTAGCCTGAAAGCTATAGGTGTACAGGTAGTCAGAAGGAATTAGTAAATCAAGACATTCAATGAAACCGGCCTTAATGGCCAAGAGAAAAGGAGACTGGAAGATGCATGAGCACGGACGAGTCATGAAGTTGTCCCCACAGGCAGTCATCAGCCGCCAAGACGAAAATCACCTGACGACGAGGACGTCGAGAAACCTGGGGAGTACGAAGAAGCTGCCGAATGTCACCAGCGGCGGGGTCTAGCCCGAAGAAGAAACGGCTGACCCAGCAAAACATGAGCACTAACATCGTGAGAGATTGTGGCGAACGATCATTGTGGCACAAGCCGCACCATCTATTCGTCGACATCCCTCGACATCAACAAAACCCTTGAGCGACCGGTCTACAAGAGGACGGCGGCGTCAGAGGTGTGGAGACGAGACGACGAGCAAACAATGAGTAACAACTGAGTCAGCGTTCTCGTCTCCACTCTATTTTGAACACAGAAATATCTCCTTCATCTGATTCATATAGGGTATACCCACAAAAGGGGAAAGGAGGATAGTAAACTGAAGAGATATTAGCCCATTGTTTCTGTCTAGCTCCAGAAAACCACTAGGGCAACGCAGAGGAACCCAGAAACAGAGCAAAAAACGTATGGACACACAACTATCCACACCTTGACTATCCATCTTTTATTCAAAGCCTAAGGAGGACACGAAGAGCACCAATCGTCTGTGTGTTATTTCGATGACACGCACTAATCGGAATAGTCGCAAATTTTGACTGAGGGCGTTATGATCAGCCACGCCACGCAAACAATGGTGAGAACCCTGGGGACAGCATCGAATACCAAGGGGAACATAGGCAAACCGCCTGGCGCCCAAACATGTCTCGGTGAATATATCCAGGAGAGAGCCCCTCCCAACCAAGTATAGCAACACCTAGTAGCGTTCGCAAAGAAATACGTTGGTAATTGTTTGGGTGAGAGACGTCGAGCCCCGTGGCAATCATAACCGGAAAAAGTCCGGCAATGAGCAACCACTATGGATTGAACATCGGCTCGACGTCCTCTCGTCCAATACTATTCGATAGCCCCAGGCAGTCACAAGGCCACCCGAGAACCCTCGAGACGACGAAAACGTCGAGAAAAAGGGCCTGTGGTAGACAAGACGAAGCTCAACATCTAACGGGGGTTACCGATCAACATACAAGGCGATCTGAATCTATATCCGCATGAGCACCTGACTGATAGTAGCAAAAAGAGAAGTCGCGAAAGCGAGAACGGAAGCGAAGTGAACCCAGGCCATAACAGGCCGAGAAAACCAAGGAAAGACTGTAATGAAAAAACTCGCGATACTGGCACTGATACTTGTACTGGCACTGACGACAAGCGCAATCGCGACGGCCATCAATCACTCGAAGACGAACATGGGCTGTGACCAAGCGACCATCAGTGTGGAAACCTTCCGCGAAGTGACGGTGAAGATGAACAGCCCCCAAGCGACGAAGACGACAATGGACGCGGATTGCGGCCAAGTGATGGGTTGTCTCTGGGCATGCAAGAAGGTGGACTACCTCCGGACGACGACGAAGAAGAAGATCCTGCTGAGAATGACCCAGGAAAACGTCGCCAACCAAGAAGCCCCATGCCGAATGCTGGCCGCCAACGAAAACTGGAAGAACGTTCCCATCGCCGCTTAGGATCCCTCTGGATCACTGTTGCAAAGCAACGCAGCAGCAGCAAGAAGAAGCCTCCAATGGGCCAACCGATCTCACAAGAAGACGGGGCCAGGAGTCGATCGAATGGAGACGACCCTCACGACGAACCGAGGGCCGTCTCCTATTATAGTTACTTGACCCTCTGCTCCTGTAATCTTGGCTTGTAGACCATCATATAATGGAACCTGACCACGGGAAAAGAGGCTAATCTAAGCCCGACAAGACCCATCGGGCGAATTTTCTCCCCTCTGCACCTGTCCTGGGCAAGAGGGAATGAAGGCAGACGAGCATAAGGAGACCATGGAGGAGTAATCCGCTCAT
Organism: Candidatus Woesearchaeota archaeon; assembly: GCA_964514585.1. Classification (GTDB taxonomy): domain Archaea; phylum Nanobdellota; class Nanobdellia; order Pacearchaeales; family GW2011-AR1; genus JAGVXH01. Next base: position 194,269 of record CAZETU010000002.1, on the reverse strand, counting down.
CGTTGTGCGGTCGACAGGTTTAGGAAACCATCATTTTCGACCGCACGCCTTCATTGCATTAAGCAATAGTAAACGGCCTAATTCAATACCGTTTTTTTTTTGGGCAAAACATATATACTCCAATATACTATATCACACCATATACTTCTAACTCTTTTTTTTTGCCAAAATCTATATACTCCAATATATATATTACAGTATATACATTGGGGCTAATCGCCCCCAAACAAAACAACATCCAAAAAGCTTAGCTCACCAGAGATACCTACTAGGTAAAAACTTGTTTTTAAGAAATCCCAAACACTTAAAAACTATTATCAATCAGTAACTACATCAGGCCGTGTCTTCGGACACGGTTCGATCCCTATTCTAAAGAATTATAAAGCTATCAGACTTTTTCAAATTATGAAATTCTTAAAGAGGCTACTTAGTGGTAAAAAGAAAAAACCAATCACAACTTCAGAAGTCGGATTCTCATATTCAAATCAAGAAGTACTCAGAGACATCTCACTAAGCCTTAAAGAAAAAGAACTCGTCGCAATCATAGGAAAATCTGGATCTGGCAAGTCAACCTTTCTAAAACTAGTCGCTGGAATCATAGGCACAAAACACACAGGCAAAATCAAAATCTTCGGCAAATCAAAAATTTTCAACAAATCAAAAATCGGTTTCGTCCCACAAGAACTCGCATTCATTCCAGACCTCTCAGTTTTAGACAACATCAAAGTCACAGGACTAACACTAGGGATTTCAGAAGAGACGGCAATAAAAAAAGCAAACGAATTAATGTTAATGTTGAAACTATCCGAAGATATAAACAAAAAACCAACCGAACTTTCGGGCGGACAAAAAGTCAGACTAAACATTATTCTTTCCCTGCTCCACGACCCAAAAATCCTAATTCTCGACGAACCTTTCGTCGGCCTCGACTTCCTAAACCGAAGACTCCTCTGGCACTTTCTCGAATCAATGAGAAAAAAGGGCAAGTCAATAATCTTGACATCCCATCTCCTAACCGAAACCCAAGAACACGTCAGCAGACTAATCATCCTAAAAGACGCCCAAGTTTTCTTCTCCGGTAACCTAGAAAAATTAAAAGAAAAATTAAAAATGAACTACATATTCGAAATTCGATTCACATATCTCTCAAAAGAAAGCTTCGAAAAAATAAAAAAATACTGCGCCTACAAAGATCTCAAAATCCTAGACTCTTACGAAAAATATCTAATGTTTGGACTTAACTCTGGACGAGAAAAAAACACCCTTATAAAATTACTAGAAAAATTAAATCTAAAATTCAAAGAGGTCAGCTTCAGAGAACCAAACCTCGACGAAATATTTCTTAAAGCATGAAACTTTATCACGGATCACCAAAAAAATTGACAATAATTAAACCATCAAAAGCAAAAGGATTAACTGAATTTGAAAACCAAAAAACAATTTTTTTATGTAAAACATTAAATCATGCTGCCCTTTACGCAATAGGAAAAACCCTGAAAGGAAAAACCTCTTTTGCAGTAACTCCAAAAAAATTAATAATATTAGGAGAGGAAAAACCGAAGTCAGGATACGTATACGAAGTTAATGTAGACGCAAAAAAAGGTGAGAGAGATCAGTATTCGTATAATAAACAAATAAAAAATTTCAATATAACAAGAATAAACCCAAAAGATTATGAGAAACAAACTACATATGTAAAAAATATAAATAAACTAAAAGAAAAATTAAAATGAGAACCCAAACTAGAAGATTCTACGGCTATCTAAAAAAAGACGCCATGCTCCTCTACAAAAGAAAAAAGTATCTCTACTTATTTATCCTACTCCCCTTAGTAATTGCAAGCCTTTTTTTATTTGCCCTAAATCCTAAAGATTACAACATCAGCGTCGGTATTTGCGACTTCGATCAAACCGACATCTCACAAAATTCATTCAATAACCTAGATGGATTCAACCCGATAATTCTCGAACAAGAAAACTGCCTAGAAAATTTACAGTCCCAAATCAAATCAGGAAAACTCGATCTCGGAATTGAAATTGGCCAAGGCTTCAAAGAAAATATAGAAAAACTAGAACAATCAAAACTAAAGGTGTACTACGACAACACCGACATCGCATTCACAAATTTAATCTCATGGAAAGTCGACCAAGCACTAATCCCCTTTAAAAGACAAATAGTAGATTCTCTAAACGAAGAATTATCAGGAAAAGTCTCGACAATCCGAGATGGAATTGATGTAGTATACCAACTAGATCTAGTAAGTTACGTTGATAAAAAAGTCTTAGCGGCCGACAAAGAACTAAAAACAATCGAAGATATGGAAACCGAATTCCTAGTAAACCCAATTTGGACAGACAAAACCCCAATTTACAACGAAGACCTCAAAAAAGACGCAGGCATAGTTTACATCTTTCCAATTCTCGCAATTTTCATCACCCTGATGCTCGCATCGACTTCAATCATATACGACAAAAACGTAGGATTCATCACAAGAGTAAAGGCATCAGCCTCGCCAATCTCATACATCACAGCAAAAACGGTATTCTTCACAGGACTAGTCTTAATCCAATTCTTAATCATCCTCGGTCTCTTTATGTTAAGCGGAGCAAAATACGCACTCCCAATAACAGGACTAATCCAACTAATTTTATTCATCGGAATAATCGACACACTCTTAGGTTTCTTAATCGGACTCATTGCAAACAATGAAGGCATCGCAGTCCTTTTTTCCTTAATGATATCATTCCCTCTAATGCTCGTCTCAGGAATTTTCTTTCCAACCCAAGTCCTACCAAAATTCGTCCAATGGATCGGCCAAGCACTCCCACTCCACTACCAAATCAACGCCGCAAAATCAACCCTACTTTTCGGCCAAACAATCTCAAACAAATGGGTATACCTCGCAATAATATTCTTCATAGCAATAATTTATTTAATCAAGAAAAACAATTAACATAAACTAATTACGACTTCTCAAAAATTGATCAATCCCTTCATAAGCAGCTTTCCCAACAAACCAAGTATTCTTTCTCAAATCATTATTATCAGAACTATTATCAATATATCCTATCTCCATCAAAGCACTACAAGTATCACTTGTCAAAACTCTATAATCAGCCTTCCTAACTCCTCTGTCCAAAACCCTAAACTTAGAACCAATTTTTTCAATTAACTTAGCCTGCACAATCTTTCCAAATTCTTCTGAGCCCTCTCCATTACAAATATAGGTCGTCTGACCATAAGCTACTCCATCAAAAGAATCACAATGAAAACTCAAAAAAACATCAGCACCCTTACCAGCAACAACCCTATCATCAAGTGAAACATACTTGTCTCCATTCCGAGTCATTACAACATTCCTATACCCATGCTCTCTCAATATTTGCTTAGCCTTCCGAGCTTGCAATAAAGTAATATCTTCTTCTTCAATTCCATAAGCACAGGCCCCAGGATCTCTGCCCCCATGACCAGGATCTAAAACAATCCTACTATCCAAAATCGGGTCAATTACCCTCGCATCTTTACCAGACAAAGCTCCAGCAATATTAGTAGAAATACTAACAGCACTCTCTAGGGAACCAGGAATCGTTGCATCATCCTCTCTGTCACACCCAGCCACGGCTAAAGCTCCGACCATTACTGCATTTACCAAATATTTTCCAATCTTCATAGAACCATCTCAAGAAAAAATACTCTTTTAAACCTTTCTATGTGTTACTATTCCACAGTAGAACTATTTCAACCTAGTCTGACCCTCTATCAACTTGCCCTTCAATACTGCAGCAGCCTCATAATTCTCATCCGCCACCGCCCTATACAACAATCTTTGCAAATGACTATTGCCTGAACGAAGATGTTCTCGTTCCCCCTTAACAATTTCGTCAACACTACACTCTAAAAATTTGCCAACAGACCCCGCCTTAAAAAAAATTTCTTTAGCTCGAGCAAATTCAGCTTCACTCATCTCACGATAAGCCCTAGGATCAATTTCATCAACCCTAAGTAAATTCACCTTATATTTAGGAACATTAATATTAAATGAAGAAACCCTCCAATACGGAAAATGCGTCACAAGACCCCTATAATCCTTATCACCACTAACATCTTTTAAAAACAAAACTGCTCGCTCATTCTCTAAACCACCAGGCCCACCATAATCAATTTTCCTAAAAACCTCTCCAGCTCGAATATCCGAAGTCCCACCTCCCTTCAACTCACATCCCTGAGCACCTGACATTTCTAGAAACCTTTCTTTGCAAATACCGCAAGTATAAATCGTTCCTTCTTCCTTAATAACCATTCGCTCACAAATAAAAACGTTCTTTTAAACTTTTCCAATTGTTACCATTTCAAAGTAGAGCTAATTCAATTTAATCCTACCGCGCTGCCAATCGTCAATAACCTTAATCGCCGTCCGATGTTCATCAACCTCACCACCCTTAACCAAAAACCCCTTCTTCATCGCAATATCCTCAAACGCCTCATACTCATCCTTCCCCGACGCCCCATAATACCTCTTCAACAAGTTCCCCTCACGCTTCATCATAAAATCAATTATCCTCAACGCAACCTTCTCCGGATTCTTAATCTTATGCGGATCCTTCGCCGCCGTCATCCCAATCTGAACCTTCCTGTCCCCAAAAGGTATAACCCCGGGTGAATCCATAATTCTAAGCTTACCAGAGCGAACCCACTGCGTTTTCTTAGTCGTCCCCGACATAGAACTCACCTTAGCCTTAGCCCCCGGCACAAGCAAATTAATCAAAGTCGACTTCCCAATATTCGGATACCCAACCAACCCAACTCTCAAACTCGGCCGATTCCAATTCTCCGCCATATTTTCCAAAACTCCCTTCAAATCCTTAACCCCCGTCCTCTTAGTCGCCGAAACAAAAAACGCCCCAGGATATTCCTTTTTCAATTTATTAATATCCTTCAACCCAACCAAATCACTCTTATTAAAAACAATCACAATCCGCTTCCCCTTCATCCCCTCAACCTTCTCGACAATCTCACTATTCCGCGAAATCTCAGGCATCCGAGCATCCACTAACAACAACACAATATCACTATTCCGAAGAACATTCATAACAACCGGCCAAAATCCCATATTAACAATACAAGTTCAAACCTTATAAAAGTAATCAATCAAAAATCCAAATCAATCCCAGGAAGAACACGAATATTATCATTTTCAGCCTCAGAAATCACAACTTCCCTAATCTCATTCAAACTATCCAAATCATTAGCCTTCACCTTAGCCTGCGACACCGTATAAAGCACATCATCCATATATAAACTCCTACTTATCGAACTCTTATACTGCTTCCAATAACCATCTTCATCAGCCTCATCATCCCTATGACTAATCCGCCCTCTTTCTTTAATCCCCTCAGGACTAATATCCAAAACCATAGCTCCCTGCCAAACAAACTCACCCCACGTCCTATCAGAACTCTTATTAATCTCATACAAATCAACAGGCAAAACCAACAAGTTCTTCTCCTTATCAAATAAGACAGCCTTATGATCATTAAGCGCATCACTATTAGTCCCCCTGTCTCCAATCTCAATCTTAGCAACCTCAATCGGATTAGTAACATCGCTAACATCAAACAACGAAACCTTCAAACCCTGAGCACGACCTTCCTCAGTAGCCTCCTTCCCAATCCCAATAAGATGATCTTCATCATAAGGATGTAGATACTCACTAAAACCAGTAATCTTCAACTCACCCATAACTTCCGGATTCTCAGGGTCACTCAAGTCAACAACAAACAAAGGATCAACCTGCCTAAACGTCACCATGTAAGCCTTGTCCCCCATAAATCTCGAAGAAAAAATTCGCTCACCCTCAGCCAAATCTTCAACACTTCCAATAATCTCCAACTCCTCATCCAAAACATACATATGATTCAAAGTATCAACACGAGACCCCCACCAACTTTGCCCAGTAGTCACAGCAACTCTCAAATTCCCCTCATACTCATCCATCGAAAACTGATCCAAAAGTCGACCCGGAACAAAACCATTCTCCACATACTCAATATCCATATCATCCAACTCAACCTTGTAAATAGCAGTCCCCTGCAACTTCGCAATCTTAACAGAAGCCTTCTCCATAAACTCACTCATCTGCTCCTCAAGGTCACCAACTTCCTGACCCTCCATGCTCTTCATCCACTCATTCATCAAATCACTAATCGCCCTATCCTTATCATAATACTCATCCATCTCCTGAATCTTTTCAAGCCTATCCTTATACTCCCCAGGAAGAATCTCCATATAAACATCCTCAATCATAATCTCCATCGATTCCTCATAACTCGCACTCTTAAACTGAGTCAAATAAATATTATTCTCAGAAACATACATCGTATACGAAGTCCCAAGCAAATAAGTCTCAGTATCAAATTCCCCCGTCTTCAAATTCACAACCGAAACAGAAGTAAACTGATAATTATTGTCTCTAAACGTCGGATAATAAATATCTCCAAAACCAACAGTCCGCTCAATCCCATTAACAAAATAAATCGGAAGCTGGACATCAGCATAAACATACTTATTACTCACAACATAAACATAGTCCCCAATCATCCTCGAATCAACATAGTTCCCCTCAAGAACAACACTATTCTCAAGAACCGGATTACCCTTGTCGCTAATGTCATAAGTCAAAATCGCAGGATCATAGTTCCGAGGGTAATAATACGAAGAAATCGCGCTCTCCACCATCTTCAAATCTTTCTCCTCTTCACTCTCCTCTCGAAGACTCTCAACTATCCCATTACCAAAAACAACCAACTTATCTTCATTAATAAAAATCTCATTAACACTTCCACTAAAATTAATCTCCGACAAAATCTTCATCTCATCAGCAGGGAACGCATCCAAAATCACAACCTTCCGCCCACTAACCACATAAATATACTCCCCATCATTCTTCACAATATCAGCCTCGTCAACTCCCTCAACCTGAATATTAGTAGTAGAATAATCCGAAGCCTCCTTAGAAGTCGGAGCCGAAAGCGAATCAGAACCCACATCCATAGTCGCCGTTTCCATCCTCATCGCATTAGCGCCACTACCAGAAAACATTCTATTATACCCTCCATAACTTCCACTATCCTCAACAAATTCCCTAAACTCTTCCTCCGAATTAAATTTCTTCAAATCAGAATCAATGTCATCAGACAAATCCCCCTGCCCCGAAAACACAATCAATCCAACAATAGCAGCTACAATCAACACAAACAAAAACACAATCGAAACCCACCTCGCCATTATAACTTATGCCTCTTATCATTTATTAATGTTGTTACAAAAAATATCAAAATCGCAAACCAAGCCCCAAACAAAAACCATTCCCAAGAACTAACCCCAGCCCAAAAACTCTGAGAAGAAACCACGCCAACCGCAACATCATTCATAGCCATAGCCTTAGGAGCGGCATCAAAAACAGCTTCTTCCATAACAATAGCCGTATTCACCAAGCGAGGACCACTCTTATCCATAAAACTCCGAATCGTCAAAGCCGCCAATCCAGTCAAACCAATAGCCCAAGCAAAAACTCTAGAGATAGACTTCTTCGGCGAAATAATTATCTTCCTATTCGAAACACGATATATCGGCATCTTCTTCCCTTTAACACTCCACCAATGCGACGCCTTTTCAATCAATCCAGACTCAACTAATTTCTTAACATTATAATCAACAGTATTCAACGGCATTTTCAACTTCCTAGAAATATCACTAACCGTCCCATCCTCCTCAGCCAAAAAATCCAAAATTCGATTACAAGATTTATTCCCAATTACCTCACCAATATGCTTAACTTTCTCATCCCCAAGCGACACAAGTATGTGTTTATCGTCCATAAAACAACCTATATACTCTACTATATAAATAAAACGATGACTCCAAATCAACTTGAAGTTAAGCCACTACTACTCCAAAATTAAGTAGCATCACTCGCAAGTCAAACGCTATATAAAGCAAATTATGATACCAAATATACTTCCCAATTCATATTTCTATATAAAGAAAAAAACATTCTAAACATTATAAGGAGGTAAAAAATGATAGTTAAACTACAATTCGAATCAGAAAACGGAAAGCCAATAGAACGAGGACAACTCGGCGACTCCGTGATTCGTGCGATTGATAGAGCAATGAACGGTGCAGCTTGGGAATCCAGCGACAACGGTTGGATAGCTAGAAGATAATCCAATGAAAAAACTCTTTCGATCTATGACTGCCTACAAGGCCTTTAGACACGAATCTAAACAACAGAATTTATTATATTAATTTTTGATCTCTTCCCAAAGTCCCCAGTCATCAACAAATAATCACTCTCGATTATCTCAGGCCTATTCTTCTTCAAATCAACCAAATCGACATCAGCACTCACAGTCACATAAACCAACAAATAAGTAGCAACCACCTTTCCTTTCTTTTCCAAATGCTCCAACGAAACAGACTTCACGCCCTTAAACTTCGCATCAACCCCAAACTTCTTCATAATCCGAACAGCTCCTTCTTCAATCGACTCACCCATCACCAACCGACCCCCAGGCAAACTCAATTTCCCCCGATACGGCCGCTTCTTTCTCTCAATCAAAAACGCTTCCCTAGAATTACCGACGTGAACCAACAAAACACTAAGCACATGTTTCTTACTAGACAAATAAGGAATCATATACTCCGACGACTCACTAAGCTCATAAAAATCCCCGATTCTAACAAGTATACCTTTAGATACCAACTTCTGCAAATGATAATTCAACTTATTAGACCGCACTCCCAAAGCCTTCTCAATCTCATTAAACCGCAACTTACTCGCATACAAAAACTGTTCCAAAATTTCCCGCTCCATAGTCAAATTTTTTGAGGAACTATTTATATATAAAAACTCATATACTCTAAAATGGATACCACAACAGATAGAACACTCCTTTTTGTAAAACACGAACACCTACCCTTCGCCGACGAAATATTCCAATACCTAAGAGAACAAACCAACGCCACAATCCCAACACAAAGAATAACCACAATGCCACGAGAAGGATGGGGAAAATTCTACGAACACGTTGAAGAAGGCTATCCTGAAATATACGAAACTATGATATCAGACTTCGCGGGAAAACCAATCGCATTCACAGTCCCCACAGGGAAAAACATCGCAACAATAGTAAAACGACTCGCCGGCCCCACGAAATATGAAGACAATCCATCATGGACGATAAGAGGAAAATGGGGACCATACGAAACACCACACACAATAGTCCACGCTTCAGACCCTGACCAAGTAGAAAGAGACATCAGAATCCTAATTAAATATACAGGCCTAGAAATATGAACGACATAACCCAAAAAATAGAATCCATAAAAGAAACCCACCAAATGATAAAAGAAATTCAAGCATTTCCCTCTCTAGAACAACCAAAAAAAATCGACGAACAAAAAATCCATTACATCGCCGTCACAGGAATAATAAAAAACTCCGAAGATAAATATCTAATCTGCAAACGTTCCCCAAATGAAAAGGCATTCTCAAACAAATGGTGCGTCCCAGGCGGAAAAGTTGAAACAACAGATTTCATCAACACCCCAAAAGATACTAAAGACCACTGGCTCGACATCTTCGAAAAAGTCCTAAGAAGAGAAGTCAAAGAAGAAACAAACCTCACAATAAAAAATATCGGCTACGTTTCAAACCTCGCATTCATCAGACCAAACGGCCTCTCAACAATAATCATCTCACTCCACGCCGACCACGACAGCGGCAAAGTCACACTAAAAGAAGACGAACTAACACAGCACGCATGGGTCACTTTGGCCGAGGCCAAACAATACGACCTCATCGAAAACATCCTCGAACAAATCGAAAAAGTCGACAAAAAAACAAAACATATTCTCTAACATATACATCCCAGAATATAATCCGTTATAAAGTTAAATCCGCATAAGAAAGCATATGGGTGGCGCAGTTATTTCTAATTTAGATGATGTCTATAATGAAATGCTAATGATATCTCACAGGCAACAAGATTACGGGGAAAGCATGGTTTGCACAGATGATGACAGTGATGAGGATGATGGGGATGAACCCATAGGCCCCTCAACACAAGTCCTAGACTCCAAAATTGATTTATTTAACAAACGAGAATTAATAACGAGAATTAAAGTTAAGGGAAAACACTATGCAGTATCAATGGGAATTGTAGGAGCCACAGAAGATTTCAAGAATTTCCCAGAATATTTCGAAACAGAATATACAAAGCATCTTAAAAAACAAAAAGAAATCCAAAGAGGATACAAAGAAAGAACAGAAGTAGAATACACAATAGAAAGCGACCCTTTCACATTTAAAATTCAGAACCCAGAACTTCTAGGAATAGAGAGAGAAAGCGACGCAGGATGGGCTTATCAAGCAAGATTAAATGAGACCAGTACCGGCTCTTCATTACTAAGAATTTGCTGTGGAGAAGAAGGACAAATGCAAAGAGAAATTGAAAACATAGAAACAGTTCAAAAAAACCTCATTGAATTAGGCAAACTTGGAAACCTCTTCCTTGAAGAATGGATAACACAAGGAGTCAATAAAAACCATATCTACTCCATCAACTTCAAATTCTAACTACTCAAAAATCCCAGAATCATATAACTGTCCAATAAAATATCTCTGATCAGGATTACACTTCACCATAATCTCTCGTGCCTGCTCCCTCGAAGGAAGACATGGCGACCCATCAGTACTAAACTTATCATTCTTCCTACTAGTTATCGCATCATAAAAATCAACAACCCCAGTTAACCTCCCAAGATACATCGCCTTCAATTCAGTAGCCTCAGAAAATTCAACACCCAAATCAGGCATCATCCTCTTAGAAGGATACCCCCCAGAAAAATAATGATGCCAAATCAGCCCAGCCGCAGTAAAATTAAACTTCCCCCTAACCATCCTAGCCCCATCCACAACATGCTTATCCAACTCCCTCTTATCCGCCGGCCCAAAACCACTAGCCTTCTTCAAAGACCCCGAATCAGTCAAAGTCTTCCCAACATCATGCATAAATCCAATATAAAACCAAGCTCTCGGATCATCAATATGCGTATACCTCCCAACATCAACATTCTTCAACCCAACCCTAGCCGAATGCTCCCAAGACGCAACATCCTTTACCCTAAGAACATTCGTAAACGCCAAAATCGAACCCTTCTACTCATCACATATTCCCAACTCACCAAAAACCCTTTCTATCTGCGCATCCAAACCCTCATCTCGCATCCCAGCCCCACAAAAACACACTTTATAAGAATTATTATAGTCTCAATTAGCAACACAAATCGCTCCGCTCGTGCAACCTAGAAAATTTAATCGCTACGCTCGTGTAAATCTGGAAGTTCTATTTTTGGCGGAGCTTTATCATCCTTTTTCTTTTTTATGAAATAAGAATAAAAAAGATTGACACCCGAAACACCTTTCTTCTTTTCTTCTTCAACTTTATAATCAGCATCAAGAGCATACTCCCTAACTCCATTCATTATATCTTTAGATATCTCTATATTTCTTCCAGCAGCATGAACTGCAATATATGGTTTTGATAAATCGATTTTTGCTTTAATTGAAGAAGTGGTTTCATCTACACTCACCCCCTCATAAACAAAATAAATATTTTCAGAATGATTGACAAAATATATTATTTCTTTATTTATTCTAGAACGCATTTCTTTTGCATCACCATCACATGTAAGAAGCAAATATTCCAAAACTCCATTTACATATCCCGACAAATAAAGATTAGAAAGTTTTCTTCCCCATTTCTTATACTTATATCCAATATCATTCCTAACAGACTCCGCTTCTCCAATATCCTTCTTCTGAAAAAGTTTTTCAGCATATGTTGAAAGTTTTAATATACTACCCACATCCTCATCTAAACAAGGAAGATATTTTTCGATTTTAGAAAAATCCCCATAATCATTTTTCCATTTTTTTACCCTAAAATAAAAGTCAGTATCTACAATGTCTATCTCATTTTTTTCTTCATTCCCATCAAACGACTCTTTTAATTCTTCTTTTTTCTCATCTGGCATTTTTGTCAAATCACCAAGATAAACATCACCCTTAATATCCCCATTAAACTGTAGAAAAATTGCATTCTTATTCTTCTTCAAAAAATTCTTTCTTAATTTATTATTAGAAAATAATTTAGCATCAATCTTTTGTATCTTCGGCGTTCCCTTTAATTTATTCCAAATGCCCCTTAAAGCAGAAAGTCCCGCAAAAAAAGAGCCTGGTTCCATCTCAAACTAAGACCTCTTCTTTGCAATAAATTCAGAATAATCAGCTATATTTCGCGTAATAAAATTCTTAGACCCAGAAGAGAGACTTCCCAATTGATTAAGTTTAATCCCCTCTTTATTCTGAGTAGTCTTTAATTTTTTTCCATTCTCCGTTAAAATAAACTCATCTTTTCCTACACTATTTCCTACAACTTCAACAAAAGAGTTCATTTGAGACTTAGAAACTATAATATTAACTTTTTTAAGATTGACATCATTCCAAGATAATTCCATAAAATAAAATATAAAAACAACTATTTAAATTATTCCATCTCCCAATCTCAGTCTCTTATCGTCTTCTCCACTTCTTCAATCATCTTCTCTGTAGATTTCAAAAATATCTCTGGGTCTTCTTCGGTTCCCGTCGAACAATCATATTTTAATCTCCTTAGATTATTTAATCGAGATAAAATATCTGCATGTTTTTTATCTACATTTTTTAATTCACTCCACTTGACAAAATTCTTTATATTTTTTCCATGACCCTCAATCTTTCCACCAATACCCAATGAATGACAGACAGCAGACAGCTCTGCCGAATTCCAACAATTTTCATAAAAAGGCCTTAATCTATTTTTATTTAAATCAGATTTTGCACTTTCATAATATTCCTTAGAACGTTTAATTAATTCCTTTATTCTTTCTTTATTATATCTAGCATCAAAGATAATAATCCACCTATCCAAAAATCTAAACAAAGTTATATGTCCTGAATCAGAAGGATAATCAACAATAAATTTCTCAATATTTTCAATATCTGAATACTTTACTTCTTCGCCTTTAATAATATCTCTAGTTACCTTAGCCATTGCTGTAACACCACATCTCCATTAAATTTAATCTCTGGAGATTTACCTAATGTAAAAATAACTTGAACCCTCCTAATTTCAAATCCATCCTTTAATATTCCATCTTTCCTTCTCTTTTCCATTTCTGGAATAGCCCAGATATTCATAACTTGTTCAAAAACTCTCTGCCCAATCTCTTCCTCGACCATCACCTAACCTTAATCGCCCCTTCTTGCCAATCCCTCAAAACCAACCGAGCCGCTCTATCAGTATCAATAACCCCACCTTTCTTCAAAAAATTCTTCCGCCGTCCCAACTTCTCAATCAAAACCTCACTATCTCCCTTAGCATCAATCCCATAAAATTCCTCAATCGCCTTCGCATTCTTCTCAGCTTCCTTTACCGCCTTCTTCTCCTCATCCGTCACATTCTCCGCATCTTCGGGCTCAGGCGCCGTCATCAAATAAGCAATCATATCATCAGGATCCTTCACATCACTATAAGTCCGCGCCCCAACTTTCACATCCCTCGCAAAAGTTTTCACCTCAGTCGAATACTTAGCATCAGGAATAACCCCCGGCGTATCCAAAATCAAAATATCCTCACTCATCCGAATCTTCTGCATCCCCCTCGTAAAACCCGCCTGTTTCGCCGTCTTAGCCACACCACGCCGAGTTATAAAATTAATCACAGAAGACTTCCCCGCATTCGGATACCCAATAACCCCAACGTGAACCCGCTTAGCTCCCCTCATATCCTTAACAACGCTCTCGTCTTTTTTCTTCTTAGCTCCCTTCTCCTCTTTCTTCTTCTTGACTACTTTCTCAACCTCAACCTCATCATTCTTCCTAACACTCAAAATCCTCTTCGCCTCCATCTTAATCCGCGACTTAATCTCGCCAAGCCCAATCCCCTTAGTCGCCGAAACAAAAACATAAGGCTTCATCTCCCTCGGCAATTCAATCTCCAGCTTCCTAGAATCAACCAAATCAACTTTATTCAAAATATAAATCAACTTCTTCCCCTTCGCCAAAACATCCGCCTCAACCTCCAAATTCCGCGTCTCCTCAATATACCGCGCATCCAAAATCTCCAAAACAATATCCGAAATTCTAACTACATCCTTCATAACATCCGGATACTTCCCCCGCTGCTTCTTAATATTCGCAATCCGACCAGTATGCCGCGACCCAAAACTATAACGAACTCTCATAGAAACAAAAACAAAACTCACATTAAATATCTACCGAATCAACCCCTTAACCCATTCAATCAAAGAAAATCCATCTTCAATTTCCCAAACAACATTCCCAGTCACGGGCACACCACCAACACAACTTCCACTAGAATCACAAGTATACCCACTTCCCAAAACCTCAACACACTCACTAGTCGCCCTACAAGCACAACTCAATGCCCCACTAGCAACCTCCCCAGGAACAGCCCAACTCAAAACCCTATCCCCATGCAAATATCCCCCATTACAAACAACCGAAGTAATCAACGGCCTAAAATCAAAAGTCTTAAACTCATCACCACCACAAGAAGTCCCATAACAATACCCAACATCATCGTCGACAAACAATTGTTGCAAACCATCATCGGCATAATTCCACTCAGGAGTGCCCCAATAAAATCCCGTATCTTCATAGAAATTAGGATAACCATGATATTTCGAGCCATCATAACAAAAAACAAAAAAGTCACTTCCGCTCGCACAGCCCCATTTAATGTTCCTCCCAAAAGTAGAACCATCAGGATGTCTAACGGCCATTCCAAGATTATTATAAACACTAATTGTAGAAAGATCACTTCCACCCCTCGTCATAACAGACAAATACGCCCCAGCAGCATCATACCTTTGTCTAACGCTAGGCCAATTAGTCAACCTATCAAGTCGAACATCCCCAATAATCGTATTATCACGAACCGTTACATTCCTACCACACTGATACAAAGCAATCCTCCCAGTATCATAAAAAACATTTCCTTCAACCAACATATTATCATAAGTCGCCTGACCATCCGTATAAAACATTAACCCTTGAGAATATCCACCATGAATCACATTATTAACAATCGTCAACCCATCAGATCGAATAGAAATCGCACTACCAGGATGCCAAACAACATTATCATTATCAGGAAAGTATGGCTCATTCCCACTACCCTGTTGATAATAAAGAATATTACCAACCGCAATCCCACCATCACTCCCACTTTGGAATCTTATACCAGAACCCTCAGAAACATGATGCAAATAATTACCAATAATCCGCGCATTATTACTCCCTCCCTGAATCATAAACCCTCGAACAGTATTAGTCACTTCACAATCCTCAACAGTAATATAATCAGAATTATAAATTTCCACACCCATCTGAGAAAGATACTTATTGTAACCCTTAATCAAACTATCCTTCAACTCAACATAACTCGAATCCCTAAACTCAACTAAATCACCCAAAGCACTATAATGCCTATGCCCATCATCAGCCGGCATCGGACTAGGCACAGGATGCTCAATATTCAAACCAACAAATCTCAAGTAAGCACCCTCAGAATTTTCAACCTTCAACCTAGTAAACCTAAGACTAGCACCACCATTTGTCATCCACGTTGCCCACGCACTCCTCTGAACTCCAGAAAAAATCAAATCTCCATAATTACCACCAGCCAAAATAAATATTAAAGCCGTCGACGGATTATTCGAAGCATAACTCTGCGAAGACCCAATACTCATAGAATTGCCAATACTAGAACCATCACGATTCCCGCTTCCACCAACAGAAACATAAAAAACATCACCCAAAATAACTTCACAATCCCCACAATCAATCACAGAGTCGCAACCGTCACTAATAACACCACAGTCAGTTGTACTACAAACATTAGGAACACAAACGGGCGGAGTAACCTCCTTAACACAAACACCCTCGTCACAACTATACCCATCATTACAAGGTCCACAATCTTCCCGTACACCACAAATCTCATAAAAACCACACTCTCTTCCAATACTAGAACAAGTATCATTACACAAATCCTCCAAAACACAACTACCAGAAAAGTCACAAACAAAACTAGAATTACACTCATCACAACTCCCATCACAACCATCGTCGCCACAACTTTTATTTTCGCAGTCCACAACACAGTCATCGCTCTCTTTAATATCATTAGAACCTCCAGAATTACCCGAACCTCCAGAACTAGTAGTGCCACCCGAACTATCTGATTTATCAAAAACCACAACTTCATTTTTATCACTCTCACTTTCGTCACTTTCGTCCACATAACCAAAAAGAACTTCCAGAGAATCAAAAGAATCAAAAGAGGTAACACTCAAATCACTCAAAGAAATCAAATAATCATACTCCTTACCTTCATAAAAAAATCCATTTCCATCAAAATCAGTCTCATAAACAAAATCATTAACACCATCTCTAAAAATAAACTTAATTTTATTAGGCACTCCTTTATTCTCATCCAAATTAAATTTGACATAAGCCACATCTTCGTTTTCATTCAAATCAAAACTCACTATATCAGGATCCTCCAAAAAACGATTATCAGAATCCCCACCTATAAACCAAACACCAAAAACAATTACAATTAAAGAAAAAATTAAAGAAAAAATTAACGCAATACCTCTCATTAAAATAACATAACAAAGAATTTTATAAAGGTTGTCAAAAATCAACCCCTTACATCCAACAACCCATTAAACTCAATGCTCCCAAGAACACGACGATCAAGACATTCAAAACAACTAACCAACAAAGAAAATTCCTTTGCTGAAAACTTAACCCCAAAATCAACAAGATGCATCAAGCCGTCAATAGAATTCCCAAGCTCCTCAATAACACCCTTATCTCCCATGCAATACAGTAGAAACTAAGATAGATATAGCTTCAGGCGATATATATCCCCTATTCGGCAAATTGTATAGTTAGCCCTCAGATCTTAGAGGTGCCACCATCCCCCTAGTACTCCCCACTACTGAACCATTCGCAAGATCAAAATCATAATAAAATACAGGATGGCTACCCGGACGAAATCGAGTCAATCTTATTTCTCCAGGAATATTTTCATCAAGAGGTATTTTTTTCTTAAACCTATAATTTAAACCAGTCAAAACTAACTGTCCGGCAAATCCCAAATTTTCAAGAACTCCATTATCACGACGACCTTCTCCAACCATCATATCCTGAAAAGCCAAGTATAACATTTGAGACAAAATAATATGACCTCCTCGAGGAGTAAGATATTCATCAGAAAGAGCCGTAACCTGAGGCTCAACAGGCCTAGCAGTAAAACGAGCAGACCCCGAAGAACAAGTACAATCCTCAACTACCATATATCCCGGAAGATACATTCTTTGCAAAAAATCTAAAGCTTCGTCCATTTGTTATCACCTAAATTAGATAACAAATACAAAATTATATAAGACTTCAGGCGATATATATCTAGGACAATAAACGATATGTATCCCACCAAAAACTACTTCGTCCTCCTAAACAGCGACGGCAAAAGCTTCTGTTCAGCCTTTCTAAGATGAGCATGAAAAGTAGAAAAAGAAATTTTCGAGATTCTCGCAAGTATTTCGACAGAGCATTTCCTAGGATATTCATAATATCCATGCTTTATCGCAAGATCCATAGCAAGCTTTTGCTTATCAGTCAAACTTGGCTGAATAGATAAAATGGAAAAATTATCTATATTACGCTGAAAAATTCCCAACAACTCAATATCACACTTTCTCTCAACAAGATTAAGAAAATTAAGAAGATTATCTTTATTCCAACTACCCAATGTCCAATACTCAATACCGTCCTCAGTAACAACAATTGGATCAACATGAATTAATTTATACTCATAAACAGCATCAAACTCCAAAGACTCTCTAATCTCACCTAAAATAAAATCATTAGTTATCTCCAAATTAAAAATCCTAGAACTCTTACGCAGCGCCTTTTCCATAGCTTTCTTATTTCTTTCCCCCCCATAAAGACAACCAGCAAAACAAACTCGAATATGATCCCTAAATTTATAATAAGAAACTGGATATCCTGACAACGAAACAGAATATTTTTTAGCATTCTTCCCAAACAAAGAAGTACTACCATCGAAACGAACCTTAGCAACCCACATGACGAATAAAAGCTTATTGCGTTTTAAAGAGTTTCCCATAAAAATAACAAGAGAGAAATACCGGCATTAAACAAAAAGCTTATATTGGTAAAAGTGATTAGTTAATATGGAAAATCCAAAAACAATAATTTTCTTACATGGAGATTTTCAAAACAAAAGTATCTTTAAGAAAATTGGAAGAAAATTGGAAGAAAGTAACTTTCAAACTCTCTCTTTAGACTTGCCAGGACATGGAATAAACACGAAAATAGAAAACCCATTAGAATTTCTAAGAAGAGAAATAAAAAAAAGAAACCTCATCGACCCAATCATATTCGGAAATTCATTCGGAGGAACACTCGCAACTGAATATGCAATCGAAAGTAAAAACGTAAAATCAATAATAATGCTAAATTCCCCTTTGTCAAACCCAAAAGAAACGAACCCAGATATAGATTGGGAAGCTATGGGAAAAACAATGGAAGACATGTCAAAAAAAATATTTGAAGAACAAAAAGAAATAGACTACAACAACTTCAAAGATTTAGATTCCAATCAAATCAGCGGAATAGGATTAAAAACAACAAATATTGAAGCAATAAAAAACCATTTCGAAGAATATCGTAATTTAAAACCAGAAAAAATCCACAACATAGAAATCCCGATACTTTATATCTTATCAGAAGAAGAAAAATTAATTAACAAAGAATACATTTCAAAAGAAATAAACTATATAAAAAAATTTAAATTAATATTCGTCAAAGGCGACCATAACGTTTTAATAAAAAACCCAGAAGAAATTATTCAAATAATAAGAAACAATCAAGAATTTTTAGAAACAACACTATAAACAATAAAAGGATCTCTAACTTCATGAATTCTAAATTCAAAACCACCAGACTCAAATAATTCAACCTGCTCAGCTAAAGACATATAATTATCATTAGCCCTCATCTCTCTCTCAATCAAAGCAAGCTGTTCAGTCCCAAAACTTTTAGCACAATGTCTCATGGAAGAAACTATAACATCATCATATGTCCTCCCGTCAAACAAAGCAAAATCAAAATTAACAAACACATTAGAAGATTCAGCAAGAGATAATAACTGACTTCTCCTATTGCCCGTCGACAAATGATGCATTGCAAGAGAAGTAACAAAACAATCAGCAGGCGGAAAATCACCATCAAAAAAATCTCTACAATAAGGATGAAAATTTGAAAGCTTTGAGGCAGAAATCGCCAAAGTCTTTTCGTTTTTATCAACCCCATAAATTTCAATCCCAGGAATTCTGCCCTGGATCCTTTGACTAAGATTCCCCGTACCAATCCCAAACTCCGCAACACTTCGAACTCCACTCGGAACCACCCCAGCAGCAACATCCAAAAAACTCTCATAACCGTCACACATCTTAGGCATCAAGCTATCATAATGATCATAAAAATATTCCTGCAAATTCATAAAATACTAATTCAAAATAGCAATAATAGCTTTATAGCGATACATATCACTTCTTCAAACTCTCATTCAAATGCTTAAAATAATCACTCCCGCTCTCAACACTCGCCATCCTCTCAACAATCAATTCCGGAGTCGAATGAGCAAGCCTCCCCAAAACTGGATTATGGTCAACTATCAAATTAAACCCTTCATCCAGCCCCTTCGCCTCAATCCCATCAATCCGCGCACCCTCAGGCAAAGTTTTCTGAATCTCATAACCCAAATGCGTCGCCAAAATCATAAAACAATTCTTCTTAATAAAATAATCCGCCGTCGCTGAAATTATCTTTCCAGCAACACCAGGCTCAGTCACAGCCTCAATCTCATCCGCCAAAACTAAACTTCTAACACCAGGTTTAATATTCGACATCTGCGACAACAAAGTTTCAAACGCCCCCTTCGAAGCACTCCCTTTAGTCTTAGCAAAATAATAAACATCAGAAAAAATCGGCATATGAACCTCCCCACTCACGGGCAACCCCATCTGAAACAAAGTAATATTCTGCAACACATGCTCCAAAAGCGTCGTCTTCCCCCCACTATTCGCCCCCGTCAAAATCGAACACCGACTAAAATTATCTAACTGAAAACTTATCGGCTGCGCCTTAGAAAGAAACATATTCCGCGCCCCACTCATATGTAAATTCTCACTCCCACTAGGGAATTTCATCCCATCCGAGATATATTGACTAACCCCCAAACAAAAATCTTCAACCAAAAGTAAAGCCGAAAGCCGACTCAAAATAATAGGTATACCTTTCAATTTTTCGCTACTCCGCTTCACTCTCTCAGCCAAATCCGTAAACTCCGAAGCGCTCTGCCTCTTAATCTGATCCTCCAACTCCTTATAATCAATCGTCACCGGAACTTGCAAATTAAAAATATGCTCATTGAGGCCACTCGCCTCAATCGCCCCCTGAACAACTTCCAAAATCGCCAACGGCATCTTCCCCTCAGCCAACATTTTCATCAACCCCTCACCAGAAATAGTCATTTCCTTAACCTTCTCCGAAACCTTTTCGTTAATCTCCTCCAAAACCCGCTCAACCTCACTCTCACTAATTACCTTACCCTCCTTATTATCCAACAAATCAAACATCGGCCCCAACTCATCTAAAAATCTCTTAACAGCCTCGGAAACTCCACCCTGCCTCAACACATGATAATTATCCCGCCACCCAGATAACTCCTCCAAAAACCTCTCAAGATAAACATTCTCAACTGAATCAATAAAAACCGTCTGCGGCAACCGCTCCAACAAAATCCGAAAATCGCTACAATCCACAACCTGAATAATATCATACCGCTCCAAGTCCAAAACATCATTCTGCGAAACCAACAACTGAACACTACACCCCAACTCATTCAACTGTACAAAAGTCGACTCATCCTCAGTCACAGCAACGATATCATAACGCGGTTTCCAAGTCCGCCTAGGCTTTTCCAACTCTTTCAAAAAACTATTTTCTCCCTTAATCAAACTCCCAAAAAATTCCTGCCTCTTTTTAATTTCGCCAAAATCAGAAGTAAAATTGAAATAATTCCAAAGATTACTAGTCTCACTAAAAACAACCTTCGAAGAAATCTTCCCCAAAACTTTTGTATGAATCGCCTTAGCATCCCGCGTCTTAAAAATCGAATTACCCTTTGTCTTCAATAAACTCTTTCCAGAACTAAACGGACTTAAGTCATTATCCAACACAAACCTCATCAACTCTTTCTTCATCCCAAAAAACGCCCAAAAATCTTTATAAGAATTATTGTGATTCAGTAGAATCTTTCAAAAGCTCCCCAACCACATCAATAAAACTATCTGGATTTTTCTCAAACTCTTTCTTTAATTTCTCCCGACTAAACCACCTAATTTTCTCAACCTCATTCTCCTGAATAACAAATTCATCGATACTCATATCCGTAGTAAACAAAAACATTTGCCTAAAATAATTATATTTTCCTCTAACCCTTACCTTTCGACCCTTCACAAACTCAACATCCTTCAAACCTATTTCCTCCTCAGCTTCCTTGATTATATTATCCTCATAACTCTCACCCTCATCAACAGTCCCAGCAACAGCCGGCCCCCACTTTCCAGGATGTTTCTTTTTTGAGAAACTTCTTTGTGCTAAAAGAATATCGTCATTAGAATTCTCAATCCACAAAGACGAAACCCGATAAATATCAGAATCATCCAAAGTCCCTCTCTCCTTCAAACCAATTTCATTATCATCCTCATCAACAATAATTATCTTAACCATAAAAATCCAACAACAAACTAAAATTTAAACTTTCCCATTTTCATTCAAAAGATAATCCGGAGTCGTCCCAAAAAATCGCCTAGACGCATTCAAATACCGTACATAAACCATTGCCACCCCCACCTGAATAGCGCTTCCAGTAGGAACCATTTGACCAACTTCACTCCAACTTTCGCCAGCCAACAAAAGACTAGTAGTATAAATCCCAGGAATCAACGTCAACGCCAGACTCAAATCCGCAGCGACATCTCTTATCTTAGAACTATCCTTGTTCACTTTGAAAACCTTCTCCTTCCAATAGTCCCTAAACCTAGTAAGACGTCTGCTAACAAGAAGAGCAATCCCAAAACCAGTCAAACGAGCAGCACCAATTTCATCCCAACTGGAAGGATCATCATAAAGCCAACCCTGAAAAATTTTTTCATTAACCGTCATCATCGGCGCCCAAAAAGAAGTACCAGTCAAAGTATCAACCCAATATTCTTTCGAAGTTACCTCATCTTTAACAGCCCTACCAAAACCTTTAACTTTAGAAACAGACCTTTCCAAAAGTCCTTCTCTAACCCTATAATTATTTACTTCCCTATCCATGGCGTTCAACTCTCCTTCGAGTGTCTCTTCCACCACCTCTAAACCCATCCTTAGAACTTGAACTACTTCGCTTATTCCTCTCACCTCTATCCTGTCTACCTCGCCCATCAGGTCTACTTCTCGCAGGTCCAGAACTACTTCTCCTCGGTCCACTCGAAGGTCCACGACTTGGTCCCTTAGAATCTCTACGCGGCCCAGAACCACTCCTGCCTCTACCAGAATCACGAGCAGCTCGCCCATGCAAACCTCGACCTTTCCGCTCATCAAACTTCACGTATACCTTCTCAAACTTCGGCGTCATAACCCTATCAACAACAAGCCCCTGATTACGCCTTTGCATATTAGCAAAATTATCATAATCCCGACTAGCCAAAATATTAATCGCAATACCCTCAGCACCAGCCCGAGCAGTCCGACCAATCCGATGAATATAATCCTTCGCATCCGCCGCAATATCATAATTATAAACATGGCTAACCCCCTGAATATCAAGACCCCGAGCCGCAACATCAGTACAAACCAAAACATTCACCTTCGAATTATCAAAACCCTTCAAAACTCTCTGCCGCTTATTCTGCTCCATCCCACCATGAATCGCCTGAGCAGCAACGCCATTCTCATTCAAATTCTTAGCAACAAAATCAACATTCCTCCGTGTATTACAAAAAATCATAACCAAATGAGAATCCTCATGCTTCAACAAATGAACCAACAACGAAAACTTCTCATCATCCCGAACATCATAATAAATCTGCTTCAACAAACTAGCATCAACATAATTCTCAACCGAAATCTCAACCGGAGCCTTCATATATTTCTCAGCAAAATCCGCCAAATCCCCAGAAATCGTCGCCGAAAACAAAAGCGTCTGTCTATTCGTAGGACATTTCCGAACAATCTTAGCGACATCATCCTTAAAACCCATATCCCACATTCTGTCAGCCTCATCCAAAACCAAAAAATTCACACCAGACAAATCAATAGAATTATGATTCAAATGATCCAAAAGTCGACCAGGCGTCGCAACAACAATATCAGCATAAGCCAATTTCTTAACCTGATTACTCATCGAAACCCCACCGTATACCGAAACAATTTCCAAATCCTTATGATAAGAAAACTCATGCAGGGCTCCACTCACTTGCTCAGCTAATTCTCGAGTCGGTGTCAAAACAAGACCCCTAATTTTCCCAGTCTTCTCAATATTCTTAATCATCCCAGACCCAAACGCCAACGTCTTCCCAGACCCCGTAGCAGAGCCAGCAATAACATCTTTCCCTTCCATAATCAAAGGGATCGTCTTCTCCTGTATTTCACTAGGCTTCTCGAACTTCTTGGCCGAAATCACTTTCAACACATGCTCGCAAAGTCCTAACTTTTCGAACTTTTCCATTTTATCTATTCTCTATAATTTGTCAAGAAATATCTTGAACGATTAAGTCCCCACGACAACCGTCCAAGGACTCTACCAGAGCTTAACTCTAAACTATTACACAATCAAATCAAAAAGTCACTATATAAGCCTTTCCCTACTCTTCCTTATGCTCGTCCTCTTCCTCATTCTCTTTCTTCCCCTCTAACTCTTTCAACTCCTTCTCCTCAGAAGCTAACTTACTCTTAGCCTCACTAACTCTATCTTTCTTCAACCCAGCCAATTCCTTTTCTTCAGATGCCAATTTACTCTTAGCCTCGCTAATCTTTTTCTTACGATCCTTAGCACTCCTAACCCTCTCAATCTCAGCCTTCCGCTCCTTTATTTTCCGTTCAAGCGCCTCCAACTCTTTTTCCTCAGAATTCACAGAAACCCTAAACCCTTTCTTCCAAAACAAAAACACAATCACCAAAAAAATCAAAACACCAACGCCCCAATAAAAATAAACTCTCTTACTAAAAAATTCACCAACCTTAGACAATTCAACAAAACTCGAAGATGTTGAATTTACAGAATCCAAAACCTCCAAATTCTCTTCAGCACTATCATTCTCATCTGCAATCACAGAATCATTAGCCACAGCAGCCTCCTCGGTATAAACAGAAATAGTACAATCATATCCAGAAGTACAATCAATCTCTATAGGATCAGAAGTAGCCCAATTATCAAACTTACCCTCAGCAATTTTATTGCCCGAAGAGCTAAGAACAATCACCTGAAACTTAGCAGTCGGAACGGTCAAAGTAAAAAACGTTTTTTCAACAATTCCATTTTCATCAGCAACACCATTATCAGAAGTCAAAAGCGGACCACTCCCAGCAGTCCATGCATAAAGCTTCACAGAATTCCCAGCCTCGGTCTTAACCCGAATAGAATCTTCCATAGCCAAGACACCACCAACCAACATCAAGAAAATCAAACACACAAACACCTTTTTCATTACACCATAAATAAATTACACTTTATAAAAATTTCCTATCCACTAAACCTTATCAACAGCAAAAACAAATATCTTCTTTTTATCCGTATCAATTTCCTGACACTTCACGTTCTTACTAAAATCCAAACTATCCCTCAAACTCCTAGGAATAAGAAAATACTTTGTCGCCTCATTAGTCCCCCTTTGAGACAAATGAGTCTCAATATCAAGTGCATCCTCAGAAAAAATATGAACATTTCTAACACACCCCTTCAATTTCAAAGACTCCTCATAATCCAATTCAACCTCAAAAACAATTTTCCCTTCTCCCGATGTCCTAGTCCCCAATATAACACCCATTAATATTAACAACATTTACACTATTTAAATTTAGGGAAAATTTAACAAATTAAGACAAAAACGGGATAATTTTACACAAACTTTATCCAAATTTCAAAACAAAAAGCAAAAACAATATTTAAAAAATAGCCCGCCAAGAATCGTGGCCGAATGAAACAAGGGTTATGCCCTGGCAACTTGGAACAAGAAGATTCTTAATGGCCCCGCCAAGAATCGAACTTGGGCCATCTCGGTGTAAACGAGAAGGTCTACCATTAGCCTACGGGGCCGAATTTATAAGACAACGTGGGATTCGTGAAACATTTCTAATGTTACTCTAGCCTACGAAGCCGAACAAAAAACAAAGAAACTCTCGACTTTTAAAACTTACTAATCCAACCCAAATTATAATCTGACAAAAGTAACAACATTTATATATCAAAATCACGAAACCCAATTATGGAAAGCAACCACAAAACAGCTTCTCAAGAAAAATCGGTCGAACAAAACTTGGCCCCAACATACGTCCCAAAATCAAAACTAGGCAACCTACCAATGTCAAATCAAATAGACGAAGCATTAAAGAAAAAAGCAGACAAAACCCAAAAAGAAATTGAAAAATTCAAAGACGAAATCATAAAAAAACATAAATTCATCGAAGCAATCGGAATAATCCCCGCACAAGCTTCTAAAAAAATAGAAGAAGAATATGAAATCACCGAGGAGGATGCGAAAAAAGGATTAATCCACATCTTAGCAATTATCCCAGAAGCTCAATTCAAAAATATCGGACAAATCAGGTTAAGCGCGATAACAGAAGCTAAAAAAATCAACGACAAATTTTGGGTTCACGTCATGACACCAGTCGACATCTGGAACCTCGGTCTAGACTCAAAATTTGAAATAATGGAAGCATTATCAATGTCTTTCCCAATTCTAGACAAAGGAATCTTAAGTCACGTCCGAGTTGCCCAAATTCACAAATCCCTTGTTTTAAAAAAATTCGAAAAATACGTAACATCATATGTAATGGGCGGCTCTCTGACAACGGGCACAACAAAAAAAGATTCTGATGTAGACGTAGCAATAATAATCGACGACACCGACGTAAAAAGAATGCCAAGAGCCGAACTTAGAGAAAAACTAAGAGGAATAATCTATTCATATATTCAAGAAGCCGAAGCAATCGCCGGTGTAAACAAAAACACACTTAACGTTCAAATCTGGCTAATGACAGAATTCTGGGACGGAGTAAAAGACGCCCACCCCGTTTTCTTCACATTCATCCGAGACGGAATCCCGTTATACGACAGAGGAACCTTTCTGCCATGGAAATCCCTCCTACGAATGGGAAAAATCAAACCCTCACCAGAAGCAATTGACATGTTTATGTCCTCAGGAAACAAATTAAAAGAAACCATTCAAAAAAGGATATTCGACATCGCAACACTAGATCTTTTCTGGGGAATTTCAACACCAACTCAAGGACTTCTAATGCTTTACGGACAATCCCCTCCAAACGTTTACGAAACAGTAAAACTATTCAGAGAAATATTCGTTGAAAAAGAAAAAATAGTTGAAGAAAAATACGCAGACATTCTAGAAGAAATTATAATTGGAGTCTGGAAAAAATACGAACATGGAAAACTAAAACCAGGCGACATAGACGGAAAAGAACTAGATAGGCTTTCAAATAACGCAATTGACTTCATGAAAAGAATCAATGAATTAAGAGTTCAAATCGAAGCACGAGTCCAAGAAAAGTCAATCGAAGCAACACATAAAGATGTGTTCGAAATGCTAGGAAATTTACTCAAGAAAAAATCAGAGACTTCAATTATAAAAGCATTCGACAAAGAATTCATCAAAGAAGGAATATTCCCACCAAGATTCCTAGCTAGTCTAAAAGAAATTACAAAAACAAAAAAAGAAATTACAAAAGTCAAGCAAGCTAAGGGAAAGAAAAAGGACAAACTAAGCCAAAAACAAACTAGAGACGTCGACAACGCAAGAAAACTCGCAGCAGAAATCACAACAGCCATAACAGAATACGGCCAGAGATGCGAATTAGTTTCAATCGACAAAGCACGGTTCACGATCAAAGGCCGAGATTCAAACGCCGAAATATTCTTCCTAGCAAACACTTTTGTAATTCAAGAAACAAAAATTCAGAAAATCTCAGGAGAAAAATTAATCACCTCAAACCCAAAAGAACTCCAAGAACAGCTAGTCGCTCACAAAAACAAAGAAACAAAAATGGACTTCAAGGCCCTAGAAACTCTCAAAAAAATCTTCGGTGATTTTGAATTAATCAAATAAAACCAACGCAAATCTTTAAAAACCCATTTCCCACAATATTACTACTCTTAAAAACCATCTTTATGGAAGACCATACCCTGAAGAGAGTCGATTTTTTGAGTTTACAATACAATGAAAGCAAAAGTTATACAATTCAGACGAGGAAGAAAAAACTACACCCCTAGACACTTCCTAATAGAAATCGAAGAAAGTAACTCTCGAGAAGATGCTTCCAAATTCGTAGGAAAAAATGTAGTCTGGACTTCAAACGGAAAAGATGCTAAAAAAATAAATGGCAAGGTGTCTTCGGCTCACGGGAACAAGGGCGTCGTTCGAGCAATCTTCGAAAAAGGATTGCCAGGACAAGCAATCGGCACCGACGTAGAAATAAACTAAAATGGCACTAAGAAAAGGATCAGCTTACTCAAAAAGATACGCAAGACCATACACTCGTAAGTCCAAAAAACGAACAAAATCCTACATCAAAACAGTCCCAAATTCACGAATCGTAAAATTCAAAATGGGTGATATCAAGGGCTACGACAAAAAAGAATACCCAATTTCAATCCACGTAATCTCAAAAGAAAAATGTCAAGTCCGAGACAACTCAATCGAAGCTGTCAGACAGTTTTTCAATAGATTCCTTCAAACAAAAGTCGGAAAAGAATTCTACCTTGAAGTAAAAATTTACCCACATCACATCTTGAGAGAAAACAAAATGCTTACTGGCGCAGGAGCCGACCGTATGCAAACAGGTATGAGCCGATCTTTCGGAAAAACAGTCGGACGAGCAGCCTTAGTAAAACCAAATCAAACTCTTTTTATCTTGGGAGTCAAAACTCCAAAACACGAAATTGAAGCAAGAAAATTAATCCGATCGGCAAAAGCACGACTCCCTTGCAAAGTTTCAACTCAAACATTCAAGTAGGGGAACGTAAATTCTTATAAAGGGCAAAAAATTTTAGCAAGCCATGCTTGCATTAAAATATAAACAAAGGGGGAGCGGCGATGGTAAATTGCCAGAAATACACATACCAGGAAGACAAGGAAGAGTTAACGGTTCTGTTTTATACACCCCATATAAAGGCGTTGTAGTTTTAATGCATGAAAAAAGAGGGCATGATCATACACACCAACCTGGTGAAGCTTTCAGCCATACAACAAAAAGAACTCTTTATTTTATCGCTTCAAAAAGATACAGTATAGAAAGAGCAAGAAAAAAAATAGAACAAAGAGGAGTAAGCCTCGAAAGAATATCCTAACCCAAAACATTTAACAACCTCTCCCAATTCTAAACATTATGAAAATATTTTTCGTACTAGGCAGAAACCCAGAACTTTCCCGAGCAGAAATCTTATCCTACTTAGTAGCCCGAAACCGACCCCACAAAGAAATCGCATTCGACGAAAACCTTCTAATCCTAGAAACCAACAAAGGAGAAAAAATCGACATTCAAGAACTTGGCGGAACAATGAGATTGGGTCCAATAACATTCGAAGGAAACCAAAAAGAACTCGAAGTATACCTCAACACCAACGAAATTATCCCAGCAGACAAATTCTCATACGCAACATTCGGCAACCTCGACCCGCAAGTCCTCAAAGATAAATTCAAATCCGAAAAAAAGAAAGGAATGCTCAAACACGGCCGAAAACAAATCAAATTCCAAGACGGCGCAAAACAAGAACTCCCAAAAGCAGAATTCAATCTATTCTTCCACCAATTCAAACAAAAAATATACTTCGGCACAGCAACCCAAAATTACAACAACGAAGAAGTAAAAAAACGAGACATGCAAAAACCCTCCAGAAGAGAACATCTCGCAATATCCCCAAGACTCTCAAAAATACTAATCAACCTCTCAGGAGCAAAACCACGCGATCTACTACTAGACCCTTTCTGCGGCGTAGGCGGAATCATTCAAGAAACCCTCCTAAAACAAATCAACGCTCACGGGATAGATAAAGACAAAGAAGCAACAATCGACGCAGAAAAAAACCTAAAATGGCTCAAAGACAACTATGGTATTAAAAATAAATACAAAATAGAAAATTATGACTCAAGAAAAGCTCCAGACCTACAATTCGCCGCAATAGCAACGGAAACCCCGCTAGGAAAAGTCCTCAGAAAAAAACCAAGCGAAAATGAAGCAAAACAAATAATCTTAAATTTCGAAGCATTCATTATCCCAATTTTAATAAGACTCAAAAAAGTAAAAAAACCAACAGCAAAAATAGCAATCACATTCCCAGTAATCCAAAACCTTCACGTTGACGCAGCAAAAATAGCAAGCAAAACAAATCTTAAAATCACCCAAAATTCTATTCTAGAGTCCCGTCCAGACCAATTCATTTCTCGAGACATAATTGTATTCCAATAAAGTGTCCTAACTACTTAGTAACAACAATAGAAAAGTTTATAAAGGATATTCCACTAAAATAAACATGGAAGATAACGAAATACCTGAAGGGAATACCTGGAATACGTCAAATAATTTCGATTCTGTCGGAAAAGCAAAGGTAGACTCTATAAAAGAGACCGTAGAAGAAATTGGGATGCTAATAAAAGAAAGAAACAACCTCAGTGGAAACTTCATAAAAGAAGGTGAAAAAATGAAAACAAAAATCCACAATTTTCTTTTAGAAAACGCACCAAAAGGAGAAGATGATTCTGAATTTACAAGAGAGAGAGCTGAATTAAGAAAAAAACAAATAGATATTTCTGAACTCCAACTAAACGAAAGAGTAGGATGCTGGAGAGATATCGCACTTTTGAAAAAAGAACTAAGAGATCAAACCAGAGAACTAAGCGAAAAGACGTCCAGAGCAGATATGCTTGGAAAAATTCTAACAGATTAAATTACATCTAAACAAAATGATACAAAGACCACTAACAATAGAAGAAATATGTAACAAACTTAGGCCTGTCTTTGGGAAAAAAATAGACGAGATTTATTTTCAGTATACCGTAGCAGATTCAAGAGAAGAAAGAGACGAAATAGTTCACATTCTTAACGCACTCTACCAAAAACATCTAAACAAACTATTAGGAAACGAAGTTTTACTAGAACCACCAAGAGAAGAGCTAATCGACGGAAAATATTCTTTAGCAGATATAAGTTACGCAGGTAAAAAACTTTTCCCATTCAAATTAAGAGAACAAGACTGGCCTCGGCACGTCTGTGTCACAGGTATGTCAGGATCAGGAAAAACAACATTCGCATTCAAAATAATCGAAGCTCTAAGTAGCCAAAACAAATCATTCCTAATCTTTGATTGGAAAAAATCATTTAGACCTCTAATAGCGAAGAACAACAATATTTTAGCATTCACTATCGGCGAAGAAAAAGTAAGTAATTTATTCAAGACAAACATCAATCAACCCCCAAAAGGCGTCGCGCCAAAAGAATGGATCAACGTACTT
Source organism: Candidatus Woesearchaeota archaeon (assembly GCA_964514585.1). Classification (GTDB taxonomy): domain Archaea; phylum Nanobdellota; class Nanobdellia; order Pacearchaeales; family GW2011-AR1; genus JAGVXH01. The sequence continues at coordinate 163,246 of CAZETU010000002.1, read as the reverse complement.
TCAGATCTATTAGTAGAAAGTTTCTCCGCATCATTCGGTGTCCACAAAGTCGTCCTAGAAACCCTAGACGAATCCTTCAAAGAATGGGGCATCTATAACGGCTCAGAAAACTACCCAACATGGAACCACATCAAATGGCGGCTTGAAGAAAAAATGGATAAAGCCAGACAAGGACGAGAAGCTGGCTGGCTAGAATCAGCTCTAAGAATTGCAACAGTTATGACATTCGGAGAATTCGGAAAAACAGTAAATTACAAAGGAGAAAACTCATTTACCGTCGAAGAACTACTAGACAAAAAAGTAGTTATGGAACTTAATGCCCTAGGAAACACAGAAAAAAAATTCTTCTGCGAATTTATTTTAACATACATATACAAATTAAAAAAAGCAAGACAAAATCAAGCAAGCCACGGTTTCGATCACGCAATCTTAGTTGACGAAGCTCATAATATTTTCTTGAAAAAACCAACAAATTTTTCAAACGAATCAGTAACCGACATGATTTACCGAGAAATGCGAGAATACGGAACAAGCCTAATCTGTCTTGATCAACATATCTCAAAAATTTCCGACACCGTAAAAGGAAACTCTGCATGTCACATCGCATTTCAACAACAATTACCAGATGATATCAATGACATAAGCGACATCATGCAACTAAGAGAAAAGCGACACTACTTCTCACAACTCCAAGTAGGAAGCGCAATCGTAAAACTCTCAGAACGTTACAACTCTCCATTCCTAATCGAAGTCCCATATTCAGAAACAAGAAACATATATATTTCTGACGAAGATATTAAACTCCGAATGCAAGCAATGATGACAAGCCGAGAATACGCAAACAAAGTAGACCCAGAATTCAATAAACAAATTGAAAAACCAAAACCTGTTGAAACTATCCAAGAAAAACCAAAAGAAACTCCCTTAGATCACGTCCAACAAACTCTCCACGATTTTGTAAAAGGATACATTGAAGCAGGAGTAGAATTGCAAGAAATCGAAAGAATTTTAGAAGAAAGTAAAGAACAAGGAAACTACAAAAGTGAAGATGTAAAACTCGCAATCGATAGTTTTAGAAACCCCCCAGTAGTAACACTTAAAAAGTCAAATTCGCATAATAATATTAGTCTGAATGCAGACGAGCAAGTCTTCATGGAATTCTTGCAAAAAAAACCTAATCACTCCTTGAGCACAGTGGAAGTATACCGACAAATCGGACTCTCTGCAAGAAAAGGAACAAACGTAAAAAAACAATTAGAAGAAAAAGGATTGATTAAAATTGAAGAGATTAAATACGAAAAAGGCTGGAAAAAACTAATCCGCCTATCATAAATTATATTTACAAATACATTACCTCTTCCACAAATAACTACATAACAATTCAAGCCTCATGCCTGAATTCTAGATATACAAGATACAAACAAAAACGTGGAAGAAAAACATGAAAATACCTCACGGAAAAACCAAAAATTTCGTGAAATAAGGTATTTTTCAAAGAAGAATTCTTAGCTTCGCAAACGCGAAATCAATCGAAATACCCCAGATTTACGGTATTTCGTCGACGATAAAACACGGAATAGCCTATGAGGAGAAACAAGCATGAAGAAAGAACCCAATAAGTGGGTAATCCAGATTTTCTGTCTACAGGTCGCAGAAAACTGGAGAGCTTATCACACGTTCCCAGTCATCATCACAATACTTCTTTGGTAAAGGAGAACAGGCATGAGCAACAAAATCCCCGTATGGTGCTCAGAAGCAAAAGGGCTGATACCAAAAAGTGCAATGGCAGCAGGCATTTTTGGTGCATTGATCACAGCCAAGCATAAAGGATCGGCAAAACGGCAAAACACAATAACAAAGAGGATTATGAAAAGACATGTTCTCACCGAAAAGAAGACGCCTTAGCACCACCCCCCACAAACTAACGACATAACACCAATCGTCCTAACTAAAACACACACTTCCAAGAAAGAGAGGTAGAATTATGTGGATCGCATTGATCGTCGGTATCGCGACAGTCACAACAACCGCCGTCTTCGGAGCAGTATGCTCGAAAAAGGAATTCGGCAAAACCATTATCGCAGGAGTTTTGGGCGGAGCCATTTATGGGTTGATACTGTCCTGCGTCTATTACTTCGGAGCAATCGGCTTCTATGGCCCTACCCCCGTCTTCTGGTCAGTTGTCATCGGATGCATAATCGGCGGGTTTATAGGGACATTGACAAACCATGAAGATACGGCGGGATGCGCAGGTGGTGCACTCGGCATCATCCTCTTGCTCGTCTGGGGATTATGGATTGTAATCACCGGAACATGGGATGCCACAAATGCCAAGCAAAAAGCGGGGCTAATCGGCGAAGTCAAAGTCATAGAAGGCAACCTCGCAGAAGTCATTACCCCCTCCGACAACGCTCACATCCTGCAAGTGCCCCCGGAAAGAGCATTCAAAGCGGCACAAACGGCCCTTAGCAAGTTCAAGATGCCGAACAATGTCGTGCCAGGCTCAAGATACGAAATCGGGGAAGAACCCACCATCCAGTTCGTTAATCAACATCTTTGGTATATCTACCCCGTAGAATTCCAAGGATGGAAAACATGGCGTAGAGACCCACAAGTTCCAGGCTTCCTCAGAGTCTCGGCCGAAGATCCCTACAAAGAAGGACAGGCCGTACAGCATAATGCCCAGGGCGAGGAAATCCATATCAAGTACGTCAATAGCGCCTGCTGGGGATATAAAGCAAAGCGCAAATTACGCGCTGAAGGTTACCGCTTCACTATACTAGAAGACTGGACCTTCGAAGTAGACGACAACTGGAACCCTTACTACACCGTCTCAACGATAGAGAGAAAGCACGGCTGGAGTGCCCGCCAAGTCACAGGTATCGTAGCCTTCAACTTGGTAACCGGCGAACATGAACATCACTCAATCGATGAGCTTCCGAAATGGGTCGATCGGGCAATGCCAATAGATGTACTCGAATCCAACATCAAGAAATGGGGCTGGTACCGAAACGCCGATTGGATGTATACCATATGGCAAAGCGACAAATCCCAGCAGCCAACCAAAGGTTGGTATATGGTCTACGACCACAAAAGCCAACGAACCAAATGGTACAGCGGCTTCACAAGCATGGAGTCCGATCTAGCGCTCACCGGATTCATCGTCAGCGACACATGCACAGGAGAAACAACCTTCTACAGTACTCAAGGTGTAACCGAAAACGAAATCTACCAAGCCGGCAACGCCTTGTGGCCAGAGTCTCCGGGAGTACTCCCAGCTTTATTCGTTCCGTACAATATACACGGACGACTGACTTACATCATGCCGATGTGCCAAGAAAGCCAAATGATAGGCTACTCGGTAGCAGACATTACAAACACCCTAAAGGCGAAAGGGACGACAGTAGAAGAAGCCCTAGATAACTACGCCCAGAAAATCGCAACCGCCGGCCAAGATCAACACATCCCTGGAGCTATGCCGGCCAAGATTCTCCACCTAACAAGAAGGATCGTGAGCGTCAATCTTCTAAGTCTCACGAACGGCCAAGCCGTCTACGGATTCCGTCTCGAAGGGATAAGCAAAATATTCAGAACAAGCTATTCCCTCAGAAATCCAGAAGTGGCTGCAATCGCACCGGACGAAATGGTCAAGGTGTCATACCCTGAAACCAGAGAGAAGGTAATCACAGTTTCAACCTTCGACATCATATCCCTGGAACTAAGGGCAGAACACCCAGAGCAGGCACGCTACGAGGCAGCAAAACCCATCACCGACGAAGAAGTCGATCGCGTGCAAAAAGTCCAAGACGTCGAAACGATGCTCAGAGGAGTGGATCCTTCAAGAATTGATCCAGAAAAACTCAAACAACTCCTCCAAGAGCAAAACAACTAACCTAACGACACACCCCACAAACTAGACGGTTCGCCGTCCGCCTACCATTGATTCTATATGATGGTAGGTCACAATGCACCGTCAACAACCCAAACAGAAGAACAACAAGATGGAAAGATATCAAGTAGAACGTCTCAATCCACCAGAAGAAGAAGGCGAACAAAACCTAAAACTCGTAGTCACAATAGTCCTTGCGAGTTTCGCCACAATCCTAGCCTTCGCAATCTAGCTCTCCGCAAGACGTAGGACCCGGCTCTCCTCACATGAGAGCAGCATTGCAAGGGCGCAATGGAGACAGCTGCCCCAAGCGCATTTCTCCTTCCTCTGCAACCGGGTCCTACATTATACTAACATGGCTCAACAATAAAGCATAGCTTTCGTAAAGCTAAGGTTGAAGATTCGAATCCTTCCGCTGGTTTTCACAGCCAACCCCTAGTTAAGGAAAAGAGAATGAATACCGAAAGAGTTATCGTAACACTGGCTTTGATAGGCATGATTCTGGGAGGAATTTGCACCCCCACTCAGATGGAAAAAAGCACAGAACCCATCGAAACCTCCGCCCCAACAGAAAATCAAATTTCCATAACCAAGTACCTCCAAGGAGCTCGAAAGTTCGCAGCGAAGGGGGATATTATCTATGTCACCTATTTGGAACTGGCCAAAAACATTGCGAAAAAAACTGGGCTCGATATCTCGGAAGAAACAAGAGGTATCGAAAAAACTGGGCATCAAAATATAATGACGTCCTCTCTCAAACAAGCTCGAAAATTCGCACTAAAGAGCGAAAGAGGATGGGTAACCGATCTGATAATAGCGGAAATACACGCGGATAGCCTTGGTCTCGATATCTCAAAAGAGGTAGAAGAGATTAAGACAATGGGAACTCCGCTGATGGTCCTCCATTTTCTCAAAGAGGCTATGAAAACCCAAGACCCCCTTTTTGATGGAATAGATATCATGCTCGCAAAAAGCTGGGCCGAAAAAATGAGCATAGACATACAACCCTTGGTCGATCTCATAGAAAAATCAAGGGAAGGGAAAGAGAAGAGGCCAAAAGCAAATCAGGAAAACTCTGCGTTGGTGGCCTCACTGCATCACTAGAATCAGCCAAGTAATCAGCGTAGCTCAACTGGTTAGAGCGTGGCTTTCGTAAAGCTAAGGTTGAAGGTTCAAATCCTTCCGCTGGTTTTCAACAATCGGCTCGCACCAGAACCAAGCAATAGGAGAAGCAACAAATGAGAAATCAACAAATCGAGAAAATCGCCATAGAGGTACTTGGACACGGACCCGAAGCAAAAGGAAATCGGGAGATCATGATCCAAGAGATAAGAAGGGAGTCAGGAGGAAAGTTGAAAGAAGGGCTCGAACGAACAATTTCGAGAGTCATCAAGGAAATCGAGAGAATCGAAACCGAAGAAGTCCTTGTGATAGAATACACCCAAGAAATCATGGAACCAAGGGCAGAACTCCATGTAGCTTAAATCTCTCCAAAACACGGGAGAGAAGACAATAACGGGGTGTAAGCAGCAGGGTCAACGTAACTCAGTTTGGTAGAGTGCTGCTTAGTCAATAGCAGAAGTCGAGGGTTCGATTCCCTCCGTTGGCCTTATTCACAAATGGAACAAAAATCTTAGCACAGAAAAAAACCTACAAGAAGGGAGTCGTTATGAATATAGTAACAAAGCATAACGCAGCACAACGAATGGCGCAAGAGATGAAAGGGAAAGGAACAAGGGAAATCGCGCAAACCCTAATGACAACCTTTCCCACAAAAGTAGCCATCAAAACACTCCATTCAGAGAATGGCTGCAACGCAACACTTGCAGAAATAGCGGTGGCCATAAATGGAGTGTGCGGCCTTGACCCCCAGAAAATCCGACAGGAGATGCTGGGGTGTGAATTCGATCCGGAAAAGATTGAAGCCGCAGTCACTCAGCTCCACAACTGATTCATTACGATGGTGGCCGAAAAAATCCTGGGCCCTTAGCTTACAGTTAGGGCAAAGAAGGATCCTCCCTAAGTTCGCTTCCAAAGGGATAGGCCATTCGCGAACTGGGTCAGGTCGACACTTACACGACCGCATCACGGCCCAGTTCGCACCTCCAACAACAAGCGCAAAGCCACCGGCAACTTTGACGAAAGCAGTCACGCCACTTAGTAAACCGGTTCTGTGTTTTATCGTTTTCACCAAATCCACCACTCTATTAGAGGAAGGTATTATGACCTGGACACTAATCATAATCATCATCGCATTCACAATAATAACCATGGGCATAGTTATGATCATTGGCAAGGAAAAAAACTTCGCAATCGCCTGTGGGATAAATTTCGTTCTCATCGGGATTGCCATTATTCTTCTCTGCGAAGGGATAAAGAGCTTGCCAATCACCACGATCAACGACACCCCTACCATCACAATCACCGACCCGAACAACGAATAACCCATCACAGCGACGGCTCGGGGCTGAACACTATTTACAACTAGCGAATTAACTCCAGTCAATCAACGCAGATGCTACCTCATACCACCAAAGGTAAGCATCTGATACTTCCAAACGTGGAGCCAGCATCTGGAACAGAGCATTGCTCTGGCTGGCTCCACGTTTATTGTTAACACCAACCATCACTAAATGGGGAGAACGCCGATGACCGCACGACAAAACAGAAAAGAGTGGATGGAGGTTTTGGCAAAAGTAACCACAGTAGCGGCTTCCATATTCCTAATAGAAGCCACAAGAAAGCTCTTCATGCAACAAGAAGGATGGAGCTTACTTGGAGTAGGAGTAGTAATAACGCTCCTAGTCATCAGAAGAATCCTGATTCGCAAAACAACAAATTAACCAGTAACCTTAACGCGAGGAGGGACATAATGAGAACGCAACAAAAAGTAACATATAGTTTGTTCGCAATCGCAATACTCTTTGGCGCGATTGCATTTTGCAACCTAGGCAAAGCGGTAGGTCAAGATATATTCCAGGGATTTGAACTAATCAGAAAAGCTCTTGTTCCTGGTTTCATCGCAGGAATTACCCTAGCTGCTGCAACATTCTCGTTGAGAAACAGCTAGAATCGTTCTGAACCAACATCGTTCAGATAACCCAAATGACGAAGAAGTATGCAGATAGTATCGCCCAATTGGTAGGGCCACCCACGTTTCATATTCAGATCTGTGGGGAGATGGAGGTTCGATTCCTTCTATTATCATTATCTCAAAGGTGATGCTTTTTACTACGGCGCACCCAAGGGAACAAACGAAACCCAAAGGAAAGAAGGAGAAATGGGAAACGACATTTTGTTGTGGATTGGCCTCACGCTAATCACCATCTACCTAAGAAACAATTCTTAAGGGTTCACAAGATGAAAAGACAAATCCTCATCGCAGTAGCACTCGTAGCAATCACCGCCCTCACTGGCTGCGCAGGTCAAACCGGAGGCACCAAATTCTCTGGATTGACAGTCAACAAAAACGGCATCAAGGTTCTTGCTCTCGAAACCGCCGGTGCACAAGTAGCTGTCGGCGGACAAGAAATGGTCGACAGAGCCAATGAGCGGTTCAACAGAACCGTCTCAGAAAGAAACGAGCAGGCTCACATCGAGGCCACACAAGAAACAATGGCCTTGAAAGAAAGAAACGAGCAGGCTCACAGGGAGAAAATTGTCAAAACAAAATCCTCCCTAATCAAGACTCTCGTCGAGCAAGGAAAGTCTACTGAGGAAATCCAGACCCTCACCCAGGACTTCCTTGCGCGCAAGAAATAGTTTCTCTTTGCCTCTCGTTGTTGTTATAGGAACGGATTGAGAATCAGGCACGGACGCCTTTTCCCCATTTTGAAAGGAAGAGGATGTCTAATGAGAACATAAAGAGAGTTTTGGCAGCGGTAACACTCATGAGCCTGATTGTACTCTCACAAATCAATCAGGAAGCATTCTTCGTCGCAACAGCGATTGTTCACATAATAATCTCGTGGAAAATCGCATCAGTGCTTCCAAAAGGAATCATCGGAACGCTCTGCTTCGTCGGACTATTAAGCCTAATCCTATTCCCCATCAACGGGATAAACGGATTAGGAAACGGACTAATGGCTACCATACAAGGATGTACCGAGTCCATCCCATCAATATACCAAAGAATGGGAGAAGAGCTGCTCCAGATTCCAAGTATAATCAAGAGCAAGAGCACAAAAGATATCACCTTACACATCTTCATTCTCGGTCTCATCGGATCGCTTTCTTTAGCTAAACTGATTGCGATCAAAACATACAAGATGACCGAGTTAACGATAAGGGAAGCAAGAAAATAACACTAACATCTGCATCACCTGCTGCAAATAAAATAACATACCATAACGCAGCAGCCCGGGGCGTAGCGCAGTTTGGTAGCGCGTCAGCTTAGCAGAAGCTGGAGGTCGAAGGTTCGAATCCTTCCGCCCCGATTCATATCAACATCAACCCCGGAAAGGAGGTAAACAAAAAGGGGACGTGAAAACAAGAAAGAACATAGATAACGAAAGGAGGTCAATTGTAAGGGTGTTAGATTGTACTAAGAGTGAGAACTAGAACGGAAAACGGATTTGAAGGGGAGCTCTAGTGTCAGGAAAGTGTAAGAAGAGACCACTGACAAAAGCGGAAATAAGAGCTAGGAGCGGAAAGAATCCGAAGAAGAAAAAACCAAAAAAGGCCAATCGGTGAACGGCCATATTAATGAGCACAGAAAGGAGAGTATCACTACAGAGTGCTAGATTGCACTAGAGAAAGCGTAAAAAACTCGCAATGGAAACGGAATGCGAAAGGACGCTAGTTATGCTGAAAGAATGCTCGAACGAAAAGGGAAATTGCCCCATCGGGACAAGAGAACACAGGGCGAGAACAACCAGATGCAAAACATGCAACTCGCCACTCATTGAAGTTCTGAAGGCAAGGAGAAGAAATAACACTGCCCCAAAAATTACCAGAAAAGGGGAGGTGGAAAGGAAAGAACCTTGTCGAAGAAGGGCAGCTTCCTTACGAGCAACACGGGCAGCGTAGCATAGCAAAGGAAGGACAAGAGTAGCTCCAGAACACTATGAGCCCATGAGGCTACTCATATCACGCTCATGGGCTTTCAAAAGATTCAAAGAAGAAAAGGAAGTACATCGGAGGAATGGAGTGATGAAAGGTAAGGAGTCGGAGCATGGGTTGTTGTTGCCACTGGAAAGAATAGGAACAAGAAGAAGGTGGCGACCCAAAAAGAAAAATAGGAAGGCAAGCTGGTGGGTAAGAGACTTAAGAAATAAAAGGTGGAAAGGCCCACAAGCGCTAACGGCAATATAGCCAGAAAGGAGGTTTCTGAGAAAAGTGTTGCGTTGAGATGAAACGTTGAGGAGGAGAAATGTTAACGGATTGTCAGGAGCATAAAATTGGAAACGATCAAAGAAATATTCGTAGCAAGAAGCGGGAACATACACATTGTGAGTACAGATTTGGAATGCCTGAAAAAACGAGTAGCCACCCACCCGGAGGTCGAGCACATGCCCATTTTCAGAGCATGGGAAGACTGCTCAGTCGTCGTCCAGGCCACAGATCACAACTCAGAAGCCAAACATGAACCACCCGTATCGGCTACAACAGAGTTGCTCCAGATATACGGCCCATACTTCCGAGCCGGCAAAACCCTCGGGCAAATCAGAAGCGTCCAGAAGGAACGTGGCGTTAAGATAACGGTCCTCAGAGAACCGACCCAGTCTCGCCGTCGCAAACCAGTCACAGTCTAAACCACCCCCACAACATCAGGCCCGCGAGCGAATCATCACTAACACCGCTCGCGGGCCTTACCTTATTGACAAGCCCACATAACGACATGTTTCAATTTATCATTAATACCATATAATGGTAAGTCGTAATGTGCCGTTATCAACCCCACAAAAAAATTTGCAAGAGGGCAAAATGAATCACAAGAAGGAAACTTGCAGGATAGCAATTATTACCGTAATAACCATCTGGGCAATCATATGTATGTTTGCCTGGTAAACGAAAAGTCCGAAACTCGAAGAGGAGAAAACCATGAAACACCTTACAATCATTCTAGCCATCGTCATCGCATCACTAACATCAACCGCAACCGCAACAGACATCAAGTTCATTACCGGAAGCGACATCAAAAGTAGCTATGTCGCCCCGTCAGGCAGCCGTCCTTTTTTTCTGCCCAAACCTATATACTCCAATATACTATATTACACTATATACTTAACATACATTTTTTATTTCAAAGAACCTATATACTCGCATATACTATATCACAACATATATATTGCATAACATACGAATCTCCCCAAAAACATTTATATAATCCTTGACCTAAGAATACACATGGGTGACAACTACATCAAATGGCTCTCAAACTTATCTAAAGAAGACACTGGAATCGCAGGCGGCAAAGGCGCAAACCTCGGCGAAATGTTCAGAGCAAAATTCCCAGTTCCCCAAGCCTTCGTAATCACAACCGACGCATTCTTATATTTCCTAAAAGAAACAAAAATTCAGGGTCAAATCAGAGAACTCTTAAACAGAATCAATGTTGACGAAACAGAAAAATTAACAGAGAGATCCGAAGAAATAAGAGAAATAATAATAAATGCAGAAATGCCCACAAAACTCCAATCAGAAATAATAGAAGCATACGACCACTTCAATATAGACCTCACGGGACTCCAAGACTCACCAGGCGCTCTAGCAATTCTAAAATCTTCCCGAGAACCAGTCTTTGTCTCAGTCAGAAGTTCAGCAACAGCAGAGGACACAAAAGAAGCAAGTTTCGCCGGACAACAAGACTCCTACATAAACATCAAAGGAAACCCAGAACTAATCCAAAAAGTCAAACAATGCTTCGCCTCAATCTTCACAGCAAGATCCCTCTACTATCGAAAGAAAAAAGGATTCGACGACCTCGTAAGCATCGCAGTAATCGTTCAAAAAATGGTCAACTCAGACAAATCAGGAGTAATATTTTCAAAACACCCAATAAAAAACACCGAGGAAATATTAATCGAAGCAGTCTTCGGACAAGGTGAGGGAATCGTCTCAGGAAAAATCAAACCCGATCAATATGTAGTCACAAAAAACCTAGAAATAACAGAAGAAAAAATCTCAGACAAAAAATTAGCAGTCGTGAGAACAGCCGGCGGGCTTACAAAAACAATACAACTAACTCCAGAAATATCAACTAAAAGAACCCTAAAAACTTATGAGATAAAACAACTAGCAGAATTAGCAATAAAAATCGAAGAACATTACGAAGCCCCTCAAGACATAGAATTCGCAATTGAAAACGACGATATCTACATTTTACAAACAAGACCAATAACAACCCTAAAAGAAGAAACCAAAGAAAGAGAAGAACTAGACGGACAAATCATAACACAAGGCATGGCCGCCTCGCCAGGAATCGCTTCAGGTATAGTAAAAATTATCCACTCAATGAAAGACCTAGGAAAAATCAAGCAAGGAGATATTTTAGTAACAACAATGACAAACCCAGACATGGTCGTATCAATGCAAAAAGCCTCAGCAATAGTAACTTCCGAAGGCGGCGTCACAGCACACGCAGCAATAGTCTCAAGAGAAATGGGTATACCAGCAATCGTCGGAGCACAAAACGCACTCGAAGTCCTAAAAGACGGAGATGAAATAACAGTAGACGGATACAACGGAAAAGTATTCACAGGACGAACCCAAAACAAAAAAGTCGAAATCTTACCAGTAGTCGAAACAAAAACAAAAATCAAAGTCATGCTAGACCTCCCACAATTCTCCAAAAGAACAGCCGGGACCAAAGCTGACGGAATCGGACTCGTAAGATTAGAAGGAATAATAGCCAATTCAGGCAAACACCCTATCGCCTATGAACAAGAAGGGAAATTAGAGGACTATAAAGAAATGTTAAAAAAAGGATTAGGAGAAATTGCAGACGCCTTTATCGGAAAACCAATCTGGGTCAGAACTTCAGATATCAGAAGCGACGAATATGCAAACCTTGAAGGCGCCCCAAAAGAAACAGAAAAAAACCCAATGCTTGGAAACCACGGAATAAGATTTTCACTAAAACATCCAAAAATTCTAAAAGCAGAACTACAAGCCGTCAAAGAATTAGCCGACAAAGGACACAAGTTAGGAGTCATGTTCCCACAAGTAATTTCAACAGACGAAGTAAAACAAGCAAAAACAATTTTCCAAGAAATGCAAATCGACAACGTCAAATTCGGAGTCATGATAGAAACTCCAGCCGCATCAATCCTAATCAAAGACATCTGCGAAGAAGGAATCGACTTCATCTCATTTGGAACAAACGACCTAACACAGTATACCCTAGCAACAGATCGAGGAAACGAAGACGTCCAATACGTATACGACGAAATGAACTGGGCAGTCCTAAAACAAATCTCAAGAGTAATCAGAGAATGTAAAAAACAAAACGTCGAAACCTCAATCTGCGGACAAGCTGGTTCCAAAAAAGAAATGGTCGAATTTCTAATCAAACAAGGAATAGACTCAATCTCAGTAAACGCAGACGCCGCACACGAAATTTCACGGATAGTCCAAAAATTAGAAAATGGTGAAAACATTAATGAGCCAGAACCCGAGCCAATCCAAGAAGAAGCTCAAGAAAAACCAGAAATAACCTCTGAAAATATTGCAAAAATTCAAAAACCAGAAATAAACTTAATGGAGGGGTTAGAAGAAGAAGCTCAAGCCAAAGAACCAACACAAGAAGAACCTCAAGAACAACACGAATCAAAAATAGAACCAATAGGCGAAATGGAAGAAATAAAAAATAAAATGGAAGAAATTGAAAATGCAGAAGTCAAGCCATTCAAAGAACCTAAAAGTGACATTGAGATTGTCGAAGAAAAGCCCAAAGAAAATCAAAACAAAGAACTAAGAGCAGAAGATATTTTTAGTTAATAATTTTTATTTGTCTAAATCTGTTACCCCTCATCAGATACAACAAATAGAAAAGTTTATATACCCTTTATCACTATATTTAGTATGGCATTAGATACAATTTTAGGAAGTCTAACAACAATAGAACAAGGAAAGAAAGTTGCTAGTCCTAAATATAGACCTGAAAACTTGACAGACACAGCAACAGGTCTAGATAAATTAGAAAAATTTGATCTTACAACTACAGCTGGCATAAGAGATTATGCTTCGTTTACAGGGGACAACCCCTCAGAACACTCAACAAGAATGCTAGACAACAGAAGAGACGCTAGATTAAATGGAGGACAGGAAGATCTTTCTCTTTATGTGGACAAACATTTCTATAGTGTAACAAAAGAAGTAAAAGAACCAGATCAAATTAACATTGGATACAAATCTTGTCCAACAGAAAAAATCGAAGGAGGCAACAGAAAATACAATGAAGTAATAGAAGTTGTAGAAACGTCAAAGAAAACCAGGGAGACAATAGCCAACACCCCAGAAACATTCATAGCTGAAACCATAAAAAATGAATCTAAAGTTATGGGATCATACATAGTACGTTTCGCAGATCACTTTTTAAGAATAGAAGACGAAGAAGCCCAAGAAAGAGCATCACTCGCACTTTTCCACTACGGAGCGGGAGAATTTATAACAACAACACGAAACTATTTCAAAGAACATGCAGACGCGCTTTCCACAGCAAAAGAATCTCTTGAAGAAAAAATAAAACTAAGAATTGATATGGCAAAAAAGAACAATAAGGGAAAAATACTATCAGCGATTAAAACAGCAGATATTCTTTCAGGACTAACACAAGAAATGAAAGATCTACACGAAAAGCACGCAGCCGCAGCAAACTTAACTCCATTAACTCAAGACGTAGCAACATATGCAATAAGGACCATAGCAGAAAGAGCAGCTGCCTAATTTTTTATTTTTTATTTCCAAGAATTCTAAGATTGAGTATCAATCAAATCATCAACTAACTTTGACATCTCTCTAAGAAATTCGTCAGCCTTAACAAACATTTCATCAAGATCCTTCCCTCGAATAGACGTCAACTTCCCATGAATAATTTGCTTAGCAACAGAATGAATCTCCTCATAATAAGTAACATACTTCTTATCCAAAACCTTGATCTTAACAAACTCTCTACTCAAAACCTTGGGAATTTCCTCAGGCGACGAAGGCATAATCTGAGCAGCAATCAAAGCCGCATGAGCACTATCAACCATCGTCCAATAAAGCCCATCAACAACAGCCAACATAGACTGCCTAGCCCGAGTCATATGAGTCGGCGCCCTCTCCAAAAGAGTATAAATCGATTCTGGAGTAGAACGAATTTTTCCCTGTTTCAATAAAACCCTCAACGGATTAAAAAAACCACCAAAATCAATCAACGCATCACCATATCTCAAAATATTAATAACGACAGGATCTCCCCTCATCATATCATCCCACCACGTCGACAACTTCACGGAATTAATATGCAACGACTTCCGATAAGGATTTACCTGAATCAATTTCCCTAACTCTTCACGATACCAAGCAATCAACTCCTGATCCCACACAACAGAAACATCATCAATAATAATCACAATATCAATATCCGAATCAGGTGTCGAAACCTTCTTAGCTGAAGACCCAAACAAAACGACAGATTTAATCATTTGATCAAATTTCTCATAAACCTTCAAAGCAAAATCACTAGCAATCTCACGCTCCCCAACAAGCCCCAAAGTCGGAAAAGCACTCTTCTCTTTAGACTTCTTCTTAGAAACACCTTTCTTTTCCTTTTTTTCTACCATCTCTTTCACCAATCAATAGTAATTATATTTTATAAAACCTTCCCCGCCCAATGAAGATAACGTACAAGATTTACCCTTGGAAATTATTCCTACGAACTCTACAGAGCTCACCCAACGATTTTTTCACCAGCAAAAATGTTGACTCTAAGCCATCGGCGTCCCGCCAAATCTAGACTGCCCACCAGCACCAGGCATCATCCCGCCAAACTCAACCGGCATAGTAGTAAACCCCGACCCGTACATCGAATGATGTTGCTGAGGATCCACAGTCCCATACCCAGCAAAATACGGTCCAACAATATCCATCGCCTGATTCCAAGTAGGCCCCTGCTTCATACTATAAATCCCAGAACCAAAAGCAGACATCGTCGAAGGATGCGGAGATTTCTTAAAATGCTGAACAAAACCCGGAGCCTCAACAATCTTCCTCATACTCTTAAAATCACCATTCTTCTCAAGCTCTGTCATAATTTCCTTAAACGGAACATTCCCCATCCCAGGCGCCAAATGTGAATCCCCAAAACCAAAATTATCAGTCAAATGAATATGCTTAACTAGCGGCCTAATCTTCTTAGTCTCCTCGACAACATCCTTATCAGTAAAACCCTTCTTCTTCATAATATTCAAATGCCCAACATCCCAAGTAACACCCAAATGCTTCTCGGCAGCCTCCTTGGCCTCACTTTCAGTCAAACCCTTTTCCTTAATCAACTGACTAGCAAACTTATCCCTTGACTTCTCAACCAATTCCCTCAAATCATCAGCCTTAGAAAAAGCCATTCCCTGATACATATTCTCAATAGCAATAACCGGAGCCTTATCGCCATATTCCTTATAAGATCTCATCGCCAAATTCCCAAAAGTAGTCGCAGCCTTGTCCTTAGCAAAATCCTCAACCTCCATAAAAATCTTAGGAGCCCCATAATCCTCATCTTCAATAGCCCTTCCATTTCTAATAATCCGCCTCTCCTTCGTTATTTCCTGTAAATTCTCAATAGCGCCACTCAAAATCTCACGCTTAAAAAAAGGATTCAAAACAGCATCAGGATGCAAAGACCCCTGCGCCTTTTCATAATTATTAGCCAACTCTCTCAACATATCTTTTTGCTTACCAGTACCATATTTATAAGCCTTATGAAAAGCAGAATTAAAATTCAACTCAACATTATCTAGAAAAATATCTGCCTTTTTCATTCGATTATAATCACTCTTTTGTCTATCATTAGGATCATCCAACTTTTTAGTAGGCATCCCTCTCTCATCATACTCATAAAACCCATCTTTCAAAGCAATCGCATTTTGATACTTCTCCCTCAAAGAAATCGCAGAAGGACCAATTACTTCATCTGCATGCTTATTAAAAGTAGCCAGCTCTGTCATCTTATTCTCCCACTCCGTAGTATTAATCGAATTCAACTGAGCCGGCAAAGAAAACAACTTACCCTTCCCCTCATTAGCATCCAAAGTACTAACCTTACCAGGCCGATACTTATACTCCTTCTCCAAGGGCGCCATCTGTTTAGTCTCTTGATTAATCGCAAAGGTCTTCTCTGGTTCAAATCTCTTCTCGCCTTTCTTCTCATCCCCAGGCACATATTCCATCCCGGGAATCCCATTCGTCGAATGAAAAACAATCGGAATATTTCCCTTAGGATCTATGATTTTCGCCTTTTCAATTGCATCAAACATACGCCTCTCATTATCAGCTCTAGTAATATCTCCGCCCCACCCTTTCTCAGTAAAACCAGAAGCATCGACAACTGGACCGTGGACAGAAGGTTTAACCCCCGAAAGCTTCATTAAAGCCCGCATCTCTTTAAAATGCTGTTTAGGAATAACTTCCGCAGTATCCGGCATAACCAGTGTAACCTCAAAAGCCTTAACCCCCTGTTTCAAAGCATTAACAGTCTCACCCAACTGATTCGCCGTCTGAGCAGACCCCGGAAATCCCAACTGATTCGCCGTCATTCTATAACCAGTAAAATTCCCATACTCAGGACTAAGAGAGGTCACACCCCCATCATAAAAATTCTCATAACTCGTACCGTATGCCATATCACCTAAAACTATTAACAATAATTATTATTTAAAACTAACTAAGCTGCAGCACGATATTCATTGTCTCTTTTATCTCGCCCACCCTCTTTCGCAATACGCCCGAATCCCTTCTGTAAACCGGTAATCTCAAGTTTAGACCTATCGGCACTTCGAACCTCGTCATGAGCTCTCCCGCTAGCTTCAATTCTCGGATCATAAAACTTACCATCACCTTTACCTTCATTATAAAGTTCCTGCCCACCAGAAGGACCATACAAATCATTACCCTTACTAGAATCCTGATAAAAATCCCCTCCATGACTTCCCTCTAAATATACATTGGTACCATTCGCTGTTGCATCATAAAAATCCCCGCCAGCAGCCTCCTTATAAAAATCCCCACCCCTAGAATCATCATCATGCTTATCAAGTTTCTCCCGACCAACAACATCCTCCAATTCCCTAGGACCCCAATCCTCACTAGACTCCCCCGACGACAAAATCGTATCAGTCACAGAAAAATCACTAACATCATCCGTGGGCTCTTCCAAAAACTCATCAGCATCATCCGTGGGCTCTTCCAAAAACTCATCCTTATACTCCTCTTCCTCAGACTCATCTAATTCCTCTCCCTTCTCTTCGGGCTCACCAGAGTCATCCCCTCGGGACTCAACTAACTTCTTAGCCAACTCATCAGCAAGAGCCTTCTTTTCTTCTTCATCCATAATAATTTAATAGAAACCAACTTTATTTACTTTTCTAACCCTTAGGTGTACCCTTAAAAATATCCTTAAATCCAACACCGCCACCTTCTTTCTCTCCTTCCAAAACTCCCATATCAGCACCATCAAAACCCTCCCCAGGAGCAGAAGCCATTCCGTGAGCCTTCTTATAAATATCATAAACAGTATACAACCAACCAGAAGCACTACTAGCCGCATTAGCCCTCATCATCTTCTCAACAAAATTATCCTTATCAATATCCTCCGGTTTCTCAATCACCTTATCCTTCCCCTTTTTCTTTTTATCTTTCTTCCTAAAAAACACACCAAACAAAGCACTAAACGGATCAATATTCTGCGCCTCTTTCTTTTCTCCTTCTTTCTTTTTCCTTTCCTCCTCGTCTTTCTCCTTTTCCTCATCACTCTTCAAAAAATAATCCAAATCCTCTTTCAACACAGCCAAAGACTCAGCTGCAACATCCCCAGAAAACTCCATGCTCTTCAAAACATCTTCTTCCTCCATATTATTCTTAGCCAAAGCCAACTCATCATCATTCAAAGCATAAGCATCAAAAGTCATATCAATCCTTCCTCCCATCGCAAACCCGTAGTCCCCTTTCTGAGTCACCCTCTGCGAAACATGCCCTCGATAAACAAACCCAATCACAATCACCTGATTATAGTTTCTCCGCGACTCATACTTCTCAAATCTATCCCTATCCGGCAAACTCAAATCATCTATCTTAAATTTCTTTGTCCCAAAAAGTTGCAACTGAAACATCGAAGTACTAAACGCATTCACTAAAGCCGCACTCTTATCAAACCCCTTTTGCCTCAATTTCTCGGCCGCCTCCAAATAAGGTTTCATCCACTGCGAATACATCTTTATCGTCTCAACCTGCGACTTCAAATAACTCTTCTCAATCTTCATCCTCTTACGCAACTCAGACTCAGAATATCTAACCCACTTCAAAAACTCATCAATCCGCGGCTGCAAAATTCTCATAACCTGATCATTAATAATGCCACCTTCATCGTCGTCATTCAACTTCTTCAATTCTTCGATAGAATCCGACATCATAAAAGCCTCCCTTATCGTCGTAAAACCAAGTTCAGCCGCCATCTGATGAATCGACCCACGTCCCCTCTTCAAGTCAACATTATCCAACCAAATCTGTTTCAACGCCAACATCCCATTCTCCTTCTTCTGCTTATTCTCACTCTTAGCATCGTCATAATGCTCAAGTCTCATCTCAAACTCCTTCAAATCATAAACCAAATTCAAAGCCGACTTCACAACCTGATTCAAACCACCAAGGATCTTCATTCCCTCTTCTTGCATCCGCGTCGCCTTCCCTCCCATCTCAGAAAAATGTCCACCACCCGGACTCGACATAAAATTATCAATTGTCTTCTCCATGCTCCAACCAGCATCCTGAACAAAATCCAACAACCAATAATAAATCGGCTCCAACTGCGCCTGCTGCGAATCAAAAGTCATCTTCAAAGAATTCACCGGCTTAAAACCATTAGAATCAAAATCATACTGCTCAGATTTAGCCAACTCCCCAGACTTATGAGCCTTCATCATAACCTCCTTAATCGCATTCCTAATATCCTTCACGCTATCATCAGCCTCAACTTCTAACCCCATAAAATATCAATCCAAAACCAGTATTTAATATTAACGCCAAACTTTAAATAAATAGATACTCTAACCCAACCATGATCTTCGGCAAGAAAAAAAGAATGATCGACGTTAGAGAACTCCAAAGAAGAGGCGTCGTAAGAATCCCAAAAAAAGACATTGTAGTTTCAACAGACGACAACGGATTCGTAGAATTAGGCGCAACATCTCAAAACCCACAACCAGAAACATCGTCAAACGCAGAACTATTCAACATGACCCCAACCGAAAACTCATTCTCTACACAATCAGACGGCTACAACAAAAGAGAAGTCGACGCCAAGATGACTACACTCGATAACAAAATCTACAAACTCGAACAAAGAATCGAACTTCTCGAAAGAAAACTGGATGTAAATAAACCCTCAGAATCAAGCCCAGGACTAATCGGTTGGTAAAATTTAAAACCCCCGACATCTTCTCTATACTATGCTAGAAATACCTTACGAAACCATCAAAGCCTACGCACTAGAAAACGCAATCAAGTACAACGGCACCGCAAACCAAAACGCAGTCCTAGCAGGCCTCTTCGCAGAAGGTTTACAAAAATCCGAAATCAAAGACTACATCCAAAAAATCCAGCAAGTTATCAGAGAAGTAAACTCAATGGATTTAGAAAAACAAAAAAAAGAATTCATTAAAGTCGAAAGAAAACCAAGCAAAAGAGAAATCAGAGACGGTCTTCCAGATTTACCCAACGCAAAAGAAGGAAAAGTCGTAATGCGATTTGCCCCATTCCCCTCGGGCCCCTTACACATCGGAAACGCCAGAACTCTACTTCTAAACGACGAATACTGCAAAACATACGACGGGAAACTAATAATAGTAATGGACGACACAATCGGCTCCATCGCAAAACCAATCGAACCAAAAGCCTACAAATTAATCGAAGAAGCAATAAACTGGCTCGAAGTGAAGCACGATAAAAAAATAATTTATAAATCAGACCGAATCGAAAAATATTATTCCTACGCAGAAGAAATGATAAAAAAAGGCTATATGTACGTTTGCGATTGCGAACAAGAGAAAATGAGAGAAAATAAGGCACTAGGTATTGAATGCTCTTGTCGACAATTCGATGAAGAAAAACAATTTAATAGATGGAAGGAAATGTTCAAAGCTCCAGAAGGCTCAATGTGTGTCAGGCTCAAAACAAATATACAAGATTCAGACCCAGCATTCAGAGACAGAATCATGTTCAGAATTTCAGACAGACCTCACGCAAAACTCGGAACAAAATACAGAGTATACCCACTTCTAGATTTCTCATGGGCAATCGACGACCACCTACTTGGGATTACCCACATCCTCAGAGGAATGGAATTAGCAATCGAGACAAGAGTCGAAAAATTCATCTGGGACATTTTCGGTTGGGATCATCCAGAAGTCATCTACAACGGCCACTTTGCATTAGAAGGCGTAAAAATCTCAAAATCAAAAGGCGCCCAAGAAGTAAACTCTGGAACCTACACCGGATGGAATGACCCCAGAACTTGGTCAATACAATCTCTAAGAGACCGAGGAATCTCACCAGAAGCAATCAGGCAATTCATCCTAAACATGGGAATTAAAAAAACGAGCATCAAAGTACCAATTGACGTCCTCTATACTTTAAACAAAAAAATCCTCGAAGAATCCCCCAGATATTTCTTCGTAGAAAACCCTCTAAAAATACACATCAGTGGATGCCCAGCCCTAACCGCAAAACTCCCACTCCACCCAAATGGCAAACTAGGACACAGGACATACAAAACAATGCAAGATTTCCTAATCGCAGGACAAGACGCGGAAAATATGATAGACGGAAACTACAGATTAATGCATCTATTAAATTTCAAATCTGAAAAAATCGACAGACTAAAACCACGAATCTATTCATTCACATCCGAAGAACCAGATAATAAGTTAGAAACAAAATTCATCCACTGGCTCCCAGTCTCAGACAAAAATATCCTAGTAGAAATCATGATGACCAACGGAGAAATCATAAAAGGAACCGGAGAACACGAACTAGAAAAGCTCAAAATCGGAACAACAATCCAATTCGAAAGATTCGGTTTCGTAAGACTACACAAAAAATACAAAAACAAATTAGAATTCTGGTTCGCACATAATTAAGACCGTCTTGTTAATTCGAGCATTTTACTCCTAATTTCCCAAACATCTGTCTCAAGATTATTCTTAAACACAATATCATTAGCTCCAGAACCAGTAATCAAACCTTTCATAAAGTCATCACCAGTACCTCCTCCAGCACCAGTATAAACAACAATAGGTCCCAATATACCACACCGTAAAGTCCTTATCAAATGCGCAGCTCCTGCATAAGAACTAGCTTCCCCCTCTCCAAAAGGCATAAGAACACCTTGTACACCAATTGGGAAATGAGTAACCAACCCAAATAGTTCATCGCGACTCAGAAGATCATCAACCAATCTCGAGGTTAATTCTTCAGCAAATTCAACATCAAAAGGACCAGACAATCCACTCATAACAGCCTCTTTCAATCCATTCTGAGAATCCCCATCAGCATAAACAACTTTATACTTTGCCATTAAAACAACCACTAATGAAATGTTATAAATATTATTATCCTGCAGTATACATTATCAAACACAAAACCACACAATTAATTAACATAAAATTGTTACTACTCTAGAAAACTACAAACAGAAAGACTTAAGTACAATAAATCTTCTAAATTCAAATGACAAGCAAAATTGTACAAATAAGTAGACATTTAGACAAGGGCATAAAAGGAGGGGAATTCACAAGAAGCGAAGTCCTCGAAGCCGTGTACCTACTAGCAGAAAGCAAAGAAAATTTAATAGATATTGAAATGAACGGATTACCTCCACATGATAGACATAATTGTGAAACTATTCTTGAGATGCTCCCAGAAAAAAGATGTTCGATATTTCTAGATGGTATGTCATATGGAGCAATAGACACAGGAGATGAAGGACCAGAAAAACATGCATATGAAATCATCAGGCAATGCCTACCAGCAATAGGCAAAAGATTATCCAAACCTTGGTATACCGCACTCGAAGAACATGAACAAGAAATAAGAACACTTCAACAACAATAAAGCTTATCCAAATCCTTAACTTCACCTTCCCCAAACGGATTTCCAGATTTACGAATATTCTCAATCATCTCCTCATTCTCCTTCAGACCCTTCCCCTTCAAAACAGCAGCCTCACGAGCTTTCAAAACAGCCTCACAAACTTTAATATTCAAAGGACATTTCCTCTCACAAGCCCGACACAAATTACACTCAAAAATAACCTTATCCAAAATCTTATCCGACAATAAAATCGCATGGCCCCTCGGACTAACCGACTCCTCCCTCAACGCCTTGAAAACCGGACAAAGCGACTTACACATCCCGCACTTTATACACCCCTCAAAAATCTCACTCGCTTCCTCCAATAAATTATCAGCCTCTATTCTTTCCTGCTCACTCGGCCTCTTAGAGTTAGCTCTAACCTTCTCAATCTTCGCAACTTTTTTCTTAACTTCCTCAACCTTCTTCTCAATCTTCTCAACAGTCTCCACAACCTTTTCCTTAACAGCTTCCATAGCCTTCTCATCCATCTCAACTTCTTCAACTTGCTCCTTCACTTCCTCGTTCTCTATAACTTTCTCAACTTCCTGCTCCATTTCTTTCTCAATTTCTTCATTCCCTGTTTCTTCTTTTTTAATTTCTTCACTTTCCATCATACCCTCCAAAACTTTTAACCACATCCTGCTTTTTCAAAATCCAAAACCTAAACTCACCCTGCAACAACTCTCTAGCATAACCCCTCAAAACCGAAGCCGTCAAAACTTCCTTCCCAAATTTCTTAATCAACCTCATAACCGGAACAAAGTCACTATCCCCAGAAATCAAAACACAACAATCACACTCACTCTCAACCAAAGTCTTACTAATCATATCCGTCGCAATCATAACATCAATCCCCTTCTCAACCCGAACAACTTTCCCGTTCACCTTAATCTTCTTCAACTTATTCGTATTAACCTCAAAACCCTTCTTCTTCAATCCCGCCAAAAAAACCATATGCTTATAATAATTATCATCCCCCAAGCCTATGTCCGGAGTAGAATTATAATAACGAATACCAGCAATATCCAAATCAAAATGCTCGCCAATCATAGTCGCCAACTTCTGAAAATCAATAGCCCGCGGTTTTTCGACAACAGACTTCACATTATGATACCAATTATTGCCGTCAACAAAAACAATAGCACGTTTCTTAACCATTTTAGAAAATAAAGACTCCCGGCATTCCTTACGTCATACCGGGGATGTAATACCTATACAAACCCCCAAATATATTTAAATCTTTCCATTATGATTCCCCTTAAATTTATTCACAGCAATAATAGACAAATTCCAAACACTCTCCAAAAAATCTCCTCGTTCTTCAAATAATTCTTTCTCAGAAAACCACCTCAATTTTTCATTATCATCATTCTCATCACGCTCAGAATAACTCAAACACTTACCCATAAAAACAAAATTCATATGCGACCCATGATGAGGAACTTTCTCAATCTGAATCCTATACGGTTTAATTATTTTAACATCTTCACCATCTTCATAAGAAGCATTATCAAAAAAATCAAAATCAAACCCCGTTTCTTCCTCTACTTCTCTAGAAATCGCTTCTTCAGGCGTCTCTCCCAATTCAAGATGTCCACCAACAGGAATCCATGTCTTCATATTCTTATTCCATGTAAGTAAAAGCTTTCCATCCTCTCTAACCAAATAAATAGTAGTTACCCAACATTTATCTTTCCAATTTATTTCGCTCATATCACCTTCCCCACATTAAATTTATCCAAAACATCCGTCCTCTTCTTCACATTAATCAAAATCTTCTTATCATTAGCCTCGACAAAAGGCCTCTTCAATATCCCGATCCCATGCTCACCAGTAATTTGCCCACTAAGCCGCTTCACAACTTTCATCATCTCCGGAACCAACTTCTCCTGATTATGATTAAAACAAGGATGAAGTATACCAACACCCAAATGACCAAAAACCGGAATCTCATGCACCTCCAACCAAGTCATCAACTTCTCAAACCTATCCAACAAAATCTTAGGATCCTCAATCCTAACATACCCTTCTCCAGCAGCAAAAGGATAAACCTTATCCCTCAATGCCAAAACCGCCTCATATTCCTCACCCTTCAAAAACCCAGAATCATTCTCATACTCAATAAGCAAATGATATTTCTCATCCATCTCCAGCCCCTTAGAAATTTTCTTATCCAAAAACTCAATCATCGAAACCGAAGAATCCCTTTTCAATCCCCTAACAACTTCAATAACTTTAGAAATACTAGTCAAAGGAACCAGCGACGCTGTCCTCTTCTTCAAAGGCGACAATTTCAAACAAGCCTTAACAATCACGCCAGTAATCCCTTCCATCCCAGCATAATCAGAAAGCTCCGTCACACCCTTACGATACAAATTACCATGCCCGTCAACAACCTCAACCCACTTAACCCAATCAGAAGTCTTCCCGTACTTGACAGCCCGACTCCCAACAGCATTAGTCGCAATCATGCCCCCAATCGTAGCAACCGCATGACTCGAAGGATTAACAGGAAACTCCAAACCATGCCTAGCCAAATAAGCCTGCAACTCATCCAAAATAACACCAGCCTCAACCTCAACAATCATACGCTCCTTATCAAATTCACTAATAGAAGTCAACTTAGATAAATCCAAAACAACATCCAAACCATGCTGAGGAACACAACCTCCACTCAAACCAGTCCCAGCGCCCCTCGGAACAACCCTCTTAGACTTAGCAACAAAATTCCGAACCTCCATAATCGTCGTCGGGAAAACCACATCCAAAGCCCTACCCTTCAACTGCGAAGCATCAGTCTCATAAACCTTCATCAAATTCTTATTCATTGCATCCCCCTAAGTCGCCCCAAAACAAAAGTCGAAAACTCAGTACTCTTATCACTAGCAGATTTAATATTAGAATAACAAAGCCCACAAGGAGAAATTATCTTCTTAGATTCTTCAGGAGTATGCTTCACTTTCATCGATGCAATCTTCTTCGCAACTTCAGGAAAATTAGCCCGCATTCCGCCACCGCCACCACAACAAAAAGCATTTTCCCTATTTACTCCATACTCCAAAATCTTTCCACCCAATAATTCAATCACTTCTCGCGGCTCCTCATAAATCCCAGAATAACGCCCAAGATGACAAGGATCATGATAACTAACCAACTCCCGATCAGCCTCCATCCCCTTCCACTTAATTCTCCGTTTCTTCAAGGCATTAAGTATACTAACCGTCGCGTGCTCAACCTCAATATCCCATTCACGAACCAACTTCGGATAAACCTCACTAAATGTATGATAACAAGACGGACAATTCGTAATTATCTTCCCAACAGAATGCTTCTTAAATAAATCGTAATTCTTCTGCGCCAACTTTCGAACATCCTTTCGATACCCCGCATTCAAAACCGGCAAACCACAACAAACTTCTTTATCTCCCAAAAGAATAAAGTCCATCTTCAGTCGATTAAAAATTTCCTTATAATTATCAAATTCCTTAGATAAAACTCCCTTCGTCAAGCATCCAGGATAATAAAGCGTATTACTTCCCAGTCCCTTAACCCAATCTACTATTCCCATAATAAAACAACATATAAGCCCATTATAAATTTTTAGATATTACAGAACACCCAACAAAGTAAACGCCAAAAAGAGCATAATCAAACCAGCAGCAAGTCTCATAAACTTCTTGTTGTTCTGAACCCAATCATTAATCCCCTCGACCTTCATACCTCTATAAATCATAAAAGTCAATAAAAACAAAGGCAAAACAAAAATAAAATTATAAATCAAAAGATAAACAATTCCCTCGCCCCCACTATTTGAAATCAAACTCAAAATCGCCAAATAAATCCCACCAGTACAAGGCAACTCAACCAAAGCAACCAAAGCCCCCAAAACAAACATTGCAGGCAACGTCCCCTTCCTAATATACTTCTCCAACAAAGGCTTCGCACCAACAGGAATCTTCAAACTAATCCCCTTACCTTCCCAGAAGAAATCCTTCAACTCAATAATCCCCCCAATCAAAACCACAACACCAACAACCATACTCACATAATTCAAAATCGAAAAAGAATTAATCAACTTCATAATCCCAAGCCCAGCCAACAAGTAAACAAAGAAAATAACCACAGTATAAATAAGCCCAGACCTAAGAGCACGTTTATTAGAACCCAAAGAAAGCATAACGGCCATCAAGAAAAGCAAAACCCCAAACGCACAAGGATTAATAGAATCAATCAAAGCCGCAACAATAACAACCCCCAAACTCAAGCTCCCAATAAAAGGCTCATCAGTATTCTTATCAAAAGAAACCCCCCTAAAATTTTCAATCGAATCAACAGCATGATTAATAATCGGCTCATCCCCCATCAAATAAGAATACATACCATCACGCTCCACAACCAAAAAGGGAACCCCCGCTCTCTCAATTCCAAAATCATCAACAAAACTCAAAAACTTATCGCGAGCAACTTGAGTCGTAGTCGTCTCATATTTCTCAAAATTAACACCCTCCATAACCGCCACCTCATCCAAAATCCCACTATCCAAAACTGTCGCACAATGAGTACACCCAATCGAATAAAAATACGAAACATTCGTCTCGGGCACAGCTGCAACAAAAGTCAAGCTAAGCAAAAACACAAGCATCAAAAATACTTTCTTCATAACAATCCCAAATAATTAAGATTTAAAAACATTAAGGTGAAACTAGTTACGGATTCTCATCAGAAAGCAATTCCCCAACCGCCCGATAAGCCTCTACTCCACCATGAACTGTAATCATATGCCCGTCTACCTTACCACCCAAATAAATCGCACTAGTATTTCTTGAAATATCTCCACAAAAACGACGGACCACCTCTTCAGGACACTCAAACATTAAATGAACTAAACTCTGAATCGGTCGGATTATAGAACCTCTTCTCTCAAACCATTTCTCATGAAAAAGATTCACTTTTGAATCACTCTTCCCACTCATAACCCAATGATATTTTCCTCTCACAGGAATTTCAATTGTGCCATCTCCAGCATCAAAAATAACATCCCCCCTCAGAGTGCCATACCTAAGATCAAAATTAACTACGCCCCCATCAATCAAAGTTTCAAAAACCAAAATCTCTTCTCCCTCCCTCTCCTCAATTTGAAAAACCAAACTTCTATATGGATCAATATATTTCTCATTGATAACTCGATAACGATTCAATAGGTCGCCAGCAGAATCTAAACTTCTTACTCCTGCCTTCACTAACCTTGCTGATTCAGCACGATCATCATCAAGTAAATCTCTAAGTCGATCAATTTTCTCAATCTTAGCAGCAGCAGATTCCCTAATTTCCTCAAGAGACCTTCTCCCTTCCATCAAATACAAAACACTCCAAGATATTTAAGAATTATTATACTCAGTTCAAACACGCCCTAACAAAAGCATCAAACAAAGGACTCGGCTTCATAGGATAACTCTTAAACTCAGGATGCGCCTGCGTCGCCACAAAAAATTTATGATCAGGCAACTCAATAAACTCAGCCAACTTCCCATTCGGACTCTTCCCAGAAATCACCAAGCCATTATCTTCCAAAACATCATGATACTCAGGATTAACCTCATATCGATGCCGATGCCGCTCACTCACTTCCTCAACACCATAAATATCAGCAATCTTAGACCCCACCTTCAAAACCGCAGGATACGCCCCAAGCCTCATCGTCCCACCCTTATCACTAATACCAACCTGCTCCGGCAAAATATCAATCACCTTATGCTCAACCTTACTATCAATCTCAGTCGAATGAGCATCCAATCCACAAATATTTCGAGCAAACTCAACAACCGCCAATTGCATTCCATAACAAAGACCCAAATAAGGAATATTATTTTCCCGAGCAAACTTAATCGCCAAAATCTTACCCTCAACTCCACTACCACCAAAACCGCCAGGAACAAGTATCCCATCAAATTGAGACAAGTCAATACGACCATCTTCAATCTTTTTCGAATCAACCCAATTAATATTCACTTTCAAATTATTCTTAGCTCCAGCATGATTCAAGGCCGCCGCAACTGACAAATATGTATCCGTCAATTGAAAATCCCCAATATCCAAATATTTTCCTACTAAAGCAATTTCAACACTCCTTTCTGCGGTTGTACTCTTAGCAACCATGTTCGCCCAAGCATCCCACTCAGGATTCTTCAACTTTGCAAGTTTCAATCTAGTTAGAATTTTGTCACCAAATCCTTCTTTCTCAAGATTTAAAGGAACAACATAAATCGTGTCAGCAGTCCCCTCGCCAACAACATCAGGGGTAGAAATAATATGCGAAAATGGAACATTAGCATAGATTTCAAGCTTCTTCTTTCTAGGCTCATCTAAAGGAGTCCTCCCACGACAAAAAATAAAATCAGGCTGAATTCCAGATTCACGAAGCATCCCAATAGCCATCTGAGTTGGCTTAGTTTTCATTTCATTAATATGGCTCGGAATAGGTAAATAACTAACCATAATATGACAAACATTATCCCTACCCAACTCTAACTCTAAACTTTTCGCAGCAAACATATATGGCAAATGCTGATACTCTCCAATTGTGCCACCGATCTCAACCATACAGATATCATAACCCTCAGCAGCTTCTTTAATCTTAGAATTAACTTCATTAGGAAAATGAGGAATAATCTCAACAGTCTTACCAAGAAAATCTCCACGTCTTTCTTTTTCAATCAAACTTTGATAAATCTTCCCCGTAGTTATCGCATTTTTTTTAAAAAGAGGAACCTCTAAAAATCTTTCATAATTACCAAGATCCTGATCAATTTCACCGCCATCCTCAGTCACCCAAACTTCACCATGTTCCGTCGGCCTCAAAGTTCCAGCATCACAATTAATATACTGATCAATCTTAACCGCCGTCACAGAATAGCCATACTCTTTCAAAATACGACCAACAGAAGCCGTCGCCACACCCTTCCCAACACCAGAAATTACACCCCCCGTAACAAAAATATATTTCACCATCCCCCCAAACAGAAAAATCCCGTTATAAATATTTATATACAAAAACATGAACATCGCAAAACAGAATTCTTATAAACCCCTGAGAACTTTCTACCGTTATACCCCCTTCCACCAAAGACATGCCCAAAGATGGCAAACAAATTTATCCTACCAGGAATCTTCGAAACAAATTTAGAACCTTCTCAAAAAGCAGCAATAAGACATGGCATATATCTAGGAATAATATTACAAACACAACATCCAGGAATTGAAGAAGATTTCAGAGACGGAAAATCTTTAAGAGAAATTGTAGAAGAACATAACTTCGAAGAAAAATTTGGGATAAGTCATAGTACAGCTCAAATGGCAGTAACTTATGCATTAAGAGGCTACAGAGGAGACTGGGAAATGTTCAAAGAAATATTTTATGAGGGTCTAATGGAACCAGAAGACTACACCAGAATATCCGAAGAACACCACGTAGAACAGGGAAGGAAACTTGGAAAAGAAGTAGGTTACAAATCAGGGCAATTAACCCTAGAAAGAAAAACTGGCGTACATGCAATGAGTTATATAGAAAAACATAAAGCAGGACAAAAAGGAATATTAGAACAAGGACACACCCTGGTCAAATGACGAGATAAGAACTCTTTGCGAATTGGCCCAAGATCCCCTTTATCAAAGAAAAAGTAGAATACATGCACAAAACATAGCAGAAGAAATAAACCAAAGATTTCATAACGGAAATTCTACAAGAGATAAAAGAAGTGTATCAAAAGCATTTTATAGATATAAAAACAGGGGGGATGAATTCAAAAAAGATTCCTAATCACCAAGCCGCATGCCCAAATTGCACAACCAAATCAGCATCACTATTCGGCAAATCACAAGCCCCAAAACATTCACCAAGCCAAATCGATATCTCAACCTCGCATTTCTCAGACAAATAATCACTAATCGCAGGACCCCACGGCTTCAGCCCATCAGGCAACTGCAACAAAACCGTCTCAGCCCCAGATTTCCGAACCTCGCCCACAACACGCTCCAGCTCCAGCTCGTAATCCTTCTCCAAATTCGCAATAGTATAATTCATAAAACAAACAAGAAATATATATTTAAAAATCCTTCATAACTCGAATATACATGAAAATAAGACAACCAATTGTGACAGTGGCAGGACACGTCGACCATGGAAAAACAAGCATACTCGACAAAATTAGAGGAACCTCTATCCAAGAAGGCGAGGCTGGTGGAATCACCCAAAAAATTTCATTCACAACCCTACCAAAAGAAAATATCCAAACCCGAGCCGGAACAATCCTTGAACAATTCAAAATCCCTTTAGAAATCCCAGGCCTACTTTTCATCGACACTCCAGGCCACGCAGCATTCACAAACCTTCGAAAACGAGGAGGCTCCCTAGCCGACATCGCAGTCCTAGTAATCGACATCAACGACGGGATCAAGCCCCAAACAGCCGAAGTCCTCCAAATTCTAAAAACAAACAAGACCCCATTCATTATCGCCTTAAACAAAATCGACAACGTTTCAGGCTGGCAACAAAACACCGGAGTCGACAACCAAGCAACAAACGTCAAACAAAACTTCGAAGAAAAATTCTACACAATCATCGGAGCTCTCCACTCACACGGATTCACAGCAGACATGTATTCAAAAATAGAAGACTTCACAAAATCAATCGCAATCGTCCCATGCTCAGCCCAGACCGGCGAAGGAATAAACGAAATCCTAGCAATGATAACGGCTCTCTCTCAAAAATTCTTGACAGACAGAATTCAAATCAAAGACCAAGGAAAGGGCGTAATCCTCGAAGTCAAAAAAGACAAAGCAGTAAACTTCCTAGAATGCATCCTCTACGACGGCAAACTAAAAAACACAGACGAAATTGCAATCGCATCAATGGAAGGCGACCCAGTCGTAACAAAAATTAGGAATATGCAAGAAGCTCGTCCTCTAAACAAGGGCTTTGAAACAAAATCAGAAGTCGAAGCAGCCTCAGGACTAAGAATCCAAATCGTCTCAAAAGATGAAATCCTTCCAGGAATGCCTTTCCAAATAATCAACAACAACCTAGAAGAAATATCTGAAGAATTCGAAGAAGAAATATCTGAAGAAATTCAGACCGACCAAACAGGAATAGTAGCAAAAGCAGATTCACTAGGTTCACTAGAAGCTTTACTTGTTCTCCTTCAACAAAAACAAATCCGAGTCATAAAAGCTGGAATCGGCCCAATCACAAAAAAAGACATCTACACAGCAAACGCCCTCCCCGAAGAAGACAAAATAATTCTAGGATTCAACGTCGACCTAGCAGAAGATTCCCAAGTCGATGAATTAAAAGACGTAAAAATCCTAACAGACCCAGTCGTCTACAAACTAATCGAAAACCTCGAAAAATTCAAAACTGAAAAACTAAAAGAAATCGAAAGAAAAAAATTAGAAGAACTCCCAAGAATTTGCAAAATAACAATTCTAGATTTCGTATTCAGAAATTCATCCCCAGCTGTATTCGGAGTAGAAATTTCAGGCGGAAAATTAAAAACACGAGAACGTTTCATAAATAAAGACGACACAAAAATCGGACAAATAAAAGAAATCCAACACGAAAAAAACAACGTCCAAGAAGCAACAAAAGGACAAGAAGTCGCAGTCTCAATCCCAGGAGTAAACTTCGAAAGACAACTAACAGTAGGAGAACCCCTCTACACAAACCTCTCAGAAACAGAATTCCGAAAATTCAAACAACACAAAGACCTACTCTCGGCCGAAGAAAAATCAGTCATCCAAGAAATAGCCCAAATCAAAAGAAGAGAAAATCCAACCTGGGGAATCTAAAGTAGATCAATAAGCTCATCAAAAAACGTATTATCTTCTCTCATGGATTCTCTCCAATCACCCCAATCGGGGAAATCGTCACTTGGCAGAATGCCAAACAATTTACAATCTCTTGTATACAATCTCCTTGCTGTAGTAATACTTTCCCTCTGAACAAACATGTTTCTATAATGAACCTGAAACATCCCCTCTACATCCGCCTCTGTTAAATTTAAGTTAATACAACAAGGCAAAAAATCCACAGGATAACTAAACCTGTCAAACATTTCCGCTAAAGCAACAGAAGAAGCCTCTCCGCTAGGAAAAACCCTATCTCTCAACCTTTCATCATATCTTAAGGTAGACACTCTCTTCCCCATCGGCGAATCCGGATGAGCCAACTCCCCAATTATCTCTCTAGCTTTCCTACTCATCGCAGTTTCTTTATGCCCTTCATCCATATTACCCTAAAACAAAATCCCTTTATAAAAATAATTATAATGCAGTTTCGAACAACAATCCATATAAACCCAACCCAATATTTCTTACAATGAAAAGATTGGTGATAGACACAGAAACAACAGGACTCTCTCCACGCTTTAACAAAACTCTAACAGTCGGAATGCTTCTAATAGACGTCGAAAGAAAACACCTAAAAATCCTAGGCGAAAACCACATTTTCATAAAACACGACAATTACAACGCCTCAAGATCAGCCCTAAAAGTAAACGGAATAAATTTAGAAGAACACGACAAAATCGCAATTCTACCCTGCAAAGCCTGCAACCAAATCAACAACTTTATCGAAAATAATTCCCTCCACGAAACTCCACTCATCGGCCACAATCTACACTTCGACAAAGGATTCCTCTCAGCCCTCTTCGACCAAGGCGAATCATTCTCAAAATTCCACCACCAACACGAAGACACAATGTATATCTGGCGAAACCTCCAGAGACAAGGCAACATCCCATGCGGCCTCCGAAGCAACCTCCAAACAGTCGCAGAATTCTTCGAAATCGATTACACAAAAGCCCACGACGCCCTAGCCGACTGCCACATAACAGCCCAAGTATACCACAACCTCCTAAAGGTAGCCTAATTCACTACAACAATTAATATAAAAGACCTCAAACAAAAATATTTATGAAAATAAACCCCACCTTTTCACAAAGAGTAAGAGACCTAAGATCCTTAGGCCTAACAAGAGAACAAAGAACAGAAATAACCGTCAATACTGCTGGTATATTTAATACATTCAGAGCAATGGCAGTAGACTGTCTAATAGACCACTTCAAAGAAAAGGGGGCAAGGGAAGAACCTGTATATAGATCAATAATGGAAACATTAAGCTCGTGCCCAGATCCAACATACGCTCCATATTTCTACCAACCCCAACGCTTTTAAACCCAAATTTCCATCAAATTATACAGTTATATGCTGAGGATAGGACACTGTTCCAAAGACCCTCGGAAAACTTAAAACAAAATGGCATTCAAAATAAATGTATCACATAAGGGAAAAACATTCAAAGTCGAGACTGAAGACGAAAAGCTAGTTGGATACTCAATTGGCGACAAAATAGACGGAAAAGAAATTTCTGAAGATTTAACAGGTTACGAAATAGAAATAACAGGAACTTCAGACAAAGCAGGATTTTGCGGAATGGCAGAAATCGACGGCCCAAACTTAAAAAAAGAATTACTAGGATACGGACGCGGCATGCACAAAAAACCAAAGGGAGAAAAGAAATTCAACAAAAAACCAAAGGGATTACGATTAAGAAAAACAGTCCGAGGAAAAGAAATCTCTCTAGACACTGTTCAAATTAATTCTAAAGTTCTAAAAGAAGGCACGAAAAAATTCGACAGCCTTTTCGAAAAACCAGAAGCTCCAGCAGAAGAACCAAAAGCTGAATAAAGTTAATCTTTAAAAACTTCTAATAACTCTAAACTTCATGGCAGAGGCGATGGAAAGTATAGGCAGTCTTTTAGGATTGCCAGTCGGAGAAATGAATCTTCTCTTCACTCTCACATTTTTCACCGCAGTCATCGTCGTTTATTCCATTTTCGTATTCTACTTCTACAGATTTCTAGCAAAGAAAAACATTATCGAACTTAATCTAAGCCAATACAATCAATACAAAAATCCAGCAACTGTAAAACTCTTCGCAGTATTCTTCTATATTATAGAATACATAATACTACTCCCAGTCCTAACATTTTTCTGGTTCAGCATCCTAGCCATCCTAATCCTAACACTAGCAGAAGGAATAAGCATCGAAGTTATTCTTTTAATCTCTGCAGCTTTAGTCGCAGCAGTAAGAGCCACATCATACGTCAGCGAAAGCCTTTCCAAAGACCTAGCCAAAATGCTACCATTCACACTTCTAGCAATTGCAATAACAAAACCAGCATTCTTCAACGTAGAAGCACTATTTGCAAGAATGACAGAAATTCCTTCTCTTTTTGTCAATATCCCATATTATCTATTGTTCATAATCGCAGTCGAACTCATAATGCGTTTCGTTGACTTCATCGACACATCCGTCAAAGAAAATAATATAATCAAAGAAGACTAATATCAAACAATTCTACAGAACCCTTAAAAACTCTTTTTTTTACAATACTATATGACAGAATCAGACATATCAAAAATTGACACAATAAACGTCGGAATAGTCGGACATATCGATCACGGCAAAACAACACTTCTACAAAAACTATCAGGCAAATGGGCAGACACACATTCTGAAGAACTCAAAAGAGGAATCACAATAAAACTCGGATACGCAGATGCAATTGTCAAAAACGAAAACGGGAAATTCACAGTTGATGCTAAATCTAAAGGAAAACCTATTAGATATATCACGTTCGTCGACGCACCAGGGCACGAAATGCTAATGGCAACAATGCTTTCCGGCGCAGCAATAATGGACGCAGCAATATTAGTCGTCGCAGCCAACGAAGGGATAAGACCTCAAACACAAGAACACCTCGTCGCACTAAAGGCAAAAAAAATCAAAAAAGTAATTATCGTTCAAAATAAAATCGATCTAATATCAAAAGAACAAGCAATGAAAAATTACAAAGACATCAAAGAATTTGTCAAAGGAACCATCGCTGAAGACGCACCAATCATACCAACATCAGCACTACAAGGAGTTAATCTCGACAAAGTACTAGAAGAACTCTGTAACATAAAAATAGAAAAACCCCACAAAGAAGAAATGCCAATATTCCTAATCGCAAGAAGTTTCGACATCAACAAACCAGGAACAACAATAAATGAACTTCATGGAGGAATCCTCGGAGGCGCACTAAAACAAGGAATACTAAAAGTAGGCGACGAAATAGAAATAAAACCAGGATACTCCCATAAAAAACACAACCAATACCAATACAAAACTGTCCAATCAAAAATAGTCTCAATGCAAAGAGGGAAACATAAAATCACAGAAGCGACCCCAGGAGGAAGCCTAGCAATCGAAACTGAACTTGATCCATCATTAACAAAAGCCGACGCATTATCTGGGGGAGTGGCTTCAAAAATAGGGAATCTTCCAGACATCACAGAAAAAATAACAATTCAATACACACTATTCGAAGAAATATTCGGAACAGGAAAACATGAAGAAATTCAAAAACCAAAAGTCAGCGAAATGCTCATGCTTAGCCTAAACACTTCAATCACCGTTGGACAAATCGTAAAAACCAACGAAAAAGAAATTGAACTAACTCTAAAAATCCCAGTAGTCCCGCTCAAGGGCGAATCGATAGGAATCGCAAGAAACCTAAATGGGCACTGGCGATTAATCGGATTCGGCGAAATCATCTAGCCTCAAAATTTATAAAACCAAACTACCTTAATATCACATGGTCGAAATCCAAAAAGAGGTAAACAATAATTCTATAACACCAAAAAAACCTGTCACAAATGCAATTCCAAACAAATCAGCAATGGCAAAACCAAAAACAGTCGCCAAACCAAAAACCCTAAAAATAAAACCAAGCCCTAAAAAAACCACACCCCAAAACGTCAGATATAGATTCGCTGGAAAAGAAACACTTGCCCAAAGCATCAGAAGAGCCATGCCAAAATCATTCATTCCAACAAAAAAAGTCGGCTACATTTTCGGAGGAATTTTTGTATTCGTTCTAATTATGGCACTCATTCAATTCCCATTTGGATCACTTATTGCAGGAGATATAGACGTCTCAGTCAAAATCGGACTACCATGGACATTCCTCGAACTTAAAATGATGGAACCAGGCGAACTCCCACTCAAACTAGGAAACCTAATAATCGACATGATTCTCTACCTAATCCTAGCCTACGCAATCGACATATCAATAAACGTAATAATGGCAAGCTCTACATTTAAATCCAAAGAAGAGAGAAAAAGCATACCTCAAGTATTCAAAAACCAAAAACCAAAAAGCACATCAGAAGCAGCCACGAAAAAAATTTTCAAAAAAGAAAAAGTAGTACCTTCTCTGCCAGAAAAAACCAAAACTCCAGAAAAACCAAAATCCACTACGGCCCCAAACATCCAAGAACTAACTGTACCCAAAAAAGTTTAACCCACTAAAACAGCTTCTCCAGAAATAATTTTTTCAAAAACAGTTTCTCCATTAAAATCCTTCATTCTCTCAGCAACTCCCGAAGTCAAATAACAAATCCCTCTAAGACGTTCTTGATCTCCCCGACTTAATTTACGATAATTTCTTAAATAACTAGCAACAAATAAGGCTTGCTCGCGAGAGTCAAGACCTTTCTTTCTTCTAGTAGAAGGAATCTCCTCATCCAAAAGAGTAGATATAACCGAAGCAGCATAAAAAGTATTAATCTTCTTGTGCCCATACATATGAAAAAAATAAGAAAGATATGCGGCAGACCCCCACTTTTCACAACCAAAACCTCTATCCACTTCTCTACCAGCCTCAAGAGCTAATTTAGCCAAATCAACCTGATAAACATAACCCAATTTCCTAACTTCCATAATAAAAACTCACCAAAAAAACCTATTTAAGAATTATTGCACTCTACTCAAGCCTTTTCAATTATCCCTTCATCCGTTGGAACCGTAGTCAAATCACTAACCTTATCCCCTTCCTTCAAATTAATAATCCTAACACCTTGCGTCGCTCGTCCCATTATTCTAATATTCGTAATAGGAGTCCTAATCACAATTCCCTTCTTCGTCGTCACAATAATATTATCAGAATCCGTCACAGATTGCGAAGTAATAATTTCACCAGTCTTATCAGTCACCCTCATATTAATAACACCCTTACCAGCCCGACCAGTCAAACGATAATCCTCAATCTCGCTCCTCTTCCCATAACCATTCTTAGTAATCGTCAAAACCGAAAACTTACTAGCATTCTCAATCGGTAAAACTTCCAAAGACACAACCTTATCTCCCTTATCTAACTTAATTCCAGTCACACCATAAGAAGCCCGACCCATAGCCCGAACATCCTTGCCACCAAACCGAATCGCCTGACCCTTAGCTGTAACCAAAAGAACTTCCTGCTTCTCCTTCATCGGCTTAACACTAATCAAAGTATCCTCAGTCTCAGCAACCTTAATCGCCTTAATCCCACCCTTCCGCGGATTACTAAACTGACTCAACTCAATCTTCTTAACAACACCTTTCTCCGTGGCCATCATCAAATAATCATTAAACTCTCTTACAGACAAAACACTAGTAACCTTCTCATCCTTCAGCTCTAACAAATTCACAATCGCTTTCCCTTTCGTCGACTTAGCAGAAGCAGGAACCTCATAAGCCTTCAACCAATGAACCTTTCCTTTGTCCGTAAAAAACAACATATAATCATGAGTCGAACAAGTCAACAACTCCTTAACAAAATCTCCCTCCGTCAAATCCGACCCAATCACGCCCTTCCCACCTCGACGCTGCTCCTTATACTGCTGCAAATCAATCCTCTTAATATAACCCTTATCAGTAATCGTCACAACAACATCCTTCTTATCAACAAGGTCCTTCTCCTCAAAATCCTCAGCCGCGCCAACAATCTTCGTCTTCCTAGTGTCCCCGTAATTCTCTTTCAACTCTTCCAAGTCCTTCTTGATAATCTTCAAAATTTCCTTCTCATCCCCAAGAATCCGATTCAACCTATCAATCAAAACCCTCAAGTCCTTCTCCTCGCCCTTCAATTTGTCAAACTCCAAACTAGTAATCTGGTGCAACCTCATATCCAAAATAGCCTCAACCTGTTTGTCCGTCAAATTATATTTTGCCTTCAACTGAGCCGCAGCTTCAATCTTTCCCCTCGCCGCTCGAATCAAACGAACAACTTCATCAATATTAGACTGCGCAATCAACAATCCATCAACAATATGCAATCTCTTCTTCGCCCTCTCCAAATCAAACTCCTTAGCCTTCCTAATAATAACCTGTCTATGCCCGACATAAACTTTAATATAATCACGCAAATTCAAAGTCTTCGGCACACGATTCACCAACGCCAACATATTCGCATTAAAACTCGTCCGAAGCTGCGTATATTTATACAACCTATTCAAAGTAAACTTAGCCTCGCTATCCTTCCTAAGCTCAATCACAACCCGAACCTTACCCTTGCTCGACTCATCACGAATATCAGAAACATCAGGCAACTTCTTGTCCCGAGTCAAAAGAGCAACCTGCTCAACCAAAGTCGCCTTGTTCACCTGATAAGGAATCTCCGTAATAATAATCTTAGTTCTTCCCTTCGTCGTCTTCGGTTCCTCAACAGTCGCCTTACCATCAATTATCAATCTACCTTTACCCTCAGTATAAATTCTCTTAATCTCGCCACTAACTAGGCCACCCGTCGGAAAATCCGGAGCCTTAATCGCTTTAATCAACTCATTATCCTCACAAGTCGGATTATCCAAATAAGTCAAAATCGCATCACAAGTATTATTCAAATTATGCGGCGGAATATTCGTAGCCATACCAACAGCAATACCAGCAGCTCCATTCAAAAACAGAGTAGGAAGCTTACCCGGCAAAATAACCGGCTCCTCCAAAGAATTATCATAATTAGGTGTCATCTCAACAGTATTTTTATCAATACCTTCAAGAAGTTCCATGCTAATTTTTTGCATCTTAGCCTCAGTATACCTAGACGCAGCAGCCCCGTCCCCATCCATAGAACCAAAATTACCCTGACCAATAACCAACGGGTATCTCAAAGTCCAAGTCTGCGCCATCCTAACCATAGCCTCGTAAATCGAAGCGTCCCCATGAGGATGATACTTACCCATAACATCCCCAACAATACGACCAGACTTCTTAGTCTGTTTATTATGAAAAACGCCCATCTCATTCATCCCCCAAAGAATCCTTCGATGAACCGGCTTTAAACCATCTTCAGCCGAAGGCAAAGCTCGAGCAACAATAACCGACATTGCATAATTCAAATAAGCCTCACGCATCTCCGACGAAACCTCAGCATCAATCAATTCCTTAGCCTTAACTAAAGACTTCATCTCCTCCCTCTTCTGCGCAAACTCGTCAGCTTCCTTAGTCGCCTCATCCATACCCTCAATATTCTGAACTTCCTCAGTCTCTTCAACTTCTCCTTCCGGCGTCATTTCTTCACCTCCAATTTTTCTAACTTACTTTTAATATAATCTTTCTCTTTAGAATAATATCTAACATTCTTACCCTCTCCCTCGGCAAATTCAATCTCTTTTTTAGTAGAACCACCCATATATCCATCAACGTCAATCACAAAAATAGAATCAGACATTTTAATCTTATCTAAATGCAAATCAAATAAATGTTTCCCAAGCTCTTCCGGATAATCACCAATTCCTTCCGCCTTACCATAAATCGCAGGAGGCAAGGGAATTTTCCCATCAAGTGTCAAGGCACGCTCAACTTCTTTGAACTCTTTCATAAACCTAGTACTTCCACAAAGCGTAACAACTTCTCTCTTCATTTCTTAGCCCCCTTCTTTTTAACTTTCTTAACCTTAGCCTTATTTGAAGCTTCCAATAATTTTTTAGTTGTAACCAAAACGGGAAAACTAATCGACTCCAAGCCACACTTACCACACTTCATCTTAGGTATAACCCCAAATAAATTTCCAAGCCCAAAAACATATTTCACATCCCTAGACTTACACTTAGGACAAAACGAAACCCTAATTGTCTTTTCATCTGAATTCTTTTCTACCATTACAAATCCACCTCCGCCTTATCCGCATTCTCTTCAATAAAAGCTCGTCTAGGCGCAACAGCATCTCCCATCAACAAACTAAAAGTCTCATCAGCCTCAACCGCATCCTCAATAGAAATCTGTTTCAACCGCCTCGTCTTTGGATTCATCGTCGTCTCCCACAATTGCTCATCATTCATCTCACCAAGACCCTTAAACCGACTAATCTCACACTTCCCCCCAAGCTCAGCCGTCTTCGACTTCAACTCATCATTAGTATAAACATAATAATCCTTCATCCCCTTCTTAATCTTATAAAACGGCGGCACCGCAACAAAAATATGCCCAGCCTCAATCAACTGCGGAACATACCTAAAAAACAAAGTCAACATCAATGCCTTAATATGCTGCCCATCAACATCCGCATCCGTCATAATTATAATCTTATTATAACGAAGCTTAGTAATATCAAAAGAATCTCCAACACTAGTCCCAATCGCAGTAATCATATTAGAAATCATCTCACTAGAAAGCGCCCTAGACGGACTCGACTTTTCAACATTCAAAATCTTACCACGCAAAGGTAAAATAGCCTGAGTCTCTCGGTCCCGTCCACCCTTAGCAGTACCACCAGCCGAATCACCCTCGACAATGTAAAGCTCTGTCAATTCTTTCTTCCTACTAGAACAATCCGCCAACTTACCAGGCAAACCACTACCAACACCAAGCGCAGTTTTCCTCCGAACTAACTCCTTAGCTTTCTTAGCAGCCTCCCTAGCTCTCAAAGCCGCAGTAGCCTTATTCAAAATGGATTTAGCAACAGCCGGATTCTCCTCAAGAAAATCATTCAAAGCCGCAGTAGCCATCGAATCAACAATCCCTTTAACTTCACTATTACCAAGCTTAGTCTTAGTCTGCCCTTCAAATTGAGGCTCCGACAACTTCAAAGAAATCACAGCAGTAATACCCTCACGAACATCATCCCCCGTCAACTTCTGCCCCTTCTTCAAAATTCCCTTCTTCGCACCATAATCATTAATCACCCTCGTCAAAGCCGACTTCAAACCAGCAACATGAGTCCCGCCCTCAATCGTATTTATCGTATTAACAAAACCTTGAATATTCTCATTATAAGAATCGCTATACTGAATCGCAACCTCAGCAACGGTACTTCCTTCTTCCCTCTTAAAATAAATAGGCTTCTGATGAACTGCAGTCCTATTCTTATTCAACCATTTAACAAACTCAACCAAGCCACCAGCATAATGAAAAGTCTCGCTCCTCTCCTTTTCCCCTCGCAAATCCGTAAAAATAATTTTCAAACCGGCATTCAAAAAACAAGTTTCTCTAAACCGCGTCGCCAGTGTCTTATAATCAAAAGTCGCAATAGTAAAAATCGTATCATCAGGCAAAAACGTAACCTTAGTCCCATGCTCTTTAGGGTCAACCGTACCAATAACAGCAACGTCACCCTTCGGCTTCCCAATACCATAACTCTGGGAATAAACCTTACCACCCTTCCTAACCTCGACAGTCATATCCTTCGACAAAGCAGAAACTACACTAATACCAACCCCATGAAGACCACCCGAAACCGCATAAGCCTTATTATCAAACTTACCACCCGCATGCAACTTCGTAACAATAATTTCCATCGCCGGCTTCTTATAAATAGGGTGTGGATCAACAGGCATTCCCCGACCATCGTCCTCAACCGTCACAGAATTATCCTTAGCAATCGTAATCTTTATCGTGGTCCCAATACCCGCCATATGCTCATCGACGGAATTATCAACTACCTCGTAAACCAAATGATGCAAACCATACTTATCAGTAGAACCAATATACATCCCTGGACGCTTCCTTACCGCCTCCAAACCTTCCAAAACGGTAATATCCTTTGCAGAGTAATTATCTTCCATGCATTTATTCTCCTCTAGTACCACAAAAAACCAACATGACTTTATAAACATTTGCGTCCCAAAAATCAAATTTAGCGACGCTGACAAAAAAATTATATATTATATCTAGCTCCTTACTTCCTTAGAGTAAGCTCCAATATAAATCGATCGGCTACTTCAACAACATATCTATAATCCCTTACATTAGGAACATACTTATGATTAATGCAATTTCTCGGAAGAGAAATATAAACAAACCGATGTTTTCCAGGAACCTCAGAACTTCTTTCAATATTTCTCCCTGAATCCTCCACGAGAGCTCTTAATTTATTATAACATCTCTCAACCGTAGCTTCCGAAGAATATTCTCCCTCAAAAGTAAAAAATCCTTGTCCTTGACTAGAAGACAATATCTCTTTCAAATTATAAACATCTATCCCTCGGATATCTGTAATAGTATTTACAAACCTTTCAAACTCAGTTATAGAAACACTATTTTTCGACGCAGTAGATATTGGATAACGCGCTCTTGATCCAGCCCTACAAACATATTTTACTAAAATTTGCTGCAATATTTTCTTCTTTTCCATCTATAGTTACCTTAAAATAACAACACAAAAACCCCTTATATTTTTTATAGCGACAATTGTCGTGTCTCACGCTCAGAACTACAAATCCTTGTAAACATCAGGCAAGAGTTTCCCCTCTGCCTTCTTCAAATGTGCTTGATATGTAGAATAAGAAATTCCCATTTTTTTCGCAAGCTTTTCCATTTTAATATTTTTGGGATATTCATAATATCCATTATTAATAGCAATCTCCAACGCCCTCTTCTGATTACCAGTCAATTCAGGCAATAACCTCGTAAAAGAAATATTACTAACGCTCTCCTTCCTAAAATAAAGCACACTTGCGCCAAGATATTTTTCAGTAAATCTCAAAACTTCCTCAAGAGCTTTCCTATCAAAACTTGCCAAATTCCAAATATGATAACCAGTCTTATTAATTATCGCAGGTTCAACTCTGATTATCTTTGGATTATAAGCAGGTTCAGAAAAAAGGGGCTGTTTCGAAACAGATATCACAAAATCCTCAGACACTTCAAATTCTAAAAAATCCGACATTTTTTTCACATCTCGAACAAGTGCTTTCTTATTTTTCTTCTCACCAAACATAAACCCCGCAGTCATCAAATACAAAAATTTCTTATCCTTCCAATAAGAAAGAGGATAGCCAGTCATAGAAACTTCATGCTTCATTGCTAAACTTCCAAGAAGTTGATTTTTCGCTTCAAGTTTTAATTTCAAAACCCACATGCAAACACGACAATAACCGTATTTAAATAATTTTAGAATTACTTCTTAGTCTTCCGAGCAGCCTTAGCCTCCTCAGCAACCTTCAAAGCTTCTTGCCTCGCCTTATAAGAAGCCTCATGCTTTGCCCTCTCATCCTTAACAACATCACTCTTCCTAATCCACTTAACCTTCTTAGAAAGTCTTCCCATCTCAGAATTCTTCCTACATTTACTAGAACAAAAATATCTCACAGTCGCATCTTTCTGAACAACCGTCGTCCCCTTAGGAAATTCATATTGGCTTTTACAAAAACTACAAACTGGCATCTTAATCAACCCCCTCCCTAGTCATCCCATAATGAGGATGATGAAAAATTATACCCTTATCTCCCAGAGCTTTCCTTTGCTCAATTGGAACCTGTGTCCAAGAAGAAGTTCTAACATGACCAGAACCACCTCTCTCAAAATAAACCAAACCTATTCCATCAACAATAGCAACCTCATCGGAATTCAACCGTTGTCCACACCAAACCTTCAATGCCAATCCACTAGTCTGTTCTCCATCCATCTTAATCCCTGCCTCCACCTTTATTTATTCTTTTCATAACTCTTCTAGCCTCAATCTCAGTTTCCCTAAGCATCAAAATATCTCTCTTCTTAATCGGTCCTCGAACATTTCTCCTCATAGATTTTCCTCGATTCTTTCCCTGCAAAATCTTACACTTAACCTGAGTAATCTCGCCCCTTGTTCCAGCCCTAGCCAAAACAGCCTCAACAATCGCAGGAACTGCACCCTCTGAAGTCAAGTTCTCCGAACCCTTCGAAGCTCCCTGTTTCTTTTCTTGTTTCTTTGGTTCTTGTTTTTTATCTTTTGCCATAATTTTTCTTATTTTTTGTTCCTTATATATTTTGGTAC
The DNA here is from genome assembly GCA_964514585.1 of Candidatus Woesearchaeota archaeon. Classification (GTDB taxonomy): domain Archaea; phylum Nanobdellota; class Nanobdellia; order Pacearchaeales; family GW2011-AR1; genus JAGVXH01. Next base: position 118,918 of record CAZETU010000002.1, on the reverse strand, counting down.
TCTTCGAGTGCCATGGTCTAATTAGTCAGTCGCATTCATATTTCCTTTAAGGAAATTATTCAAGAGAGTCAAGATTAGCCTCGCCCTCTTCAACAACTGCAACTGCTGCAGTAGGTCTATTGATTCCAACAGAGAATCCTAACTTCTCTCTCGAATCAGCCTCAGCAAACTTAATACCTTTCTCTTTACAAAGAATAGGCAAATGCTGTGTTAATTCCTTTGGGTCAACGTCAGATGCAACGACAACAAGCTTAGCGACGCCCCGCTCAACTGCTTTAGTCACTTCATTAACGCCCTTGTCAACCTTTCCGGTCTTAGCCGCTTTCTCTACAATGTCATATATGGATACCATTTTAGTGTATATTTTAGTTCCAAGAAGTCCCCTCAGGATAACCCTTCATTGGTATAATTAAACTCAAAATTAGCTTTATAAAACTATCGCCACTAATCACAAAACATACTCTTTCAATTTTTCCAAATCTCCTTCAAGAATTACTGGCTTCATGTGCATAACTTCAACTGCATACCTTATTTCTTCTTTCGAAGGAATCGAATGCAACAAAAATATTTTTTGCTTTAAATAATACGCCAACCCCAATTCAATTAACACATGTGCTCCAAGATAACCCCTTTGACCATTTTTGTCGTAATTCAACACTAATATCGCATCACACTTTTCTTGTTCGTTCATACACGCCCTCATTATATCAATATTAAAACAATGTCCCTCATTCTCGTTCAAAGAAGAATCCTTAACACAATCATGAGTATCCGGCGCAAACGCAGACTTATGCCCCCATTCATCAAGTTTCTCTGACGCTTCTAGTATCTCCTTCGCAAACTGCATACTACCAGCAACAAAAATCCTCATAAAACAACCTCTCATTAGAATTATTTAAATCTTACTTCCACCTAACCTCAATATTGCCCCAGAATAACACAAGATAATTTTTTATAATCCAAAACTGTAAAACTCTTATGAACATTAAAGGCTTATTATTATTAAAAAGCTTAGGGCTACCCGAAGGATTTATCCATATTAAAAAATTCTCCGAAATATCACCAAAGCAATTAGACTCGCTCAACAAAGAAAAATCTTTACTTTTGATAGGGTCTGATGAAAGAGTCAAAATAAATGCACACCCCTATGAAATTAAAAAATGGAAACGGATTAATATCTCAAGAAACCAAATCAAAGATTCAATTGAAGAATTAAATAAAGAAATGGATAATGACAAAATTCCAAAAGAAAAAAGAATTTTTTCTCTAGGAATGTGTTACAATGATTCAAATGTAGACCTAGAAGGACATGCATTAAAAACTAGAAACAATATATTCATAGACATAGTCAAAGGAGCAAGAAAATCCGGAACAGATATCAAACCAGATTTTTCATTCAAAATACCTATTACAAATAAAAGAATTATATTCTCTCAGATACCAGATTCAGAAATTAAAGAATATTTAATAGCAATATGTAAAGACCTACTTATATTTCAAGAAGGTATCCCATATCTCGACTTTGCAATAGTCAAAAACAAAGGACTCTATTACTATGACCTATCTATACACTAGAGTTTACTTCCACCTAACCTCAACATCATCAGTCCTTTCCCTCGGCGAGATATCAACCTTATCCAAATCTTTTTCAAAAATTCCAGCCTTATACATCTTCAAACCCAAATACCCAATCATCCCAGCATTATCAACCAACAAAGGCCGAGCCGGACAAAAAAATTCAACGCCCCTCTCATCACACATAATCTTACACATTTCCTGCAACCGCGAATTACAAGCAACCCCGCCACCAAGCAACAACTCACTTTTACCAGTATGCGCCAAAGCTCTCTCCGCAGCCTCGACCAACATCGCAAAAACCGTCTCCTGCATCGAATAACTAAGAGCCCGAACATCCCCACCTTTGTCAAGTAAATTCTTCAACTTAGTCTGCAACCCCGAAAACGCAACATCCATCCCCTTAATAGAATAAGGAAGCTCAATCAAATTATCTTTATCCCCATACTCCTCCGCCAACTTCTGAATCTTCGGCCCTCCAGGAAAACCAAGCCCAGCATACCGAGCAAAAGTATCAATAAAATTCCCAACACCCAAATCCAAAGTCTCACCAAAAACCCGATACTTCCCAGCCTCGTAAGCAATCACCTGAGTATTCGCCCCCGAAGCATAAAGCATCACAGGGTCCTTCGCCCCAACCGTCTCCCCAATCTCCAAATGAGCAACACAATGATTAACACAAACAACCGGCACATCCAACCTAGAAGCAACCCCCTTAACAAACTCCATCCCCTCCAACAAACAAGGAGCAAGACCAGGAGCATTCGAAAAGGCAATAGCCTCAATCTCATCTTCACTAATCCCAGCTTCTTCCAAGGCCTCCTTGTACAAATTATCACTAACCTCTTTATGATGCTTCCGAACCTCCAAAGGAATCATCCCACCCTCCTCGGTAGTATACGCATCCTTCACATTCGCCAAAATCTTCCCATCAAAATCCACAACCGCAACCCCAAAAGTATGCGCAGTCGACTCAACACCCAAAATATACTTCACCATTTCCCAATCTCCTTGGCATAAGCCTCAACCTGCTTTGCAGACAAATAACAATCACGATATTTACGATTCTTTCGCTTCCTCTTTTTAACAGAAGCCAAACCCCTCGCATACCCTTTCTCAATAGCAATTCTATCACAAGCATTTTCTTCAACAGTACGAGCCTTCCGAGAAGTAAAATACCTAAAACCCTTCCAAGCTTTACCAAAAAGACTACATGATTCAAAACGCAAAATATGTCCCATCTCATGAGCAAGAACTCCCCTCGCTTCAAAATCAGTATACCCCCTGAATTTTCGACCAACTTTAACAAAAGAAAACAAAACAAAGTAGTATGTGGCCGCCAAACATCTATTACTAACTTTTTCATTAGCCTCAGAAACCCAAATCCTCTTCCCATTCAACTCAGGAAAGCTCTCCCCAACTAACTCGTCAACAATCTTCTGATATTTCTTCTTATAATTAACCATAAAATCTCAAACAAACCCCAATTTAAAAAATTAAGCATAAAAATATAAATACCTCACTCACTTTTCTTCATGTATGGCAGTCGAAAAAGAAAAAACATTCATAGATTTCATTAAAATGGTCTCACCAGGAACCCCCCTAAGAACAGTAATAGACGACGTAGTTAGGTCCGATCTCGGAGCAATGATTGTATTCGACACCCCAAACCTTCACTCTCAAAATATCATGGAAGGCGGATTCAGAATTAATTCTAGATTCACAGCCCAAAAACTTTTCGAACTCTGTAAAATGGACGGGGCAATAATCGTCAGCTCAGACCTCAAAAGAATCCTCTACGCAAATATCCTAATGAACCCAGACACATCCGTCCACACTCTTGAAACAGGAACTAGGCACAAAGCAGCAGAACGAACCGCAAAACAGGCCCACACATTCACAATCGCAGTCTCAGAAAGAAGAAAGAAAACAACACTATACCACGGACAGTCCCGTTACTATCTAAAATCAACCGAAGAATTAACTAGAAACATAAGTTCAAATCTACAAATCCTAGAAAAACAAAGAGAAATGTTAGACGAACAAATCAGCAATCTAAATATCCTAGAAATGTCAGAACTAGTTTCAATCGGCGACATTTGCAAAGTAATTCAAAGAGCCGAAATAATTCTAAAAATCTCAGAATCAATTAAGCGAAATTTCACAGAACTAGGTAAAGAAGGAAATATTATGCACATGAGATACAAAGAACTTCTTAGAGGCGTAGAAAAAAGAGAAAATGAAATCCTAAGAGATTACGCTACACTCTCACTAAAAAAATCAAAAACCCTTCTTTCAAATATAACATTCGAAGGACTACTTGATATAGAATCAATAGCAAGACTAATCCTAGAAAAACCACTTGAAGAAAGTATTTCACCTCGAGGATACCGATTCTTGTCACACCTCTCCCTATCTGCTAAAGAAATATCACAAATAGTCAAAATATCAAAAAACCTAGAAAATCTCCTAAAAATAGAATCAAAAGAATTAGAGCCACTTCTAAGAAATAGAAGTTCATCAATAATCGAAGACATAGGCAACTTAAGAGAACAAATACTAAACGGAAAGGTGATTTGTTAATGCTATCACTAAACCAACTCCAAGAAATCCGTGAACAATTAGAAAAATCACAAAACCCCCTATTCTTTTTCGATAACGACGTAGACGGACTCTGTGCATTCCTAATTTTAAGAAGAGCAATAGACCGAGGACGAGGCGTAGCAATAAAATCATTCCCAGACCTAAAAGATCAATACCTAAGAAAAGTAGATGAATTAAACCCAGACGCAGTTTTCATTTTAGACAAAGCAGAAGTAAGTAAAGAGTTTGTAGACGGCGTTGAAGAAAAAGGTATACCAATAATCTGGATTGATCATCACGAAACAAAAACCCCACAAGAAATAATCGATAAAACATCCTACTATAATTCTTTACCTGAAGCCGAACCAACGACCTACATCGCTCAAAAAATATTCAACAAAAAAGAAGACCTCTGGTTAGCAATGATTGGATGCATCGGCGACGTATACATGCCAGACTTCGCAAAAGATTTCGAAAAAGAATCCCCCGAACTTTTCAACTCAAACCTAGAACCATTCGAAGCTCTCCACGCAACAGAAGTCGGCAAAATGGTCAGAATGCTAAACTTCGCCCTAATGGACTCAATAACAAATGTCGTTAGACTAATGAAATACCTATTCAAAGCAAAAAACATCTACGACATCCTAGAAGAAAACCCACAAACAAGACAAACCCACAAACGATACTCCCAGCTAAACGAATTTTACAACAAACAAGTAGAAAAAGCCGAAGAAAGATTCGACGAAAGTTCACCAATATTATTCTTCTCATACTCAGGCAACACAAGCATGTCCGCAGAAATCTCAAACCGTCTATACTTCAACCACAAAAACAAACTAATAGTCGTCGCATTCAAACGACCAGAAAAAGTCAATATTTCAATCCGAGGAAAAAATGCATTAGAAATCACGAAACAAACAATTGAAGGGATCGACGGTGCAACAGGCGGCGGGCACGAAGAGGCAACGGGCGCAATGGTACCAATTGATGAATTTGAAAAATTCAAAACAAAAATTATTAGATTAACTTCACAAAAAGACCTTATCGATCTCTAAGTTCACAAGTCCTATCAAACAAATATTTGGCCTCCTTCTTATCTAAAAGAGATAAATCCTTGTTAGGGGAATCAATTTTAACACAACCATAAACAGTAATTTCATGATCGAAAAGCCAGCTCGCCAATCCTTCCAATGCCCTTTCACGATTACCATTAATAGGAATAGTAACACTATAAGTAAAAAGTCCGTTAAAACTAGCCTCTAAAAACCAAGAGCCAAACCCAGCATAAAAAGAAACAAATTTACCATCCATTTAGAAAAACGACATCCAAAACTTTTAAGCATTTATATGATAAAAACCAATATTCAGTTAAACTTTTAAGTCAACTTCTACCAATAATTATATGACAAAAAACGACAACCCAGAAGAAAATATACTAAAGGAATCAGAAGAATTCGAAGGCCCATCCGTAAAAGGTCCCGACTTCAACAAAGAAATAGACTTAGATGGGTTACTAGACTCATATCAAAACATGGGCGCTCAAGCAACAAACCTAGGCAGAGCAATAAAAATTATAAAAGAAATGCGTCGTGAAAAGGCATTCATATACCTCGGGTATACCTCAAATATGGTAACCTCAGGACTCCGAGATATCTTCAAATACCTAGTCCAACACAAAATGATCGACCTCATTGTAACAACCGCCGGAGGAATAGAAGAAGATTTCATAAAATGCTTCAAAGATTTCAAAATTGCAGACTTCAATCTAGAAGGAAGCAAGCTAAGAGACAAAGGGTTAAACAGAACAGGGAATATGATCGTCCCAAACAACAGATACACAACCTTCGAAGACTGGGTGCTACCAATTCTAGAAAAATACAAAAACGAAAAATTAACTCCATCAAAATTAATTAATCTCTTAGGAAAAGAAATAGACAACAAAGAATCAATATATTACTGGGCTTACAAAAACAATATTCCTGTTTTCGCCCCAGCACTTCTAGACGGTTCCCTAGGAGACATGATATACTTTTACAAAAACAAAAACCCAAACTTCTCAATAGAAATAACTGACGACATGGTTGAAATGAACAACTCATCCTTAGGCAAAGAAAAAACCGGAATGCTAATACTAGGCTCAGGGGTTATCAAACATCACATTTGCAACGCAAACCTATACAGAAACGGAGCAGATTACGCAGTATACATAAATACGGCGCAAGAATTCGACGCTTCAGATTCAGGAGCAACCCCCGACGAAGCAGTGTCATGGGGAAAAATATCTGGGGACGCAAAATCCGTAAAAGTCCACGGAGACGCCACAATCATATTCCCGCTAATAGTAGCAAAATGTTTCAAAACAAATAACTAATCCAACCCAGCTAATCTATCTTGAATACAAAATGTCCGCCGAGCAATATCGGCCACGTTTTCACGTCGACCTTCCAAAGCCATGAACATTTCCCTCGCCTGTTCTATCTTATCCATTATCCTCCTCATTTTTTAAATATAATTTATCTGAATAATAAACCAAATTATTACTCAGATAAATTTACCCCTTTTCCCTCCAGAAATTGCATAACTGCCTTATCGACAAAGTTACGCTTAGATGGAAATTCCACCTTCATTTTCTTATCAGAAATATAATTCTCAACCGCATCATCCAACCATCGACTCACTCGAACCGCCGTATCTTTTCTTTGTGTGGTTACCATAAATATACTATTGGTAACCAATACTATATAAAACTTACGATTAAAAAAAATTAAAACTCACTGTTTAGAAATTCTCTTAACTTCCCTCAACCACTCCTTACTGCCCACAGGATAAGATCCAAGATTCTCGTCTTCCTCATCAACCAATCTCTTATAATCTTTCTTCGCAGGCGGCGGCTCAATTTTTCTAGGCGTAGATTCTCCCAAACCAGGAACCTTATTCCACGCCTCCAAAACATCCCTTGACTTTGTCACCTTATCTTCATCATCCTTACCAGAAGCCAAACCCTGAAAATCATTCTTAATTTTTTGAATCTTAGAAAAAACACCTTCAACTTCAGCCAAAATAGTCTTAGATTTCTCAAGATTATAATTAACCTTCCGATTCATCGTAGACAACTCATTAGTCCGAACCCCCTCGCCAACAATCTTCTTATCCCGTTCAATCTCATTCGCATGGATCCTATTTTCCTCAACCCTCTCCGACAAAGCCCTCAAGTCATGATCCAACTTCTGCAAATCCGCGCCAAACTTCACAGAAGACGAACTACTAACATCACCAGAAATATCATTAATCTTAACTTCATTTTTAGCAACACCAGCCTTAATCCCGACAAGCTCATTTTCCAAATACTGAAACCGATCATAAAACTGCTTTATCCAATCAATCACAGAATCAATCCTAGAATAAATCTCATTAATCTCCTCCCTGTCCGCCGTAAAAATCCCGGTAGACTTAGGTTTTTCATTAGACCGACTAAGCTCCGGAATCGTATAATCCGATTCAAAATCCACATTATCCTTATCCATAAAATACAAAGAAAATTCTTATTTTTAAGAATATATATAGTCAAAAAACATACCAAATTCTTATTTTCATTAGTTAAGTTCGCAGCGTAAAATTCGACGCCGCGTACAAACGTACGTCAGGAGAATTTTACCAAGAAATTAACAATGAAAATAAGAATTACCAAGCAATGGCCTTAGGCTCCCGCCTAACATACTCAAATTCTTCAAGCAATTCATAAATCTCAATCGACGTATCAATCTGATCATCAAAATATCGAATCTGATACTCTCGCTCATTCTCCGGATTAAAAACCTCAATAATCATCTCCTTCATATTCCCATGATCCTGAAACAAATATTGCTTATCAACCTTCATTTCCTTTCCATTAATCCAAAGCTTATCGCCCTCGCCAAGCCCACCAATCGCCTTGCTCTTCTTCTCAATTTTCAAACCATCAACCATAAAACTATGAACCCATCTGGAATTTATAAAGATTTATATAAGCAAAAAAGCAAAAACTACCATGACAAAAATATGCGTGTTCTGTTCATCGCTAGAAGGTCTTCATCAAGATTACATAGATGTAGCGAGAAAAACCGGACAACTCCTAGCCCAAGAAAACCACCACCTAGTATATGGAGGAAGTCATCGCGGATTAATGGGAGAAGTCTCAAAGAAGTTTGCAGAAGAAAGCGATGAAATAACTGAAATCATTCCGAAAATGTGGGTTGATATTGCTGTTGGCAAAGGAAACACAATAATAACAGAAGGCTTCGGAGACAGACTCAAAAAAATGCAAGAACACTCCGACGCATTCATCACACTCCCAGGCGGATTCGGAAGCATCCACGAAATTATGGACGTCCTCGTAGCAAAACAAGTAGACCTTCACTCAAAGCCCATCGTCATAATAAACACCAACGGCCTCTATGATCCCCTAATAGAGCAAATCAAAAAAACATGCAAAGAAGGTCTCGCCCCCGAAGACAACCATAAACTAATCAAAATAGTAGAAACACCAGAAGAAGCATTAAAATATATCAAAAACTACGAACCAACAAAAGGCAACTACAATCCAAAAACACAATAATTTTACAAAAATTCTCGAATCGCATGATGCGTAAAAACCAAAAGCACAAAGCCAACAACAAGAGAAACAACATTACTCAAAATATAATTATTAGGAAAAAGAAACAAATCCATAAGCTGCCACGCCCCTCGCCAAAAACTTACAACAGCCAGACCAACAACTAAAGCAAGAAATATTTTCCTAACTCTATTTTTCTTCACCATCTTATAATTATAAAACCCATTTGGAATTTATAAAGATTTAGTAAAATTATTTCTTCCTAGCCCTGCAAAAAAGACCAATCCCCTCTTTGATCATATCAACAGAAACAAATCCATTTTTATCTAAATCCATCCCCAATTTTTCCCTACTATATTGTTCAGAAATCCAATCCTCGTCTCTAGATTTAATAAAAACGGTTGTCCCTTCAACTTTCTCTATCGGAGCTCCAATGCTCTCATAAACTCTCATTCTTTCCCTAAAGGTTTCACTCTCATTATTATAACAACTCAAAACAAGCTCACCATTTGGTTTCAAAACACGACTCATCTCAGAATATATCTTAGCCTTATGTTTACCAAAATTTGCAGGAACAGAAATTGCCAAAACATAATCAAAAAAGCCATCCCTAAAACAAATATCTCTAGCATCCCCAATCATCATTGTTACATTTTCTCGACCCACGAGCCTATCTCTCCCCTCTCTTATTGCAAATAAATTATGATCTATCCCATATAATGACAAATTTTTATCAAGTAAATACCTCAAACTTCTTCCTTCACCGCAACCGACATCCAAAACATTACCGTCAGAATCAATGTGTCGATCCAAATAAACTTTTTCATCTGCAAACCACTGACTATAGGACTTGGGAGTATCCATTAAAAAATTTCTCCATAGCGAATAATTTCTCGCATCTACATTCTTACTTGTTACCATAATAAAGTAGTCACAAAACAAATATATCAAATCTTCCATAGAAATATTACTCAAAAGGAAAAATATTTAAAGAATAACGAGTAAATGATTAAATGTTAAGTAAAAAAGATACTCAAATATTAAGGGAATTAGATAAAAACTCAAGACTATCAAATACTCAAATATCAAAAAAGGTTGGACTAAAAAAAGAAACAGTAAATTACATAATAAAAAAATTAGAAAAAGAAAAAATAATTGGAGGATACTTTTCACTAATCAATTATTTTAAACTCGGTTCTAATCTTTGTAAATTATTAATTAGATATGAAAACATTGGAGAAAAGGGAGAAACAAAAATAATAAACTGGCTCTCTAAAAAATCAGAAATAATATGGATAGGGAAAACAGAAGGAAAATGGGATCTAATAATAACAATAAGAGACAACGACATTGAAAAAGTATATTCATTATTGGAAAAATTTAACAGATCATTTAGTAAGAACATCAAAGAAAAACAACTTCTAATCCCCTACGAATTAATTTGGATGAATGAAAAATATTTCTCGGAAGACAAAAAAGATAACTACATTATAAGAATGAAAAAAACTGATCAAAAAGAAATAATCGACAAAATTGATAAAAAAATAATCAACATAATAGAAACCAACTCAAGAACATCTCTCATAGAACTCTCATCAAAAATAAAACTAACAGCACAAGCAATCTCAAAAAGAATAAAAAACTTAACAAGGAAAAAAATAATATCCGGATTCAAATTAAGAACAAACCATGAAAAATTAGAAAAAGGGTATCATCACATATTCATTTCACTAAAAGACTTCTCCAAGATAGATGAAATAATTTCTTATTACGAAGAATCAAAACACTGTGTGTTTATTATGAAATACCATGGAAACTATGATTTTCACATGGAGCTAATCAGCGAATCTCAAAATGACTTCAGAGAAACCATTAAGGACTTCAGAGAAAAATTTGGAGATATAATTTCTGACTACCAACACTTAACAATATTAGAAGAACTAAAGCTTACAACTATCTAATAACTCTTCCCAGCATAAACAACCACACTATTCTTCTTCCCACAAATCGGACACTTACCCGAAGCCTTCTCATCCAAGTCCCCACGAGTCCCCATCACACGAGCCGACAACTCCTTCTCAATAAACTCAGCACATTTAGCACCCTCTTTCTCATCCGAACAAAAACTAAACCGCGCAACCTTACCAGAATCCAAAACCTTCTTAATATCATCCTTAGAAGAACAATCCACAACTTTCCCCTCAAAAAACTCATCAGCCTTAGCAATCAACCTCTCGTCATACTCAGCCCCAAAATTCTTGATAGTCTCGCTCAAATCCTCAATCTTAACCGAAACCTTTTCCTTGATATCCCGAATAAAGACGCTCACCTCACCACTCTTCAGTTCCTTCTCGCCAACTTCAACCCTAAACGGCACACCTTTCATTTCCCAATAATAAAATTTCTCACCAGGCCTCTTGTCGGTATCATCAATCTTAACATCAATATAATTCTTCATCAAATCCGCCTGAATTTCAGCCACCTTCTCAGAAACACCCTTCCCATCAAATGGAACAATTATAACCTGATAAGGAGCCAACGTATACGGCAAAATTAAACCATTATCATCCCCATGCAACGAAATAATCGAGGCCAACATCCTAGACATACAGGGACCATAGCAAGTCAACCACGGAACTCTCCCCTTCTCCTTCTCATCAACAAACTTCAAATCAAACGCTTTAACAAAATGTTGACTAATTAAATGAGTACTAGGCTGTTGAATCACACGGCCATCAGGCATAACCACATCACTCCCAACAGTATACTCAGCCCCAGGGAACTTATCCCACTGAGGTCTCTTCATCGGCAAAAACGGCACCCCAAAAATCTTATGCATAACTTCCTCAGTCATCAAAATATCATCCTGTACCTGCGCCTCAGCTTCCTTATTAGTCGCAAAAGCATCATGAGTCTCAATCCAATGAAACTCCCTACTCCTAATCAACGGCCGCGTCGCCTTCGTCTCGTTCCGAAAAACATTCGCTCTCTGATACATCTTCATCGGCAAATCTCGATAACTCCTAATCCAAATATTATACAAATCATAAAACGCAGTCTCACTCGTCGGCCGCAAAGCCAATTTCTCGTCACCACTAGTACATTTCTCATCCAACCAAAAAACATCAGGCGCAAACCCATCAACATGACTCGATTCCTTCTTAAAATTCCCCTCAGGAATCACCGCAGGAAAAATCGCAGGATCATGTCCCGTCGCTCTCAAGGCACTCTCATAAATCCGATACATCTTATCAATAATCCTCGCACCCCACGGCCGAATCACAACAAACCCCTTAACCCCATAACGCAAATCCGTCACCTCAGCCTTATTCAAAATCTCACTATACCAATCAGAAAAATTCCCAACCTTCGAAATATTAAATGTCGTTTTCTTTTTCGCCATAATTAAACCTATTCAAAGCCATATTTAAAATTAATGATAACAAACATCTGAAGATGAGCGACTCGCTTTTGAAAACCTATTTTGAATTTAGTTTTCAAATACAAATTGCGAATTAGAACCCCTGTGGTTCGATTTTTGATAAACGAGTTCGGAGGGAATCGAACCCCCATCAACGGGGCCGAAACCCGTCATTCTATCCATTAAACTACGAACTCATCAGAGGACGTTGTTTTCGTGAAGTATCTCAGATACTCCTCTAAACTACGAACTCATTACGATAAAATAACCTAGAATTAACTTATAAAATTAACTATAAAATAAAAAATTGCAATTAACACACAAGCATTACTACTCGTGCATTTTAGTCATCGTAACTATGGAAAATAAAGCTGCCAATCCAACTAAAGTATAGACAACTCTAGAAGTAAGACTCATTGTCCCAAAAATAGCCGCAACTAAATCAAAGCTGAAAAGTCCGACAAGACCCCAATTAAGAGCCCCGACAACTATCAGGATCCATGCTACCCAATCTAAAAAATTTGGTTTCATTTTAACCCTCCGAAATTTAATTACAGATTTAAAATATAGAACAATAAATAATAGTTAACTATAGTTAACCTCATATATAAACTTTCCTATTTCTCCCTAAAAACTCTCTCCATTACCTTACCCCTCTTCTCAGCCCCCAAACATTTCTGACAAACCTTCGACCCGTCCATCGCCTCGCCAAAATATTTTTCCTGTGCCATCCCATGACACCTCATGCACGCCCTCAAGCAATTAACACACCTATCATCCCCAGAAACACAATCCTTCCGAATATGATTTTGACAAACATACTTACTACAACTCACACACATAATCGAACAATCCTTACAAAGAGCCTTCCCACAAACCGAACACGACCTCTTCATGCACTTGCAACAAAACTGCTTCCCACACTCCCCACATTTCTCCAAACAATTCTCACACGCAATATGCCCCGCCGAACACAAATTCAATTCCTTAATCCCAACCCCGCAAGTCTCACAAGCCAATTTGTCAAGCGTCTTAGTCAACGGATCATAGGTCAATTCAAGATAGCGTCCAGAATCATTGCCCTTCAAAAACAAATTAAAACTAAAAACAGGGTAATAAATCACCGTCGTATTCACCAACTTATTATCAATATTCAAACTATGCTTATGTGCCGCGTCCTTAATAGTAAATTCCTGCTCCTTCAAAATCCGTGTCCGCGAATCATCGTCCCCAATCTTAACAAGCCCCTTCCTCAACCTCTCCAGCCTAGCTCTCAAAACATCACGCTCCTCACCTTCAGCACTCCTCAACGCCAACTCAACATCTCGAATCTTATCAACCGCACCATTCAAATCTCCACCAAGCTCACCCAACAAATTCTCATAATGCAACCTAACTCTAGCAATCTCATCCTCAAGCTGATTCCCCAAAACCTCACCAATCTCAGAAGTCTTGTCCTGCAACAACTCCTTCAAAAATTCCCGCGCAACCTTATAATCCTCCTCCAAATGATTCCCTGCAACCTGTTCACTATCCCCCTCAACAACGGTATACCCAGACAAATCCCCCTTCACAACCTTCCCCTTATGAACATAAACTTCATTCACAGCCTGCTCAGCCTCGCTCAAATAACGAAACGTCGTCATAAAAGTAAACCTAGAAAAAAAACTATTTTTGTGTTTCTTAATCAAATTATTAATCTCGCAATTCTTCAAAGAAATCATCTTAGAAATCTCACCCATCGGATCAACATCAAAATCAATTTTAAGCAAAGTAGCTTTACCAGCCCCCTCCAAATATTTAGTCATCGCAGCCAAAAACCGACTCCCTTTCCCAGCAAAATCACTCCCTTCGACATTCCCAGAAAAATTCAACCTATACGGCGCAGCCTTCCCAACCAAATCCTCAAAACTCTTAGGCACATTATCAATAACAACCAAATTCCCATCCTGCGAAACCAAACACTTCAAATTCTTAAAAAATTCAAAAACAAATTCCTTAATAACTTCAACCATGAAAAATTCAACAACATGCACTTTAAGAAGATTATCGTGATAAAGTTTTAGGCTCAAAAACATGCCTGTAATTATCACAAATCAAACAAAGACCAATACTTTCAGGAGTACATAGACAAACTTCAGTTCCATTATTTCTGCAAAAAAAATATCTTTGAGCATCCTCTCGACGAAGATCTGCGTCAAGCTCAGTAATGTCACCATAAATAAATGGAGCCTCAAATTGTTCAATCATAGTCCAACATCAGCACTAACTCTTTATAAAAACTATTATAACAAACAAACTACTTCCTAAAAATCAAAACCTTGTTCCCTACAAACTCCAAGGCCCCAGAAAACATCAAGCTAAAAACACTAGAAACAAAATAATAAACACCCAAAAATTCTGTCAAAGAAAACAACAAACCCAAACCAAGAAACCCACCCACAAGAGCAATCCCCCAAAATTCAAAATATTCACTCAAAAAATTCCTACCAATTTTCTCATGAAAAGTAACAGTCTTATTTAAAATAAAATTAAAGCTAGAACAAAAAATAGCAGAAAGCAAAGCAGAAAAAATATAATAAATGCCGACATATTCCGTCAAGACAAAAATTAAAAATAAATACAAACCAGCAGTCAAAACCCAAATAACAAAAAAACTTGACTCTTGCTTCTTCGCCTTCTTTGTAAAAAAATCTTTAAACCGAATATTCATAACTAGCAAACAACAACAATCCTTTTAACAGTTTCCAATTCAAACCCCACATTCCCCATCCAAAAAACACTTATTATCTTTCTTGTCCTTCTCGTAATCCTTCATCCCTTTCCCAATCTCCGCCGCAATTTCGTCCACCCCTTTACTAAACATTTCAAGATTCCCCTTAGACTCAATAAACGAGGCCATCAACTTCTCCTCAATTTTATTCCTCCCGCTAGCCCCATTCCCATCAAGCCCAAGATTAAACAAAATAATCGGCAACTCCCCAATCACCAAACCAACACAACACATCTTATTAATAATCAAATCCACGACATGCTCCTCCATCGTCCCCTTCGTCGCAAACGAATAAATATACATCTCCCGCGTCTGCCCAATCCTATCCAAACGACCAATCCTTTGCTCAACCGACATCGGATTCCACGGCAAATCATAATTAATCAAATTCCTACAAAACTGAAAGTTGAGACCCTCCGCCCCACAATCAGTCGAAATCATAATATCAGCCTCACCCCGCCTAAACGCCTTAATCTTCTCCGTCTTCTCCTCTCGAGTTAGCCCGCCCATAAATTCAATAATATTTAAGCCAAACGGCTCCAACTTCTCAACAATATACTTCAAGGTCGTAGGATGTCGCGTATAAATCAAAATCTTTTCGTCATCGGATCGATTCCGAA
This sequence comes from Candidatus Woesearchaeota archaeon, assembly GCA_964514585.1. Lineage (GTDB taxonomy): Archaea > Nanobdellota > Nanobdellia > Pacearchaeales > GW2011-AR1 > JAGVXH01. The sequence goes on along the minus strand of CAZETU010000002.1, from coordinate 103,355 downwards.
TCTCCTCAACCAAATTAACCAACTTCTCAATCTTAGAATCTTTATTCAACGTCGCATAATCGTCGAGTATCCCCTGGGCAAAATCCCGAGTCCCTTCATGATAAATATCACTATCAACTATCTTCTGCAAGCTCTCAATCGCACTCCGAGACGAACTAGTCACCTTCGGCAAAATCGCAAAAACAATCAACCGCCCATTAATCTCCCGACCATCTGCCCTAAAATAATTCTCCTTCAACAACCGCACAGTATTGTCATAAATCGCCTTCTCCTCCTTAGTCAAATCAACTGTAACAATTTTTGGAATTCTAGCCTTATAATCAATACCTGTCTCATCTCTCCGTCGACGAACCATGACCTCTTCCAATTTCTTTTTCAAATCCAAAGGATTCAATGGATGCCTCTTATTCCCACGATACAAAAACTTCTTCCGAAATTCCTTCATCGTCCCAAGATGCCCCCTCTTCAAAAGATGTAAAAGATTATACAACTCCAACAAATCATTCTGAAACGGCGTCGCTGTCAACAATAAAAACCTCTTCTTCCTGAGCCTGTCAACAAACTTCCACCTCACAGTATTTCGCTCCTTCAATTTATGCGCCTCATCAACTATAACCAAATCCCAAGAAATCTTATGCGCCTCACTATGCCTAAACGCCGAAATCTTCCTATCAAAAATCTTAACCCTATCAATCGAAGCAATCGCAAAATCAAACTTTCCCCAATCCTCCACAGACTCAATAATATTAAAATCCAACTCAAACTTTTCTTTCAACTCGGCAACCCACTGATCAACCAGCGACGGCGGAGTCAAAATTACTATTCTTTTCAAAAAACCTCGAACAATTCCCTCCTTAATCAACATGCCCGCAGTAATAGTTTTCCCAAGCCCAACTTCATCAGCGAGCAAAGCCGTCGCATTCAAATCCCTCAAAAGCTTAATCGCCCCCTCCATCTGATGCGGCAAATCATACGCCAAATTCTTCTTAATCATTCCATAAGAAATCAAATTATTAATCTCCTTATCACTAGAAATCTCCTCAGACGCCATCTTCAACTTAAACAAATCCGGCGACTCGAAACTCTTCCCGCTCATATTCCCGAATAATTCCGAAGCATCATCGTCAAAATTCTCGTTAATTATTATATCCACCATCTCAAGAAAATATCAAAGCCAAGCCCTTTAAGAATATTGTCGTGATATCTTTCACTAAGGCAAAGGCGTACCGCGAATCTTATCTATTCGAGCCTCGCACTCAGCAGTAGTATATACTCCACCATGATAAGCATCAGCCATCTCCTGTGTAACAATAGTACTCTCCGGTCCATCAATATCCCAAAAACACTAATCCATTCCACCTATATCACTCATAACAAAAACAAGAAAACACACTTTAAGAAGATTGTTGTGATAAAACTTAAAAACAACATTCGACACAGATAAGAAGGTGATACTATGAATAAAAAATTCTGGGCAACAACTTTTACACTAACTGGTTCCACCATCGGCGCAGGAATCCTAGGCCTCCCATACATCTTCGCTAAATCAGGATTTTTAGCAGGATTATTCTGGCTAGTCGTAATAGGAGCCGTAATGATTTTCGCAAACCTGACCCTCGGAGAAATTACACTTAGAACAAAAGGCAAACACCAACTATCAGGCTACGCAGAAAAATACCTAGGCCCATGGGGAAAACGAATCATGTTCTTTGCAACAATATTCGGTGTATATTCAGCCCTAACCGCATACCTCATCGGAGAAGGCGAAAGTTTCTCAAGACTTCTCCCCGGCAACATCAACCCCATAATTTTAGGAATCGCATTCTGGCTAGTAATGACACTATTACTAAGAGAGGGACTAAAAGGACTCAAAAAAATTGAAACATGGGGCGTCCTAGCAATCATAGGTATCGTAATCGGACTATTCATAGACCTCGCACCCGAAATAAATCCCAGTAATTTAGCAGTATTCGATTCAACATACTTCGCGCTACCAATCGGTGTCGTCCTCTTCGCACTTCTTGGCTTCACAGCAATACCAGAACTAAGAAAAGAAATCAAAGGTCAAGAAAAACTATTCAAAAAAGCAATCATTATCGGAACCTTAATCCCCATTATATTATACATTCTTTTCAGCGCAATTTTCATCGGAGTACTCGGCCAAAACGTAGACGAAGTCGCAACTCTCTCATTCGGATCATTCACAACCATTCTAGGAATTTTCACAATGCTAACCTCGTTCTTCGTCATATCATACGCCCTCAAAGACACCTTTAAATACGACATCAAAACCTCAAAAAAAGTAAACTTCATCATGACCTCACTAGTCCCCTTAATACTATACCTACTGATAACTCAATTAGGATTTCTTAGCTTCGCATCAATTCTAGGAATCGGTGGTGTAATCTCTGGAGGAATAACCGGAATCATAATCCTACTCATGGCACGAAAAGCCAAAGGAAAAACAAGAAACAACAAAGATCCTGAAATCAAAATGCCAATAAATTGGGCAATAATCATCATATTATCTATCATATTCCTAGCAGGAATCATTCTAGAGTTCACACACTAACACAATTAAATTTAAATAATTAAATAACATCAAGAAAACATGAAAAAAAGAACGGTGACACTATTTTCGCTATTACTATTAGCATCAATACTACAAGTAAGCGCATATGAATTCTGTGATGATGGAATAGTCGGAGAAAAAGAATTAAGAATAATCTCTGTTGACGACATGTTAAAAGATAACGGAGCAGAATGGATTTGGCAAAATACCGACACAGTAGAAGTCGAAATACGAGTAGAGAACAAAGAAGACGAATCAAAAAACTACAAACTAGAGTTAGTCTTTGTAAAAGACGATGACGAAGAAGACGTAGCAAAAGATGAAGATGATCTCATAAAAGAGTTCACATTATCAGGAGAAGAAAGAAAAAGCATCTCAATGATATTCAAGCTAGACGAAGATGTAGATGTAGACGAATACGAACTTTACGTAAAATTCTACGAAGAAGGAGAAGAAGAAAGTAGGTGTGTAGAAAATTCTGACGAAACGATAATAATTGAAAAACTACAAATTTGTGAAGAAGACGAAGTCGACAAAGACGAACTCGAAATCGAAGAAATAACCGACAACAAAATAGAAAACGAAGTTGAGTGGGAATGGACACCAGGGAACGAAGTTCATGTATCAGTAGAAGTCGAAAACAAAGATTACGAAACAAGCGAGTTCCAAATAGAGTTAATCTTCTTCGACGAAGAAAGAAATGAGGTCCAATTCGCAAAAGACCCAGAAGACCAAATAAGAATAGTTCAAATAGACGAAGATGACAATCAACAGTCAACTCTATCATTCGATCTAAGAACAGATCTCGAAGAAGGAGACTATGACTTATATGCAAAAGTATTCAAGGAAGATGACGAAGAAATCTGTACAAGCCTAAGAGCCCAAGACAAAGACGACCCAGTCAAAATCACAATAGAAAAACCAAAAAGAAAAGTTATCCTAGAAGAAGCCTCGGGCCCTCAAACAGTTTCAACAGGCAGTATAGTAGAATATAGCACAAAAGTTACAAACCTAGGGAGTAAAGACGAAGACAGAATTTTAATTATGGCATACAACTCAAAAATGGACCTAAAACAAGAAAGAATAATACATGATCTAGAATCAGGACAAAGCGAAGAAGTTACTTTCAGTTTCACAGTTTCACAAAACCTAAACGAAACCGAAGAAGATATTCTCTTCACAGCAGACTATTCCTATGACGAAGACAAAGACATCTACAGCAAAAACTCTGGAAATGACGGCGACATACTCTACACCATACAAATAATCAAAGAAGAAATTGTAGAAGAGGTAAGCAGTACATCCACAGAAACACCAGTAGAAAATGAGACAATAATCGAAGAAAACAACACAATCATAGAAACCAAAGAAATAAACAATACGGAAACCAATACAATAATAACAGGTGCAGTAACAAACCCCTCTGGATCCTCATTTGGTTCTATAACCGCAATCGGAATAATATTAATACTAGTAGCAGGAGTCGGACTCTTTGTTTACAAGAAAAAAGGTAAAAGTAAAGATAAAAGCTCAGAATATATTGAATATCCAATGAGAACCAGAAAATATACAGCTAGTTTGGAGTAACCATAAATTTATATACCCACAAATCTAACCTAATTACACAGAGAACAACAAGGCTATGAGAATTCTATTACAATTATTAAATAAGTTAGGAGGAAAATATGAAGTTATACGTAGGTAATTTACCATGGAGTATCGATGATAATTCTTTGAAAGAACTTTTCGCATCTTATGATGTCGATGAAGCAAATCTTATCAAGGACAAATTCACTCAAAGATCAAAAGGTTTCGGATTCGTAACAATCGCAGACGATGCATCAGCCAAAAAGGCAATCTCAGAAATGCACGAAAAAGAAATTGACGGACGACCTTTAACAGTTAGCGAAGCTCGACCAATGGTCCCAAGAGACGGCGCTCCACAAAGAGACTCTAATGACTCTGGAGAAGCCCCAATGGCAGACTCAGCAGCCATCAGTGAAGCAGTTGAAGATTCTATTGAAGAAGAAGCTGCACCTGAAATAGTAGACGATAATTCTGACGCTGAAGAAGGCGAAGAAGCAATCGAGACAACAGAAGATGCTATTGAAGACGCTGAAGAAGAGAAGACTGAATAAGTCAACTCAAAGATTTAATTTTTTATTTTATCACTTTATTTTACAAGATAAAAAACAATTAGCCCCGCCAAAACCAACACCCCAAGAATAAGAACAGCAATCAGCTTAATCTTTCTTTCTTTCTTATTCAAAGATTTATGATTCGCCTTCCACTCTTTCTTATGAGTCAGTCCAATCACCATATAAATAAAACCCAAAACCAAAAAAAGATTCCCAATAAACACCTCAGGATCTATTAATTTTATAACTATCCCAAATGGAAGCCATGTAATCCCCATCACAAATAAACTATAATAATCAGTAGGAGCCTTCCCACCTTTCTTAGTAACAAAAATCGCCACTATAGCAAGAATTACAATCAAAATCAAAATTGACCAAATTATAAAAGCACCCATATAAATCATAACAATCCAAAGTTTATAAAATTAAGTTGTCACTTCAAAAAAACTAAAACCAGTCCCCCGACAATCAAAATAACCCCAGCAATCCTAAACATAACTATTAAATTTTTTTTCGTATAAAGCTTCTTATAAAAATCGGCCGCACCTTTCCCCATACTCTTATTATTCAAGAAAAAAACAAAACCAATAATCATTAAAATTATTCCAACAATAAACTCAGATCCCATCAACAAATAAAGAAAACACAATTTAAATATTTACCGAACAAGATTCAAATGAGTAATATACTGAATAATCCATGTAGATATAGCAAAAACCGAACTTAAAACAAACCTAGTATCAAGACCCAAAGTCCCAGAAGCACTCAAAAGAAAATAAACTATAAATCCCAAACTCAACGCCTGAAGAAAGCTAAAAATCAAAAATATACTCCTAGTTCCCATCAATTATACAGACAAAGGAATTATTTAAAATTATCGATTGCAATAAACTTATAAATCCCCATTCCTTTATTGTAATATGGCAAAGAAAAAGAAGTCGAGTAGGCCGGACATTGATATCAAAGTTCGAAATCTTGACAAAGTGATAAAAGCCGATAAAATAAAATGTCACGGCAAAGGGGGCTGTGGAGGATGTTGGGTTTTCGGTTCAGCATTAGCAATGATTCTTTCATACGAAAGATCTGCTTCAATCCTTTGGGCAATCGTTCACGGAATCACAAGCTGGTTCTACATTTTATTCAGGGCAATGCAAATCTGGGGCTGGTTCTAACAATAACTTTTTATAGTTAAACCTACTACATCTTACATGGGTGAAAGACTAGAAGTTCTAATGCGAATCGTCGTAGCGATAGTAACAGGTATAATTTTAGGAATATGGAAAATCGCAATCAACATCTTCTTCATAATCAATTTCATCTGGACACTAATAGCAGGAAAAAGAATTCAAGAACTCTCAACCCTTTCAGAAATCTGGAACACTCAAATGTACACATTCCTACGATACCTAAACTTCGTAACAAATGAAAGGCCGTTCCCATTCAGTCCTCTAAAGAAAAATATTAGCAAGTTCAAATAATTCTATTTAGAATCAAAAAATTTATATCATCAACACCTTACGAATTATTTATAGTCGTCAAGACTACTTACTTCCCCAAATCCGAGCAACGGCCATTCCAAGAAATCCTATTCCTAAACCAAACAAAACACCAGCAGCCCAGTTCCCATAAAGAGCACCAAACCCAAGTCCAATGAAAAGTCCAGCAGGAATAAATATCCCAGAATTATCCTCTTTAACCTTTTTTTTCGCCATAAACAAAATAACAAATTAATCTTTATAAAACTATTTGAATAAATAAGCAACCTTAGACCACCGATTACTATACATCACAGTTAACGAACGTTGAGAACGATCATTCCCAAACAAAGCATTCGTTTTTTGCGTAATCTCTTTCCAGGGAACTTTATTTTTTCTAAGCTTCACAACATGCTCCCACTCAAAAATTTCCCCAAAATCACTTCTCTCTTGCCTTACATCATATAAAGCGTGTCCTCTGGCTACAGCAGAACTTCTACCGGCATCACGTCGATCCTCGGAAGTCATTGTAACCAACCCCACCTTATCAACATAATAATTTCTTTCTCCACTTATCGCCCCTCCTTTACTCCCGCCTTTACTTCGTCCAACATGTCTATGTTCTTTGCAAATCTTCACCCTCTCATCAGGATTCAAAAGCTCCCTTAAGGCATAATGAACCGCATTAACAGTAACACTAGGAGAAACAACAAAATTAGAGGGCAAATATTTCTCAGCCAACTCAGCCAAAGTACTACCCGCACGGTAAAAATCCGCAACTTCAGGTTTATGACTAGCTAACTCCAAACCTAATCTTATAGAAAGTTGCACTCCATTCCCCTGTTTACCAGAATCTCCTTGCGCATATTTTTCATTTGACATAAAAAAAACGACAAAACATTCTTTATAAAAATTGTTGTTCCACAAATCCCCCGTCTCAACACCCCCACATCAATCTAAGCCACAAATCTCTGCGGACTCAGCGAACCTAACATTCTATTCAACCCACTTCTCAAATCATCAAGATTTTCATATATAACATTCCCAAAAAGACTAGGACAAAGTTCAATCTCCTCAGGAAGATCAATCCCATCAAGAGTAGTAGCAACCATTGGCTTCTTAACTCGAAGAGAATACTCAATCCCAACCCCATGCTTGAGAGCTGTCCTCGTATGATCAGCAACAACAAAACTAGTCTTATCAACCAAACCCGAAACATGCTTATACCTCTCTCGCCTATTACTCCCAAACCCAACAAAATCAAGCGGCGAACTAACACTACCCGCATACCTACAACAAACCTCCGTCATCGCACCATAAAGAGCCCTTCTACTATCGTCGTGAGGCAACACCCCCAAAATCAAAATATTTTCAACTTTCATTCCACTCATCAGAAAATACTCTTTTTAAAAATTACTATCCAAAAACCCCTACTTCTTCCAACCCTTCATAATAAATATTCCAACACTCACTCCAACCCAAAACAACAACAACTCCCCAGGCCCATGCCTCGAAATCAAAATCGCAGAAATCGCAATCGCAGGAGCAACCCCCAACATCGCCTTCCTCGGAATAACAAAATTATCCTTCTTCTTAACCATAAATAACAAACTAAAACCAATTATTTAAACTTTTTTACACATTCACCCCCAACACCACACTTATCAAAGTTATCGCCTTCCTCGGAATAACAAAATCATCCTTCTTCTTAGTAGAAAGTTTCTTTTTTCCCATCTAATAAAAATCACAAACAATTATAAAAAATTTCCCCTTCCCTTAAATCTAATAAACACAAACCTTTTAAAGAAAATCCCACTAATTAATCAATGGACAAAAAAATGATGATAGGAATTGGAGTAGGAATAGTAGTTATTATCGCACTAATTTTCGCATTTTCTGGAGGAGACAACGACAACTCTTCATCTTCAAGCTCGACATCTTCATCCTCAAGCGCATCAAGCGAAGAAGAAAAATTTGCAAAATTCCAAGCAGAACTAACATGTGAATTAATGAGCGCGAACTCAGCAGGAGATATTGAAGCAACAATGAAAAAAACAGTGTCAGTCATGGACAAATACGGCTACGATGATGCAGGATACAAAACTCTAGAGACAAAATATAAAGACAATGCAGAATTCAAAGAACTTATAATTTCAGAAATGGAAAAACAATGTCCTACTGTAGCAAGTCAATTAAACGCTTAATTATTTTTATCACATTTAAAACAAGAATATTTCATCATTCTCTCTCTCCACCCAACCTCTTCAAAACCTCACCAGCAACCTTTATCATAACTTCACCAGTCTTCTTCCAACTCACATACTTAACAAAATCCTCAGGCGAAACAAAAATCCTCTCATGCTTCGTCCCCCGATCAGGATCCTCAGTCAGCTCATTAACCTTATTCACCTCCGCAACAAATCTCAACTGGAAAAAATTCTCACCCTGCTTCTCATCAGGATTATTCGGATAACAAACTTTAACCGCACCAATCAAAACAGGCTCACCAATAATACAAGACGCCTCTTCATCCAACTCCCTAACCAACGCCTCTTCAAAACTCTCACCCTTCTCAGGAGTACCCCCAGGCAACATCCAAAAATCCCGTCCCGATTCCTTCAACAACAAAACCTTTCCCTCATCATTAAAACAAAACCCAGAAACCTGACACACCGGCTCCAAAGAATTATAAGAAGAAGTCTCAACCCAAGCATTCTCAACCTCATCACCCTTCCAAATAATTGTATCAGTTACCATCAACCAACCTCTCCGACAACCTCATCCAATTCCTTAACCATAAAAACCACAACAAAACTGCCCTAATAAAAATTTCTATTAAGCCTTCCCGTCCCCCACCCCCGCAAAGTATCAATACTGTTCGATGTAACATATGCAACTAAATTAAATTAACTTATCTCTCAAGCTATTCTCATCCACAAACTGCAAAAGAGTAGTTAGATTTCTAAACTCCGGCTCATCAACATCTCCATCCCATGGATGCGGAGCATACTCACAAGTAAAATTTAAACGCCTATTATGAAAATTCATAAGCCAATGTATCTTGAATGCTGGTATAACAACATCTTCATCTTTAGAATATTTCTCAACACTATAGCCCCCAGTTCCAGGATTATAATAAGCGACACAAAGACTCCTATCAAATCCAGTTAACAATTCCTGAAACGGCGCCCCATCTCTCGGAGATATCAAATGAATCTGCGGCGGCTCAATAGTACATGCAGGAATAGAAGTCCTAAAAGCCCCAACATCTCGCCCTTCAACATCAGAAACAAGTTTACTAGGCTCAACTCCTTCATTCATTTTATAGGTGGAAGGCCACGGTTCAATGTCAAACTTTGCCATCTTAATTTTATCAGAACTCTTTCCCTGGGATTAACAACTCAACACTTAACACTCTTAAAAACTTTTCCCCAAACGTATTCCCGTCCCCCAGTCCCGCAAAGTACCACTCCCCTAGTATAACTAAAAATTATTTCTTCCTTCTCTTCTCTGTCTCACCAAGAAGAATCTTCGCAAACAATCCCGAAACATAAGCCAACCCATTAAGAAGATGCATCGATACAAACAACAAAAAGATTCCTACAATCGCAACAAGAAAAATCTGCCAAGTTTGAGGAATATAAGAAACGCCATTGATAGTCATAAAGCTAATCCCCGAAACATCCCGAAGAGAATAATAAACTATTGGGAAGACAGCCAAGCTCAATGAAACCGAAAGAAGAGTAACCAAAGCAACAAAAGACAAAATCCCCAAGGGAAACTTAATAAACAAATACGCCAAACTCTTCCAAGTAATCGGCTGACTCAAATGCGTCGTAACCTTCTTCAAAAAAGCCTTCTGTTTAAGTGCCTTATTCTTCACCGGGCTAATATCAATCCCCAAAATACGAGAACTCAACTCTCTCTCAAAAATCCCAACCCAATACCAAAGAAACGTCATCAAAACCAAAATAGGAATCCCAATCAAAGTAATAACCAACCCAAGCCCAAGAGAAATCCCTGTCACAAGAAAAACAAAATAAGCAATCCCTAAAGGAAACGATATCAACAAATAAATCATATTCAAATACGTCTGTCTCTCGCCAATCACTCCAAAAAAACTCCACACCATCTTAATTAATCAAAGTATCAACATTATTTAAAACCATTCCTCCAGCTTGTGTAACCCGTGAGAGCATCTTATGCAACTTGAGCAACCAACCGCGTCCATCATCCCGTCCACCCCCAGTCCCGCAAAGTATCGCTACTTCTTCACACCACACTCATCAATGTTATCGCCTTCGGCTCGTGTAACTTGAAAAATTAAAAAGAAAAGTTTTTGTAGTTAAACAAACATAAAACGCTATGTATAGAGATCAAAATCCATTAAAAAGAATTCATTTAGAAGAATTCCTTGAAAGAAATGAACGTCCGCTAATACTTTTAGGAATATTTTTAACAGCATTCTCAATTTCCTACAGTCACATTAATAAAATAAACTCTACATATGCAGGATATTTATCTCTAATAATTTGCGGGATATCATTTCTTTTAATTTCAGAAATGATCGCAAAAGAAAAAGAACAGCTTTCTATTATGGCGGCAATGTTTCTTTTGGGAGTGATAGGCATCCTAGTAATTCTTTTTTTAGTTACAAGGAGTATATATATCAACGAATATCAAAACTCTATAAATTTTTTATTTGGCATTGGATCTATTTTTATAGGAGCCCTAATTGGAATCAAATTATTTACCTATATTGAAAAATTTGAAAGAAATTTCTGGATAGATTTAGACATATTTATTCTATCTATTTTCATTGTAAATTTTCTTATTGGACCCATTTATGAATTAATTAATTCTTTTTTAGGATCCTGGGAATATCGACCATTAATAATTTTTGGAGCTGGAGCCTTCTCTTGGGTCACAATTACATGGGGACTCTTTGAAGGGGGTAAAGGAATAATTAAACCCTTTTTGAAAAAATTTTCAAAGATAAGATAAGAAAAGCTCTGAAAAACCTACTCTTTCAAATATAAAATAATATCTAAACCTTAAAGTCAAGAAATTTATTTTTAATCTCTTTTCTTCTTTCTCTTTTCCTTCATGTTCATAATACTTACTCAGTATTGCAACCCTGGATCCAATCTAGATTATTCCTTAGATTTAATTATAATTCTTTCAACTTTATTTGGAATCCTCTTGGGCATTGCAGCATTACATACTTTTATGAGAGCATATTCTAAACCATTTAAAGAAATGAAAGATACATACGGGGCAGAAAGCCCAAGAGAAACACTAGGGCTGAAAGAAACAAAATCCTCAGCAAAATAGAAAAAATTATTTACCAAATTAATCTTAGAGCTAAAGTCTCTAATTGAAATATCTCGAAATGAAATCCATCAACCATTTATAGAATCCATCTACGTCTTCAATAGAATATTTATCAAATTCTCCATGAGCAGCGGCATTGCCTATGTCTAACCATGCTTGAATTTGTCTCCACGTAGTTTTGTTATAATATTCTGTCTTCTTCAAATCATCATTTAACGCAGAAACCTTTCTATTTTTTCCATCAAGTTCTATTTCAATATTTTCAGACTTTGAAATCCGTTTTAATGAATCTTCCAGCACTATTCTAAGAAGAATTGCAGCAACATCTTTATCCTTCTGCTTAAATACAAAAAATTCTGCCTGCTCCAAAACAGAATCAAACACTTCATTCGCAATAATAAACTCTTGAGAAGTTAGAAAACCATTCTTCAAATCATCCAAACAAGCTTCCAGGATTCCCTTAATTTGATGAGTCCTTTCACACAAATCAAAATCTTTTTTGTTATCTCTAAGGCTTCTAAAACGATTAAGCTGTATACTTCCATCACCGAAAATCAAAAGCAAGATATTCTCAGACTTCATAAGCCATGCTTGAACATTAGCTTGTTCACTATCCGGATAAGAATATCCCCAATTAGCCTTTATCTTCTTTGGGAAAATCTCTTCTGTGTATTCTTTTATTAACTCCTCGATACGACTAGTAAATCTTTTATATTTTGAATCAACCATTAATCAACCTCTTCAAACAATCCCCCGCAGTTCGAAAATCCGCCCTTCGTTCACTCAACCTCATAACCTGCCCAATCAAAAAATTTAAACTCGCATCCTTCCCACCTCGATACTCATCAACAACATGCGCATTCTCATCAATAACCTGCTGACACAAATTCTCAACAGCCGATTCATCAATACTAGAAATCTCATCCTTATGTTCACTTAAGGAAAAACTCTTCGGCACAAAATCATTCATCACCTGCTTCCCCTTCAACTTCGTAATCTTCCCCTCAACAACCGCCTTAATCAACTCCGCCAAATGAACCGGCTGTATCTCAACATCCGCATCCTCCAAAGTCTTCTTATTATAATTCAAAACCCGCAACAACTCAACCGTCACCCAAGGAAGACCAGTCTTAACGTCCACTCCATTATTAACCAATTCCTCAAAAAATTCCACAAGTTCCAAATTCTTCGTCAAAACATCCGCATCCTTCTTATCAACATTATATTTCTTCAACAACCTATCCAACTTAACATCAGGCATCTCAGGAAGCCGAGCCTTAATCTCATTAACCCTTTTCTTATCAATCCGAATCACCGGCAAATCAGGATCACTAATAAACCGATAATCAGCCGCCCCTTCCTTACTCCTCATCTTTATCGTCTTCCCCAACTTCTCATCAAACGCCAAAGTATCCCTCTTCTGAACCTCCCCAGCATCATGCGCCTCAATCTGCCGAACAATCTCGTACTCTATCGCCTTCCGAATCTTCTCTAAGGAATTCAAATTCTTCATCTCAACCCTCTCCCCATAAGTCGAAACATTCACATCAACCTTTATCCCCGCATTCTTCCTAGTAGCCTTAATATAACTAAGGCTCAAAACCAAAGCCTTCAACCACTCAACAACCTGCTCCGAATTAGAAAACTCAGGCTCCGTCACAATCTCAATCAACGGCAACCCCGACCTATTATAATCAATCTTCCCCGTCGCCGGATTCCACTGCGCCGGATCCTCTTCCAAATGTGCCTCAGTAATATTTATCCCCTTAAACTTTCCTCCAACAGCACAAGGCGAAGCATGCGCCCCCGAAATCGTCGTCTGATACCCCTTAGGATTATCCGCCCAATTATAATGCTTCCTCTGCCAAACCCATTCCTTAAAATTAATCTTAGACCCAAGAACAAGAGCAATCTCAATCAACTTATCAACAGCCGCCTCATTCGCCGCCATAGGCTTACTCCCAGGCTGACCAGTACAAATCGGACAAACATTAGAATTCACATCACTCTCCAAGCTATCAGTCCGACACATACAAAACAGCTTCTCCCGAGTATCCAAATAACCATGAATCTCCAACCCTATCTTCACCGGAAACGCTTTGCCCGTTTCAACATCGAGATTCGAAGAATCTCCTAAAGAGAGTACACCCTTGCGTGTTGCCATAATCAATCCTAGAAAATCACATATAAAAAGTTATTGAAGACTCTTCCAAAAACTTAAATATTCTAAACGCATCTTAATAATAAGGAGGTGAAAATGAAATCTAACGTAATTGAAAAAGTTTCAGCTTTAATGATTGCAGCTTTCGGACTCGTCGCAGCTCTAGCCTGGAACGACGCGATTAGAGCACTATTTGTCGGACCTTGCGGAGCAGAAAACGCAGGAGCACTCTGCAAACTCTCAGGCGGAGGACCATGGGTTTACGCAATAATTGTCACAATAATTGCAGTAATCGCAACAATCTGGATTGCAAAGGCCGCCGAAAAAGCAAACAAGAAAAAAAAGTAATTCTAAAAAATTATTCAACACAACATAGCTCTGCAAATGCCCTCCAAACCTTTTTATATATTACTAAGCTAATCCTAACATGGAATGGAACTACTATAAAAAAAATATAATCACAAAAGATATAATAAAAAGATGCGATATTACTCCAATATTTGAAAACCCTAAAGTATTCAATAATCTAATAAAAGACTTACTAAAACCCTTTAAAAAAAATCAGATAGACAAGATAATTGCCATAGATTCTTTGGGATTCATCTTAGGAACAGCAATCGCAAGAAAAACAAAAAAACCACTTGTCTTAATAAGAAAAAAAGGAAAACTCCCCCTCAAAAAAGAAAAATTACTTTCAGGAGATTTCACAGACTACACCAAGAAGAAGAAGGGATTTGAAATAAAAAAAGATTCAATAAAAAGGGGGGATAAAATTTTACTTGTCGATGAATGGGTAGAAACAGGAACTCAAATAAAAACGGCAATCAAATTAATAGAAAAATTAGGCTGGATAATTATTGGAATTTCAACAATCTACATAGATATTAATAAAAACACAAAAATCCTAATAGAAAAATATAAAATCAATAGTATTAAAAAATCATGAACAAAGAAACACTAATCAAAGAACTAAAATTTTGCACCAAGCTCTGGAAAGAAAAAGGCGGTTGCAACTTTGGCGGCAACACAAAATGCGAACAATGTGCAACACCATATCTCCTACTAAAACTAATATCCGGAGAAACTCTCCACGATAAAAATATGAAAAGATTAACACTACAAAATTGGGAGGATAAAATAAACCAGCTATGAAAGAAAAACATTTCAACCCAGGCGACGAAGTTTCCCTCCAAACAAAAGAAAAAACCTGGCACGGCCACGCCCTAGAATCCCACGACCCAGAAGTAATTCTCCTAAAACTAAAATCAGGCTATAACATAGGAATCCGAGAACGAGAAATTATTGACGCCAAAATAATAATAAAAGCAACATCTCAAGAAAAAGAAAAAACCTCACAAAAGAATAATCCAAAATTAAAAAACATCGCAATGATAATAACAGGCGGAACAATCTCTTCAAGACTAGACTCAAAAACAGGCGGAGTAATTTCAACAGACGCCGAAGAAATTTTAACAATCGCTCCAGAAATAAAAGAAATAGCCAACATTGTAAAAATAAAAAAACCATTCATGAAATGGTCAGAAAATATGTCTTTCTTAGACTGGAAAAAAATAGCCGAAACTTGCGAACCCTTACTCAACGACGACAAAATCGATGGCATAATCATAACTCACGGAACCGACTTCTTACACTACACAAGCAGCGCATTATCGTTCTTCCTAAAAGACCTAAACAAGCCCGTCGCCCTAACATACTCCCAAAGATCAATCGACCGAGGTTCAACCGACGCAGCCCTAAACTTAATATGTGCAGCAAGATACGCAACCTCAGACATTGCAGAAGTAGCCCTTATCGGACACAAAAACTCAGACGATGAAATTTGCCTAGCAATGCCAGGAACAAAAGTCAGAAAAATGCACACATCAAAAAGAGACGCCTTCAAAATAATTAATTCAGAACCTTTAGCAGAAATAACAAAAGAAAAAATAGAAATCTTAAAAACTTTCAATGCAAAAAACTCCAACAAAACAAAACTAGATACAATATACTCAGACAAAGTCGCACTAATCCAAGTATACCCAGGAGCCGACCCCTCAATCTTAGAATTCTACGAACAACAAGGATACAAAGGAATAATTCTAGAAGTAACAGGAATCGGACAAGTCCCAGCAACTGACGCAAAATTCAATTGGCTCCCAAAAATAAAAAAGCTAGTCGACAACGGAATAACAGTCTGCGCAACCCCCCAAACAATTTACGGCCGATTAAACCCAAACATATACTCAGCAGGCAGAGACTTACAAAAAACAGGAATCATTTTCTTGAGTGACATGCTACCAGAAACAGCATTCGTAAAATTAGGCTGGATTCTAGGACATAAAAAATGGAACCCCAAAGAAAAAATGCTAGAAAACATTTCTAATGAATTTAGTTCAAACCTAAAATAATTATTCGTACCTAAGAGCATCAACGGGCCGTAACCTCGAAGCTCTATAAGCAGGAATCACACCAGCAATCATTCCAATTATCACAGAAAACACCAAGGCAAAAATCAAAAGTTCCCAAGTAATCAAAGTCGAACTAAACATCGAACCCATCCCACGAGACCCAGAACCGCCAGTTATCCCACCAGCACCACCAATCATAAAACTAGCAACACTCCCCACAACAACTCCACCAATCCCACCGACAAGACCAATCAGCCCAGAGTTAATCAAGAATATCGTCAAAATATCCCCATTCTTCGCACCAATCGCTTTCATAATCCCAATCTCTTTCGTCTTCTCCAAAACAGAAGTAAACATCGTGTTAGCAATCCCAATCCCACCGACAAGAAGAGAAATCGCAGCAATCGCCCCCAAAAACAAAGCCAAAGTATCCAGCGTCGCAGAAATCGTCTCCTGCATCGAAATCATATTTGAAACAGTAAAATCCCTGTCCTCAGCGTTCAATATCCCCCGAGACATCATCAACTTCTCCTCAATATCAGCAGTCGTATTTTCAACCAAATCAGAATCCTCCGTAACAACCGTCAAAACATCATAGACCCCATCCTCCTTATCTTCCAAAACACCCTCGACAGAATCAATCGGAATGTAAATACTCCCATCCTCCTCGTCCAAAATCCCAACAATCCTAAAAGTCTTACCATTAATAGTAATCTGCCTATTCAACTGCATATCATCAAAAGTACCACTAGCAGTACGCCCACCAATAACAGCAGAATAAACATCAGAAGCGCTCAAAGCCCGACCCTCCTCAATTTCAGAATCAACAATAGTATCCCAGTCCTCATAATTCAATCCGACAATATTTATGTCAGCCTTCTTAGAAGAATAAACAACCTCCTCCTTGGAAGAAACCTGCGACGCAACAAGTTTCACATTATCAACATTCTCAATTGTAAGAATGTCTTTATTCGTTAACTCGGGATCATCTTCTTCTCCCGTCGCCGAAGAAGAAGTATCACCCCCACCAGGACGCATCATCATTTTATTACTAGAAGCCTGACTATACCCCGGAGTCACGCTTATCTGATCAGCCCCAAAAGAATTCATACTTGCCGCCATCGAAGCCTGCGCCCCATTACTAATCGAAACGATAGCCACAACCGCCGCAATTCCAATTATAATTCCAATTATCGTAAGCCAACTTCTAAGCTTACTGTGTATCAGCATGTTCCATGCCAACTCAAACTTTTTTGCGAATCTCATGATTATAAAAAAGGGAGGGCCCTATTTTTTAGCGCCCTTTTCTTTCTTCATCCACTCAGGAGTAAGTGAAGAAATCCCCTTCGAATTTTTTTTCTTTTTAACATACTTGTAACCGACAAAAACCAATACGGCAATAACAAAAATCCAAACTATCCACGTGACATAAGAAGTAGACTCGACTTGCGAAGAACCATTCTTTGAAAGACCTCCTCTAGCTACCGTACCTTCAGAAGCCTCACCCGAAGGAGTAAAGCTCGCGTCAAAAGGAATCTCAATCAACTCAGACCTTCTTATCCCAATAGAATCGGTGTAATCAATTTGCATTTCCAAAACAGAAGCAGTCCCCGAAAGGACAAACCCAACAACAGTATAATCCCCTTGCTCAAGATTACCTATCATCTGGCCACTCGTTCCAACAATCCTAATGCCATCTTGCTCCGGAATCTTAACAATAGCCGCATTCGCATCATTCTGACCAATATTAGCCAAAGCAATAGAAACCTCACCGTCAACATTATCCTGAACAACCGCATCAAAAGCCGTCTGAACATCCTCTATCGAAATATCAAACTCATGAATAATAGAACTACCCAATTCAGAAGTCTGCCTAAACTTAAGAGTATTCACACCACTAACCGCAGATTCATCGACCCTAACCTTGTACTCCAAGACAATCGCCTCAGCACCTATATTATTAAAAGTCCTAACAGCCTCCTCATTTGAATCAAGGAAAAAGGGATATTCTTCAATAAGCTCAAAAGTAACATCTTTCTCTACACCACTATTCTTCTCAACCTGAATCCAAATAGTAAAATAATCTCCAGGACTAACCGGATAAGATTCATACCTCAACTTCGTCAAATAAAAAGCAGTCGAACCAATACTACCTAAAGCCGTATTATCTTCCTCATAGTAAGAAACATCCGCCGAGACAAAGCCAACACTCATAAGTAGAAATACAAAAAACACCAAATAAAAATTTTCTTTTCTCATTTATTTACTACCCCCTTTCATTTTTGTTCTTAACAAAGATGATTGAATGCTCTCCGAGCGTCCTTTCATTTTTGTTCTTTTAACTATCTTTTCAACTTCCCCATCTTTAATATGAACAACCCTATCAGCATACTTCACCAAATTCAAATCATGCGTAATCAAAATTATCGTCTTACCTTCTTTCTTGCAAAGCTTATGTAAAAAATCCATCACAAAACTACCAGTCTTACTATCTAAATTTCCAGTCGGTTCATCAGCCAAAACAATCGGAGCATCATTAGAAAGACTTCGAGCAATAGCAACCCGTTGTTGTTGCCCGCCAGAAAGTTCATTCGGTTTATGATACATTCTATCCCCAAGACCCAAAGCATCCAACAAATGAACCGCCCTCTTCTTAGATTTTTCAGGATCCATATCAATCATCTCCATCGGCAACATAACATTTTTCAAAGCAGACAAAGTAGGCAACAAATTAAATTGCTGAAAAATAAAACCAATTGTCTTTCCTCTCAAGGAAGCCAACTCAGACTCAGACATTTTAGAAATATCTTTGCCTCCAAGGCTCACGGTCCCCCAGCTTGGGATATCTAGGGCACCGACTATGTTCATCATAGTAGATTTACCTGAACCTGAGGGGCCCGTGATTGCGACAAATTCTCCTTCATAAATTTCCAAATCAATATTTCTTAAAACAACCAACGGCTCGGCCTTCCCCATATCATACTTCTTCCAAACATCCTCAATCTCTATCAATTGTTTCATCTTATCTCCGTGCCTCCATCTCTGCAATCAACTCAGCACATCCTTCCAAACTCGGATCTTCCCTGCACTTAATCTTAAGATCCTTACCCTCGGGCAAAACCGATTCATCCGATTCCTGAACAACATCAGGTCTTTTCTCAACAGAATCAATCCTGTCCCCCGACTTCTGAATATCCTGCCCAGAATCATTAGAATTAAAAAACACGAAATAACAAAGCGCACCAACTAACAAAAAAAGAACAATTAACAATAATATGGACTTTTTATCCATCTTACCTCTTACCTCCTACTAACTCTAAAAATGATTTAAGCATTTGTGAGTCAATATTGTTAACAATGCAATTTGTATTTTTCATAACTAACAATCGCAATTTTCCTTTATAAAAAAAATGGATCCAACGTCCACAACGAAAACAAAAAAAATAATTAACTAAATTTATTCGAGACAAGAACCTTGACCCTGACCTTGCATTCTTCCAGAACCTTGACCCTTCATTCCGCCAAAACCATTTCTCTCAACTCCAAACTCTTCCTTAAGTTCTTGCATCCTAGAAAAATCGCCAGCCTCTCTAGCTTCTTCCATAGCTTCTCGAAATTCAGCTCTCTCCTGATGTCTAGCAACAAGCTCATTGAAATTCTCTTCATTCAAACTCTCAGACATTTCAGCAATCCTGTCCTCCATCAAAGATTTCCATTCAGCATATTCTTCGTTCTCAACAGCAGCACGAATAGCTTCTTTCTGATCCTGCATCTCAGCCCTTTCATCATCCGTCAAGCCAGACATAAAACCATTACCAGAACCAAAAGCACTAACCATACCAACTCCAAGAAGAGCAACCATTGCCAAAGCAGCAACTAATGTATATTTTCTTTTCATATTAATAATCCTCCTTTCAATACCATAACAAATCCAGTAAAAAATCGCTTATAAAAAAGATGGACCTAAAATCCACTCCTATTATATAACCTTAAATATTATGATTACTATAAAAGAAAATGGCAATGCACTTAGCAGGACGAGCAATTCAGGGAGGTCTGGGAAAAGGTCTGGGAAAATTAGCAGTCCCTGGCTTCGGAGCAGAAATTCTCTACTCATTCATAATAATCGCCTGCAGTCTAATGATATACTTCGGCACAAAAGAACTCTACGAACTAAGCTCCCACAAAGGCATCAAATATTTCAGACTAGCATTCCTATTCTTCGCCTTCGCATACTTCTCCAGATCATTCATTAAATTCATAATAACCTCCTTTGACATCAAAATAATATCCGACATTTCCCCAAGAGCCCTCGGTGCAGTCTTCGGAACAATAACAATATTCATATTCATGTATTTCAGCGCAATGGCAATCTTCTACCTACTCTACAGCGTCATGTGGAAAAAATGGAAAAGCAAAACTATCTACAACTTCCACGCACTCGCATTAATCATGGCCTCAGCAACGGTGATACTAAGAACCCCTTTAATCTACCTCGCAATAAATCTTATACTTCTATTTTTCGTAACCCTAACATATTACATATCCAGAAAACAATCCCACAAGAAAAACTCCCTCCACATAATCTACATCCTACTCTTCATCTTCTGGACAATAAACATCCTTGACATCCTAATCCCAAATTTCTTCCAATCCGTCCAATTATTCATCTACCTAGCCTCATCCGGAGTCTTCCTCGCCATTCTCTACAAAGTCCTAAAAAAAACAGGTTCAAACTAAAATGGCAAAAAGAGCAAAACTCGAAATAATAAAAGATATCTTAGAAATAGTTAAAACAAATCACAACTCAATCAAACCAACCCCCCTATTAAGAAAATCAAACATCTCCTCATCAAGATTCAAAGAATATTTCAATGACCTAATGAGAAAACAATTTATTGAAGAAAAAATTCACAAAAAAGACAAACTTATTTCCCTAACAGAAAAAGGCTACAAGTTTCTAGAAAAATATAAAACGATAATTAACTTTATCGATGAGTTCGAACTACAAGATTAAAACAAAAACCCCTAGAAAAATAAATAGGAGTAGAATAAAATTATTTTTTAACTGTCCAACTAATTGGAAACTTAACAGCAACCTTGTTGTAAACAAAAATCGCCAATAGCATAAACAAATATGCTACAAAACCACCAATTATAGGAGCATAAACCAGCAACTGCAAAGCGCCAACATTTCCAACCAACGCTTGATACTCAGGCATTTGCCTTACAAGGATAAGTTGAAGAATACCCAAAATCAAATACATGACTAGAGCAAAGACACCAAAATACATAGCAAATCCGTAATTTATCTTCTTTAATTCCATATTCTACCTCAATTTAATTAATCAAAACAAGAAAACAACTTATTTAAACCTTATCACACTTTTTCAGGACATGGAACACGACTACAAAAAACTCGGGCTAAAAGCAGGACTAGAAATTCACCAACAACTAAATACAAATAAACTTTTCTGCAATTGCCCCTCAATTCTCCGAAGCGACGAACCGCAATATATAATTAAAAGGACCCTAAACCCAGTAGTAGGCGAAACAGGTATAGTAGACATCGCAGCGAAACACGAAGCAGAACAGAACAAAAACTTCACATACCAAGTCTACGACACAAACTGCCTTGTCGAACTAGATGAAGAACCTCCTCACGAAATCAATCAAGACGCCCTAAAAATAGCTTTACAAATATCATTCTTACTTAACTGCAAAATTTTCCCAGTCGCCCAAATCATGCGAAAAACTGTCGTCAACGGATCAAACACATCAGGCTTCCAAAGAACAGTAATGATTGCCCACGACGGATACATAGAAACCTCAGCAGGAAAAATATCAATCGACGCCGTAATGCTAGAAGAAGACTCAGCAAGACCAGTATCCGAAGATGAAAATTCAAAAACCTACAAACTAGATAGGCTAGGTATCCCACTAGTAGAAATCGCAACTGGCCCACACATGCACACCCCAGAAGAAATCAAAGAAGCTGCATTAAAAATCGGAGAAATCCTAAGAGCCTGTAATGTAAAAAGAGGAATCGGAACAATCAGGCAAGACGTAAACATATCAATCAAAGGAAGCGAAAGAGTAGAAATCAAGGGCTTCCAAGACCCAAAAATGATGATCAAAACAATTGACATAGAAATAGAAAGACAAAAAAATTGCGTCAAAGAAAAATCATGCCAACAAGAAGTAAGAAACGCATTACCCGAAGGCACATCAGAATTCCTAAGACCAATGCCAGGAGCCGCAAGAATGTACCCAGAAACCGACGTCCCACTTCTAAAAATCTCAAGAGATCTAACCAACGAAATAAAAAAGAACCTGCCAAAACTAGCATCCGAACATAAAAGCTATCTAAAAGAATTCGGCCTCAACGAAGAACTAATGAAACTAATCCTAAAACAAAAAAGAACCGAAGATTTCAAAACCCTAATACACGAACACAACCACCCCAACCTCGTCGCAAAAATGCTAACCCTATTTCAGACAGAAAATAAAATAGACACAGACAAACTAGAAGAAATTCTAGAACATGTTGAAAATAAAAAAATCGCACCAAACGATGTTAAAACAATAATGCAAAAAATCGCTCAAGGAAAATCATTAGAAGAAGCAATGGAGAAATCAGACATTGACCTAAAATCCGAAGCCGAGAAAATTATCAAAGAAAAACCAGGCTTATCTCAAGGAGCATACATGGGTTTAATCATGGGCAAATTCAAAGGACAAGTTTCAGGCAAAGAAGTCGCCGATATTTTGAAAGAATTGATGTAAAAATTCATGTTAGTAGAAACAAAATTTTAATTATTAGAAGCAAGAAAAGAGCCTCGCCTCACACTTCACCTAAAAAAATCAAATTGCCCTAAACAACTTTTTTATTATATCTTGGGAGACACTTTTCCACTGGAATCCATTTATTTATTGGCTTATCGCAATATAAACATTTATCCGTTCCCTCATACGCTTGATGTAAACGTACAACTTCGCCCAATGGAGGTTTAGGAATAGATACCCAATTTGAATAATCATTCCTTGCTACTACTCGCATAATTCCTGCTTCAGCAACTTTTCCTTCTAATTCAAATCTAGCAGCACTGGCTAAACACTTGTCTAAATGTTCATTCCCACTAGATACAGCACCAGATGCTCTCCATTTTCTCCAAAATCTTGGATCATTCTCTTTACTTTGATTTACCATATTGCATTTAGAATTTCTTTAATCTTTATAAATCTTTCGATACTTTTGCTACTATGAAGTTAATACAGGTAACACCCAAATTCCGAACCCAAAATTCTTTGAATTTTGCCACACTGCGTTCTCCTCCTTTCAGTCGTAGGGAAACATAACAGGAATTTAACGGGAAAATGCTCGGCTCGCATTTTTCCCAAATCACATTCAACGACTTCGTTAAATCACAACGTTCAACCCTACTTCAAAACTCCGCTAGCTGCCCACGCAACAAACAAAGCTATAACAGCAGAAACACACATAACAACAATCCAACTGTTAGATCCAGAAGCCGCACCAAAGGCACCACCAATAGCCCCACTAATCCCGGCCACCCAAAACATATTTTTTTTACTCTTCATTTCAAATCAACCCCCAATTCCTTCAACCTCTTAATATGCGCCTGCATTATCGCTTCAACATTCCCAACCATTTTAACCAACTCATTCCTCTCCGCCGACAAAGTATTCAAGGCCCCCTTGTGAAAACCAACCTCTTCTTCAGCAGACATTTGAGGAACCTCAGCTTCTTTATTAGCTTCAGGCACAGACTCTTGCGTAGCATCATTAATCGCATTCTCCAAATTTTCAACATCCATAAACAACCAAATCAAACTCACTATAAAAACATTACCTCCCCAACAATTTTATAAACCCTCCAAACTCTAAAATAATATGCAAAGAATAATGATCAAAAACCTGCCAGAAAAAATCGGAAAAAACGTAGAGATAGCAGGATGGATCGACACAATCAGAGAACATGGGAAAATCACATTCTTAGAAATCCGAGATATAACTGGAACAGTCCAAACAGTTGTCACAGCAAAAAACGAAAAAAATTTCGAAACAGCAAAATCCCTAACTAAAGAATCTTGTATAAGAGTCAAAGGGCAAGTAAACGAACGACCCAAAGGAACAGAAAACAAAAATTCTCCAGCGGGCGGCGTAGAAATAAAAATCGAAGAACTAGAAGTTTACAACAAATGCCCAGCTCTGCCTTTCGACTTAGATAACCAAGATACAAACGAAGAAATCAGATTAAAATACAGATACCTTGACCTACGAAGACCAGAAATGCAAAAGAACCTAATCATAAGAAGTAAAATTATCAAAGTAATCAGAGACACTCTTCACGAAGAAGGTTTCAGCGAATTTGAAACTCCAATTCTAGCAAAATCAACTCCAGAAGGAGCACGAGATTATGTCGTCCCCTCAAGAACTCAACCAGGAAAATTCTTCGCACTTCCACAATCCCCACAATTATTCAAACAACTCTTAATGGTCGCAGGTTTCGAAAAATATTTTCAAATTGCAAAATGTATGAGAGATGAAGACCTTAGGTCAGACCGACAACCAGAATTCACACAACTAGACCTAGAAATGTCATTCGTAACACAAGACGACATAATCGCAATAACAGAAAAATTACTAAAAAAAATCTGGAAAGAAATCTTAAACGTCGACATACAAACCCCATTCCAAAGAATCTCCTACGATGAGTCAATGAAAAAATACGGAATCGACCGACCAGACTTAAGAAAAAATAAAGACGATCCAAAAGAATTTGCATTCTGCTGGGTTGTAGATTTCCCTGCATTCGATAAATCCGAAGGAAAAGGAAAAATGATTGCAACACACCACCCATTCACACATCCAGAAATGGAATCGTTCAACAAAGACCCAGAGACAGCAAAATCAATCGCATACGACATCGTCTTAAACGGAACTGAAATCGGTGGCGGTTCAATCAGAATCCACGAAGAAGAAATCCAAGCAAAAGTTTTCGAAGTTTTAGGAATCAACCCAGAAGAACAAAGAGAAAAATTCGGCTTCCTACTTGACGCCCTAAAATTCGGAGCACCTCCTCACGGCGGAATCGCATGGGGTCTAGACCGACTTGTCCAAATCGTACTCGGAGCAGAATCAATCAGAGAAACAATCGCATTCCCTAAAAACAAAGAAGCAAAAGACCTAATGCTCGATGCACCAAGTTCACTTTCAAAACAACAATTGAAAGACGTACACATCGGACTAGATCTTCCAAAAGAAAAGAAAAAAGAATAATTTCTTAAATAACAAATTCCTATATCTTTCATGCAAATCAAACTAAAGTGGTGGTTAATCTCAGCATGCCTTTACCTTTTCTGCGTCGCCCTCCTAATGCAATATCCAATTTACCCAATCTGGCAAATCTTTATATTCCCAACAACTCTCGCAATAAAAATCGTCGGTACAACCATCCCCGTCCTTACAATGGTCATCAATCTGCTAATCGTCGCACTAATCGGAGCCACAATCAACTTCACAATAAATAAAATAACACACAAGAAAGAAACCTCAGCAATTCAAACTGAACCCGTCTCCCTCGCGCCTAGGCAAGACATGCAAGTGAAAATGGGGAACTAATTCTCCCACGACAGCTAAATTAAAATCCTCAATCCCTTTCTCATTCAAAACATCCTTAACAGTCTTCAATAAATCCTCATACAACTCAGAAGGTAAGTCTAAAAAATTCTTATAATGCTCATTCGGAATAACCAACAAATGCCCCTCAACTTTAGGGTTAACATCCTTTATCACAATAAAATTATCCCGCTCCAAAACTTTCTCACAAGGAATCTCACCTTTCACAATCTTACAAAACACACATGCCCGTTTAGTATCGAAATTTTCAGAATCTCCTAAAGAGGGTACACCTGTGCGTGATACATCCATAACTAAAACAAATCCCCAAACATTATAAAATTAACTCTTCTTACAATAACAACTTCCACCATCTTGAGTACACTCCCCATCAGGACAAGTCCCATCACAAATTCCATAACCTTCGAAATAATAACCACAAGGATTAGCAGCTATATCAGGAATAGAATCTCCATAAACCACAGGAACACTACTACCAGCTCCACCACCAGAATCACCGCCGCCAGTTCCACCACCAACACTAGCAACATTATCAAAAGAAGACTCATTATCATTTACATCAACAGGAACCTCTACAGAACTCCCAACACTATCAGAACCAGAATTCGCAACCGGCTCCTCTCCTTCAAAAAACTCACCAACGATAAGCGCAATTACAGCCAACGCAAAAAAAACCATCAAAGCAATAATAATCCAATCTCTCCTCATTAAACAAACAAACAAACCGAGTATAAAAAATTAACTAAACAATTAAACCGTCAACACCATAATCTTCCAAGTGCGCCGACTCATTATCAATATTAAACCAAGAAGGCATACCAGAAATCCCATAATCTAAAGGATCGTCACTCGAAAAATAAATATAATCGATAACAGACTTATCCTGAGCTGAAAGACCCTGCGCCGTCAGCTTCGGCAAATAAACAAAAGACTCTATACCATTAGAATCAGGACTATTGTCTCCCTCAAACCGCTTCAAAAAACTCGGAGCCGAGTCCGAAGCATAATAATAAGAATTCTGAATATGCAAACTAAAATTACTAGTATCAGCACCCAAAACAAAATCAGTATACGGAGTTTCATAAAAAGAATTCGTAACCTGCCCAGTCTCAATCAAATACAACGGATCCTCAAAACCCTCAATCGGAATAAGAGCATAAGTCGACATATTCCTATCCCATCGAACCAACCCTCCAACATCCTCAATCTTCACGCCAATACTCAACTTAACGCGAATATTCCAAGGATCAACCTGATCAACAGAAATCGCAGGAGAAGAAAAATCAACATTCGCATTTATCTTCAAACTAGACGTCTCAAACGCATCCTTCATATCGTCAAACTTCGCACCATTCATTAAAGTTTTTGTAGCCCCGCCCAAGCTCCCATTATAAAACAACTCCTGAAAAGAATCATTAACACTCCCAATATAATTATTAGAAGCAACAATTTCCTCATGTACAAGAAAAATGGACCTAAACCCAGCAACGTATAAATAACGAGGGATATCATGCTCAACCGACGAAACAAAATTATTCAAAGTTTCAACACGCCTATTCACAGCACTTCGGTCCACAACAACATCATAAATAGTATACGACATAAAAAACAAAGTCAGAATAAAAATTACAACCACCGTAAAAAACACCCCTCTTTTATTTTTCATTTTAAAATAACCCCGATACAAAATCAGCCAAGAAATACCTAATCGTCCAAAATATCACAAGACCCGAAATAACTATAGGAATTAAATATTTTAAACCCGCCTTCTCATCTCCCTTGCTAACCAAACCAATAATCAAGGAAGACAAAGCCCCAATTGTAATCATAAAAGCCATAGAATAATAGACAATAAAATTCATCGAAATACTAATCCCCGAAAACGAAAAGGGAACATTCAGATTCGCAACACTCGCATCCATCGCAGGAGTCGAGGCCATCATCCCAGTCATTGCTTGAACCAAAATAGTCGAAAGAGCAAACAGCGCCGGAGCCCCAATTGCAACAGCAACAAAAATAAAAATCTCATACATCAAAACATTAGAGGCTGCCCTCTTCTCAACAAAAGACCGCTCTCTCATATTTGAAGCCGTCCTCTCAAGCAAAATCGCCAAATTCCCACCAGCCCGCAAACCAGAAGTAATCAAAGTAATCGTCTTCTTAATTTTTTCAGAATCTATCCTAGCCGACATATCCGCCAAGGATTTTTCCATACTCCGTCCCGTCGTGATATCTTTACCAATTCTCATTATCTCAGCATCAAGCGGCTCAAACTCTTTCCTAGCACTAAGCAAAATAGCCTTATCAATAGTTATGCCCGCCCTCAGATTACCCGAAACCAATTGTAAAAAATCAGGAAATACCTTTTCCATTTTATTCACCTCAGCAGTTTTCTTTAATGATTTATTAACACGAATAGAAACCATAAACAAAACAGCCACCAAGAAAAAAACCGAAATCGAGAAGATAACACTTTTCTTCAACAAAAGAAAACCAGCACCAAAAACGGCACCAGTAATAACACCAACACCAATCATCAATTTATTTCTGCCAGCCTCTTTCTCATGAGAAGTACGACGAATATTCCTCGCAACAGGAACCGCAGCTTCAGAAACAGTTTTCTTATCAACTTTAGCAAAGGTTTTCTCAACCTTAGCCGCAACCTTAGGCCCCACCTTAACAACAGGCTTATTCTTAACCTTAGACTTAACAGAAAGTTCCTTATTGAGTTTCTTCTCGGCCTTCTTAAATTTCTTTTCAATTTTTTTCTGTTCCTTCTTCTCAGACCGCTTAGCAATCATTTTACTAATCCCCAAACTAAACTTAGGCTTAACTTCAGACACGACCCCAGAAACAATTTTTTTATCTAGCTTTGGAATAATAATAGGAACAACTCCAGCCTCTATCTTTTTTTCAGGCTTTGGCTCAACCTTCTTCTCAAGTTTAGGCTCAACCTTAGATGCAATCTTAGACTTCGACTTAACAACAGATTTCTTCAATTTTTTTTCAAGTTTTCTCATAACCTTTTTTTCAGCTTTCCTAGCCTTCTTAATTTTCTTCTCTAATTTTTTAACTGCCCTTCTCTCAGACCTCTTTGGTTTCACAACCTTAGACTTCTCTACTCTCTTCGGCTTCTCAACTTTCTTCTCAATCTTAGGCTCAGACTTTTCCTTAACACCATTAATGGCCTTAGTAAATTCTTCCTCGCCAATCAAATCTACCATTATAACAACGTCGGCCTCTTAGATTTAATTATACCAAGAAACATTATTTGAACCAGAACAACAAAAATAAACAACCCCATAAAAATCATAATAGTGGTATTCCCAGGAAGACTAATCATCGAAGAAAGAATCGTCAAAAAAGTCACGGACAGCGAAGGGACAATAACCGACACAAGCATATAAAACATAATCATAGGATTCAACTTATTCCCATACTGCTGAATCTGAATCATCTGCTCCTCATTCAAAGCATGAATATTATCCCCAATAACAACAGCCATATCGCTCCCCGCTCTCATACCATTACTAATCTGCCAAAGCGCCCTCTTAAAATAATTCGACGGATTTTTCGCACTCAATTCCTCCAAAACATTCACCTCAGATTCGCCCGCATTAATCTTCTGCACAGCCTTCATAAACTCGCCACTCAATTCCCCATAACCAGAATCAGAAATATTCACAAGGATACTAAAAAGTGGTATACCAGAATTCAACTGAATCAACATATCCTCAAGAGCAGGAATCAAATTCCTCTCAATATCTCTTTGCCTCTTCAAAAAATAAATCTTAGGATAAGTCATCTGATTCATATAAATAATACAAGAAAACAAAAACAAAAAACCAATAGCGAAAAGAAACCATTCAATTTTATTGAAAAGCAGCAATAAAGAAAGCATCAAAAAAAGAGAAATAAAAAACATCGTCAAAAAACTTCTTCTCATAACCCCGATATATTCCTCTCTACTTATCGGCGCCCCAGAATCTTTCAAATATTTATCCAAACTATCCTTCTTGGACTTAATCCTTTTTGAATACGGTCTAGAAACTTTTCTCAACCTCGAAATATTCGAACCAGCGAACGGAATTTTAAATTTCATTTCAAAAACCCTTTATTATTCTTTTTAATTGCATCAAGCAAAAAAGATTTATTAGAATAATACGCATTCATAACCTTACCCATACTCTGCAAATCACGAACATCATTAGCAATCATCCAAGACAAAATTTTACTCTTTTCGCTCAAGTTCTCCTGAATCTCCTTATTAGACATTCCTGTAGTCCTAGTTATATCCTCAAAAAATTTACTACTCTCACTATGCTGAATCATCTTATCACCCTCGGGAATCCATCTATAAAGAATATTAGCAGAAGCCTTATCATTCCCAACATCAAACTCGGCAACCTGCAAAACTCTCCTAATTCCCTTCCTTCTATCTCTAAACATAACAACATTCAAATTAACAGCGCTCAAAAGATTTGGCGGAATATTTAAAGGGGGATGAGTAATTCTAGAAATAGTCTCCGTAGCTGAATCCGCATGCAGCGTAGCATAAACACTATGCCCAGTATGCATAGCCTCAAACAAAACCATCGCCTCTTGCTGCCGCCTCATCTCACCCATAACAATTCTATCAGGTCTCATTCTCAGAGAATTAACCAATAAATCAAGCATCGAAACCTCTCCCTTCCCTTCAGGATTCGCAGACCGAGTAACAAGCGGGGTCCAATACAAAAACTCAGGCAACATCAACTCTCTCGTATCTTCAACCGAAACAATTCTATTATTTGGCGGAATAAAAGGCATACATGCATTCAACAAAACTGTCTTTCCCGAAGCCGTCCCGCCAGAAATCAAAACATTCATTTCATACTCAATCGCCAACCACAACAAACACGCAATCGTCAAATCACAAGTCTTATTCTTTATCAAATCGACTATCGTATAAGGATCCCTCGCAAACTTCCTAATAGTAATAGTATTCCCATTAGTACTAATCGGATAAAGAACCGAATTAACCCTGTCCCCAGTAACAAGATGTGCATCAAGCAAAGGACTAAGAACAGTAATCTCACGACCAACCCGACGAGCCACACTCTTAGAATAATTAACAATCTTATCCTCCCTCTTCAAAATAATATTCGACTTAACCCAACGATACTTCTTATGATAAACCCGAATCGATTCCTTCGCCGACAAAATAACAATCTCTTCCAAATTCGGATCATTAACCATAAACTCAATCTCTCCAAGTCCCAACATTTCCTGAATCAATTTCCCAATCAAAAAATCCTTAGTAGCCTGATCAGTATTAGGCAACTTCTCATCCAAAATTTTTTCAGCTTCATCAATAAATCTCTTCTTAACTTCATCAAAAGCCGAAGGATCAAGTATCTCTTTCATACTAACCGTCGTCACCAAAACCAATTGATTTCTCAAATCGGCCAACAAAGCCGCAGTAACAGGACTGACCTCGGGAATCACAAGATTATAAACAATTCCCAAATCTTCCTGAACAATATTAACCTTAACCTTCGCCCCATCCGCAACAAGATCATAAGATTCGATAATTTTTTTATGTCCTGGCTTAATCGGTTCAAGCTTCACCTTCTTATGAACATCTTCTTCCTTAGAAACAACCTTCGCCTTAGCATGATGAAACTTCTTACTATGAGATACATGTTTCTTACTATGATTTACATGAGGAGATTTATTAGCATGGGATGTATGATGGGACTTCTTGCTATGAGGTGCATGGTGCACCTTTTTATCACTTCTTGACTTTTTCTTTTCCATTCTCTTTTTCTTTATTCTCCTCCTCTATTATTCTTATGTAAGACTCTCCCAACGCCGGATATTCAATCGAAGCAAGATTAGAAGATTCCAAAATCTTACACCACTCCATCGCCGTATCCCGACTAACCTTAAAACCCCTTGAAATCGAAGACAAATGAATCTTCTTCTTCTGTTTCAAAGCAGCATAAAGCGAATCTAAATCTGTACCTTTCCCCTTAGATCCAGCAACAACACTACTCCGACTAATCTCATCATTCCTTCTCCTTTTACCAATCTCACGAGCAACAAGAAAAAATATAATTAAAAGTACTACAAACAATTGAATAAAGAAAACAATCTTCTGCGTCAAACTAAGTCCAACAAAAGTAGCCTTTACACTATCTGTTATCGACATCCCAGTAAGACCTCCAGAAGAAGAAAACTCCCCACCATTCTTATAACTCGAATACGACCAGAAACCTACGTTCATCAAAACAAAGAAAAGGAGCACTAAAAGAACCTTTCCTAAACACGCCATCCCTCTTTTTTCCATCCTCATAAAAATGTTTAAATACAACATTGAACATAAAGTAGAGGATTTTATAAAGCTTCCGAAGGTAAATGGAACAAAAAAAGAAGGCGCAGATAGGCATGGAATATCTGATGATCGTTGGTTTTCTGACATTCATTTTGATAGGCACATTAGCCGTAGCTTTCTACCACAGCAACTCCCTTAGAGACATGATATCATCAAGACAAGTAGACGGCATGGCAAACAAAATCGTATCATCCGCAGAATCGGTTTTCTACTCCGGCGAACCATCAAAAATAACAATCGTAACAAACATCCCAGAACGAATCACCCTAATCGAAATAATAAACAACACAATTTACGTATCATTTGAAACGTCCTCCGGCCCAAACAAAGTAGACTTCCCAAGCAACGTTCCAATAACGGGAACTATATCATCCGTTTCAGGACTAAGAGAAATAGTTCTAGAAGCAGAAAACACTTCTGTGTCAATAAACTCCTAAAATGCAAAATAAAAAAGCACAATCCGCCGTCGAACTAATGATAGTAATTAGCTTCATAGCTTTCTTCTTCATCCTTTTCATCGGAGCCATCCAATCAAAAATGGCAGACAAAACATACGAGAAAAAAAACATAATCATTAAAGATGTCGTAAAAAACGTCAAAGAAGAAATAAATTTAGCAGCACAATCACAAGATGGATACTACAGAGAATTTGAAATCCCAGATAAAATAATCAACGACGAATATGGAATCTACTTATTCGAAAGAGTAGTATACGCCAACACAACAGATCAAAAACACGCAATAGCCCTAAGCACAGCAAATGCCACAGGAATTCTAAAAAAAGGAACAAACATAATTCAAAAACAAAACGGAGAAATCAACCTAAATTAAAATGACAAAAAAAGCACAAGCATGGGGAACAGACCTAGCAATAGGATTCATGATATTCTCAGCAGCAATAGTGTTCTTTTACTTTTACTCATTTAATTATACAAACGAAACTGAAGATATGCTCCAAATCTTAACATACGAAGGAAACTATATAGCCGACTCAATCATGTCATCAGGTAGCCCCACAGACTGGACAAACGAAACAGTACAAGAAATCGGAATCGAAGATGACGGAAAAATAAACGAAACAAAATTCGAACGATTCTTCAACCTCACTCAATCAGACTATAACAAAACCAAGACATTATTTCAAACAAGATACGATTACTATTTCTTCTTAAAAAATGAAAGCATAATGGGATCCGAAGGAATCGGGAAACCTGGAACAAATTCAACAAACATTCAAGCTTCAAATTTAATTAAAGTAACGAGGTTCACCATATACAAAAATAAACCAACCACGGTATACCTCTACATATTCGAACCATGAAAACAAAAAAAGCAATCTTCTTCAGCGGCGACGCCCTAATCGCATTAATGATAATTATGTTAGTCCTAATAATAGCCGTGCCAAGAACCTACAACCCCTCAACACGAACAAGCATACACTCAGACACAATGAAAGTATTGTCAAATCTAAAAGTCGGAGAAATAGACAACACTCAAATAAAAGCGCTAATAGCAAGCGGCGACATCGAAGACCTAAATAAATCAATACTAGAACAAATAGGAGAATTCTACGTCACAGATAAAAACTTCGCAAGAGCAACCGCCAATGAAATCTTATCATATTTAGATACAGACAGAAACATAGGAATCTGGTACGAAAAAGAATTAATCGCTTCAAAAAATTCAACTCCAATTGAAAATGCCAGAAACATAGAAGTAGAAAGACAAATAATCAGTGGTATCCAAGAAGGAAACGAAACAACAGGATATTCGGCAAGAGCATATTTATCTTCAGACGTACAAACAGAATATTTCTACTTCGGAGGTTATGTCGGAGACGGAAATATATCAGCAAACATCGAGTACGAAGGAAACATCACAGGGGCCAGAATAGAAATTGCAACAAACAAAAACTTCAGCGTCTACATAAACAATAATTATTCAGGATATTACGAAAGCTCGACATCAAATATAATACCAGCACAATATGATATAAGCTCATACCTAAGTAATTTCCAAAACGGCTCAAACACAATAGAATTCGTCGGAGAAGAAATGAGAATAACAGGAGGATATATTCGAATAGAGTATACTGGATTCGCAGAAGAGACAACAAAACAATATCTCCCAGGAATTTCAGGTCTAATTAATATCTACGACGGCTTCTACACGAAAAACTTACAAACCCTAGCAGTCTCCCTACATCTCGACAGCCCATACGAAATATTCTTAACGATAGGAAACAAAACAATATTCGAAAATTCAACAAGCGGCGAAGAAACAATAACAATAACCAACGCAGAAATATCCTCAATCATAAATTACAACGAGATAGCAAACAAAACAGTCCCAATAAGAATTGGAATATCAAACGCATCATACGTCATAAACGAAACCCGATACGTTGACGCATTCTCAGTAACAGATTTATCAGGAAGCATGTGTGACTGTTCTCAATCTGGATGGTTTAGTACTTGTAAATATAATGAAGAAAGATGTGGCACACATTGGTCTTGCAGTAGCGGAGTTTGTACTGAAGGAATCAATGAAGCTAGAGAAGCAAACGATGCATTTATAGATGGAATCCTAAATGCAAGCGGAAATCAAGTTGGATTAGCTGGATACGAATATAATGCAGATCTTACAGAATACCACCAATTATCAACAGATAACGTCTCATTAAAAGCAGAAGTAGCTTCATGGTTAGCTTATGGAGGAACTTGTATTTGCTGTGGAATAAATAGGGGAATATCTGGCTTCTCAGGATCAAGCTCAGAAAAAATGAAAGTTATGATAGTAATGAGTGACGGAGCGGCAAACTACGGTTGCAGTAATTTTAACGATTTCACGGGATCAAGCTCGGGTAGTGCCGCACAAGACGCTATAGACTCAGCATGCGAGGCCTACCAAAACCACGGAATCACAGTTCACGCAATAGGATTCGGATCAGGCGCCGAAGAAACAACACTCCAAGCAATAGCCGCATGCGGAAATGGATCATACTACGCAGGAAACATAAGTAACATAGTTGCACTGTACCAACAAATATCAGAAGAAATCCTCAACGCATCTTACTACGAACAAACAATCAGCGCCTCAGGATCATTCGCACCAGCAATCCTCTACCCAGATTCATACATAGAAATAGGACAAACCTCCTCAGAAGAACCACCAAGAGGATTAATTCTAACGGTAGAAGAACAATTCGACAACGCCTCCGCAGGAACATTCGACATACCAAGCGACGCAGCAATAATCTCAGCCGAAGCAATCTCTTACTCAGGTCCTCGATGGACAGCAGAGACATGGCTAAACGGCAACAACATTTACCAAATAAGCGACTACGGAAGCAAGTATATAGACCTCGGCGACCCCTACGCAATCAGCATTCCAAAAACATTAATCCAAACAAACAACACAGTCGAAATAAAAACAGCAACCACATCAATGAACACAACCGAAGGTTCAGCCTATAACAAAATAATATACAAGATACAAAAGAACTCCTCGTCATATTCAACAATTTGCCCAATAATCGACGGGTGCAGTTGGACAATTGAATTCGAAGACAACACAAATATAACAATCGACGTTCCAGCCACATACAACGGAAGCGCAAAATGCTACTACACATCCGCAAGTCAATCATACGACCCCAACGACGCCCTCCAAGAAGCAACATACAAACTATTACAAATCCTCGACCTAGACTCCAACAACAAAATCGATTCAAAATTCTCAGAAAACAATCTTCAAATTACCCCAACAGAAATCAAAGGAATCCCATTCACTTGGTCAACAGAAGTTCAAATCCGAATCTGGGATTAACCAAATATTTTTATACTCAGTAAATATATATGAATATGAAAAAGGTGAAAAAAAGAGTTCTAAAGCCAAAGGCTAAAAAGAAAATATCCAAACCAAAAACGATTTCTAAAAAGAAACCCATTAAAAGAAAAACAGTCACAAAAAAACCAGCCAAAATTTTAAAAGTTTCTACAGGAGTAAAAAATCTAGACAAAATTACCAAGGGTGGTTTCGTAAAAAGTTCCGTAAACATGATTGTAGGATGTACTGGAACCGGAAAATCCATTTTTGCAGCTCAGTTTCTAATGGCAGGATTAGAGAAGGGCGAGAAGTGCTTATACATAAGTTTTGAAGAAAAAAAGGAAGAAGCCTATGCAAATCTACTAGAAATCGGATGGGATTTTGAAAAATATGAAAAGGCAGGAAAATTCTTCTTCATAGAATACACTCCGCAAAAAGTACAAACAATGCTTGAAGAAGGTGGCGGAGAAATCGAAACAACGGTCTTAGGGCAAAAAATTGATCGAATGAGTATCGACAGCATAAGTGCATTCACAAGCTTATTCAACAACCAGCCCGACGAAAGAGAATCGGTTCTTTCGCTCTACTCCCTACTAAGAAAATGGACATGTACAACCCTCCTAACCCGTGAAAACGACCCATCAATCAAGGAAAAGCATTCTTCCGTCCTAGAATTCGAATCAGACTCCATTATCAACCTATATTCCATGATGAAGAAAAACACACGAGAGAAATTTTTAGAAGTTCTAAAAATGAGGAGAACAAAACATTCAACCAAAATATATCCATACGAAATCAAAAACAAAGGTATAATCGCAAAATCTAGACCCTTCTCAGGAAAACTAAGGATACAAGAAGCTGCAAGCTAATTCTGAAATAAAAAAAGAAATTTGATTAACAAATTTCAAGAATAAAAAACAAAAAAAAGAAATTAATAATTATGCGACTACTGTAGTCTTTATACTACCAGTAGAAGTTAATTGTGTTGTTCCAGTTCGAGTATATTTAATGGTTATATCCCCGTTAAATTTATCTCCAGCAACTAAAGCAGAATCACAAACAGCTGAAACATCAGCTATATCACCAGAAGAAATTGCAGCAGGAGCAGCAACAGCACAATTAACACTATTCTCAGCATCAACAACTGTTATAGAAACAGGAGTTATAGTTCCATCACCATTATTCTTTACACCTAAACCAATAGTTCCATTAGTAGCACTTGCCCCAGCATTCCAAGCTTCTAAATAGAATGGAGCATTAAGACTAGCAACATTTTGACTAGTTCCACCGATAGTAAAATAAGACAAAGCTCCTATCGCGATGATTGCAGCTAGAATCGCCCAGCCATAAGTCATCAAAAATTCCATAGCCGCTTGTCCTCTTTTTTCTCTAAACATATATACACCTCCTTCTACCACGATAAAAACTCAAAGAAGAACTTCTTTATAAAGATTACGATGTCCCGTCGAACACCCCCTACAAAACTTTATAAAATTCCCACACCCAATATTAACATGACAAACAATTTCACATGGCACAAAGTAACAGAAAAAGAAAAAGAAGAAATTAGAAAGAACTCCAAAAATCTCCTAAACGAATTCGCATCAAAATTAGATAAAATAAAAGCATCCGAAAGTCATTTCGAAAACGACACAGGGACAAGAAAGGAAGGAACTGGTTGGAACACAGACCCCGATTTCAGAGACTTAATGTTTCTAAACGCACCATTCGTCGAAGATAATTCAATAGTAGCCGAAAAGGGGTCTTGGAAATGATGGGAATTCTAGAAGGAAAATATATCATAGCATCAGGACCAGTTATAATTGAAGATGGGAAACTCTTAGTAAATAAAGATGATAAAGATGATTTCTATAAAATTCCGGGAGGATCAGTTCAAGAAAACACAGAAGATCTAGAAGAAGCATGTCGCAAAAAAGTCAAAGAAGAAATTAATGGGGAAATAGAAATCATTAAACCTCTCCATCCAAAAATTCTATGGGAAAATCCTCAAACAAAAGAAAAAATGACAATTATTCTAACAAGCTATCTAGCTAAATTAAAAAACGAAAACGAAATAAAACCTACAGGCTCAACAGTAGAAATTAAATGGCTTGACTTGGACAAAATCGACGAGTGGAAAAACAAAGTTTCACCATACACTCAATTCCTAATCGAAAAAGGAGACATCGTATGAACCTCAAAACTAAAATAAAACAAATCAAAGAAGGAAAATTAACATCAGTAAAAAACGTAATGAATTTCTCAAAAGAAATAGCAACACCAAAAACAAAAGATCTCAATATATTTTTATCCTTAAATGAAAACGCAATCGAACAAGCAAAAAAAATAGATAAAAGAATTAAAGAAGGAAAAGCTGGAAAACTAGCAGGACTTTGTTTCGCTATAAAATCAAACATCTCAGCAAAAGGCTTAGAAACAAACTGCGCATCAAAGGTACTCGAAGGATACGTCTCCCCATACAACGCAACAGTAATTAACAAGCTTTTAGCCGAAGACGCAATACTACTAGGAATGTTAAACATGGATGAGTTTGCTTGCGGGGCTTCAGGAGAAACTTCCGCTTTCGACCCAACAAAAAATCCACGAAACCCTGAATTAATCCCGGGCGGTTCAAGCTCAGGCTCAGCTGCTGCCGTAGCTGCAAATCTCTGCGACTTTTCTTTAGGCTCAGACACAGGAGGCTCAATCCGAAACCCAGCATCACACTGCGGAGTCGTCGGATTAAAACCAACATACGGCGCCGTCTCACGTTACGGACTTATCGACATGACAATGTCCTTCGACTGCATCGGCCCACTAACAAACTCTCCAGAAGACGCTAAACTAATATTCAATATAATAAAAGGCCAAGACAATTTCGATCAAACAACTAAAGACGCCCCAAAATCAAACAAAGAGCACAAAGGCATAATTGGGCTAGTTGAAATGAAAGGATTCTGCAACGAAAAAATAGCAAAATTAATCGAAGACAAAACAAACGAAATAGCAAAAAAAAGAAACTGGAAAATAAAAAAAATAAATCTCCCCCTAGACATCGCAATCCAAACATACTACATAATCGTTTACACAGAATTCTTCTCAACAACAAGAAAATTCGACAGCCGAAGATTCGGTAAAAAAATCGAAGAAGCTGCAGGCCCAGAAGTAATAAGAAGAATAATCGGTGGCTCAGAAATAACAAAAGCAGAGCACGAAGGCAGATACTACAAGGAAGCTCTTAGGGCACGAAGTTTCATCAAGGAAAAATTCGCAGAAATATTTCAAGATGTCGACGCAATAATCTTACCAACAGTCCCAAGATTACCACACAAAATCGGAGAAGAAATCTCAATAGAAGATATGTATAATTACGACATCACAACAGTTCTCCCCTCAATCGCAGGCCTCCCAGCAATTTCAACTCCAGCAGGGAAAATAGACAACAAAGATGTTGGAGTTCAAATCATAACCCCACACTTCCAAGAAGACTTAATTTTCAAGTTAGCTACAGACTTTGAATAAATAAAAATCCCTTATTTCTTCTTACAAGAACATAAAGCATACCATATAGTAGACTATATAAAGAAAAAAGTAAGGGTAGGCTCAAGACAACACCCAAAGGTGTGCTCGATAACCTACCCGGATGAACTAGAATCTGAAAATAAATCCGCCGATGACCTTCTCCTGGTCATGCTCGAACAGATCATCAGACCTATTTTCTGTTCGAATATATTCCGCCACGAAACTCAGACCATCGGTAACGGCATACTCGATACCAACCGGCAAAGTAAGCCGCTTGTCCTCTCGAGGCTCAGTGAGATACGGCAAAGATTCGTCACATTCCCTGAGGGAAAGACTCGGGGAAAAGTTCACTGAAAAATCGACCCAAGTCTTCATGAACCTAGCGTAGAAGAAATCCACGTCGGCGCTATACGAAGCGAGTTTCGTATCCTCCCTCAAGCGCTGATACCCTCCGGAAGCAACAAGGCCCTTGCCAAAATCCTTGCGAAGGGAAAGACCTCCCCCATATACCAAGCCCGTCCGAGCCCAGAGGAAAGGACAGTCTCTCTTAGAGACCATAGCCAAAACACTCAAAGAGAAACCCTCCCCCAAATCAATCGTAGCACGGGGATTGACCCCAATGTTGGCCGCATAAGGGTCCCCCCTGTACAGGGAATAATCCGCAGTAAGCGGTAACTGCAATAACACTTCCCCCGCCTTGACCGCCAGGCCAGTGTAAAGTCTGGCAAGCTGGAAATCATGGTCCTCCAACGAACTGTAGTTCGTTGAATCGAAGTTGAAAGAGGTGAACCATGAAATCGCATCATCCATCGGGACAACATAAGATATCCCAATAGACGTTAAAAGCGCATTGTCCGACTTCTTGCGACCCTCGCCAAGCCGCCATCCATCAATTCCCCAAAGAGTAACAAGGTCATCAGACGGCCCCGCTGTAACGTTATCATTGTGCATAACCTTGACACCGACCTCCACGTCTAGTTTCGGACGCGTATAAGCATCGATGTACTTCTCAATACCTGCCCTTCTTTCGGCAGATATCTCATCATCGAGATCAAGAGCAAGAGCTTCCTCAAACTCTCGACCAGCCGAAAATCCTTGCTCATTCAGACGATACGCGTTTCCTAGTTCCAACCTGATTCGAGGAAGAGTTGGATAGTCATCACGTATCGTCTCAAACTTCTCGATAGCACTCTCGAATCCCTCAAGCTCCCCAGTCTCGACATCATCCATGCCGGAATTGAATAACACTTGCATTTCGCCAACTGATAAAGACGCAACGGAAGTTCCCGCAAACACCAAAGAAACTCCGAAGAACACTAGTAGCTGCTTCATTGTAATACTCCTTTTCCTAGACGAAACTATTGACGATCAGCACCGAAAATAATCGGGACTTCGATCTTACCCTCACTTCCCTTGAAAAGAGCAGATCCGATTATCCCTCCGGCATCTTCTCCAACAAAGATAGTAGTAGCCCTCCCTCTACCAGCCGCCATGCCGTGAGTTATCTCACCAATAGCAATACCATTTTTCCCCATCACAAGAAGGAGACCAAATGCCGACATATGGCTGCCATCCTCAAGATAGATATTGTTAATACCCCCACTGATAAGACCCTTAGCAAATTCAGCTTTCAGAAAGACATTGGCCGCAAACGGCAAGGAGTCAATATCTCTCTTCAGATAAATGACCTTTCCAAGCGCACCATTCTTGCCAAAATAGGTCGCCTCACCTTCAGTAGGGATATCACCAATCGGAGTGACATAAGCAACAACAACCGGCAAATAAACCCCCTCAGTAGGATCCCCACCATCAGAACTCAGATCCGGACCCACCCACTTCCCCAAAGAGAAAGCATCATAATCACGAGAAGCAAAGAGATCTTTCTTAGAAACATAAGACACCTCCACCGAATTCGTTGGACCACCTTCATCCCCATAGCTCGCAGGATACTCTCCAGTAAGAATCCCTCCTCCCGAATAGCCCGCTCCATCAGAATACATTTGGATATCATGCGGAGAAGAATTCATTAAGACAACCTTAACCGTTTCCCCCGTACTGTACTTAATAAAGCCAGTATCAAAACCAAGCCCATACCTCACTGCTGGATCGAAAACAGGTTCGGTGCCGGGATCAACAGGTTCGGTGCCGGGATCAACAGGTTCGGTGCCGGGGACAACAGGTTCGGTGCCGGGATCAACAGGTTCGGTGCCAGGATCAGAAGTGGGATCGAAAACGAAATCGCCACTCACAATCAACCGTTCACGAAGAGCTTCAGCAGCAGAGATGCTAGGATCCATATAGCTCGGCAATTCTGTAAACTCAAGAACACCCTCATCAAGCCAGGACCTTGCCAAATCACCGAAGAAATCGACAAGAGAAAGAGAAAACGTCGACACATCGGACATCTCATCGCCGAGTAAATCAAAATCAATATACTCAGAAGCCGCCACTGCAAACTCCCAAGTCGAATCAACCGAATACTCAACCGCTTCCCCAAGAGGCCCCTCCCATTTAATCCTAAGAGGTCTAGGTTCGGGCCATTGATCCAAAGGAACATCTACACCAGCAGTCGTTCCAGTCATAAACTGCCAAGCCTCTCCCTCCATTTCAATCGTAACGCTACCCAAAGGACCCACGTCTCCAGTAATAAACATAATAGCCCGTGGATCCCCATTATCATCATTGATAAATCCGGCTCTGAGAAACGGATTACCCATCTCTATCTTCCCCGTTCCATCAGGAAAAGACTCCGACCTAAAAATGCCGGCATCAATAGAAACTTTGCCAGTTCTACCATCAAAGGAGATTTCGCCCAGATCAACCTCCCTATCTCCAATCATCTCTGAAACAGACAAATCTCCTTCCATGACAATCTCTACCTCAGTTCCCGCCACAGTTCCGCCAGTAAACTGCCCGCAAGCCACACCGCACGTCACCAACACAATCACAAACATCCTTACCTTAAACATGAAAAACCCCTTTCAACCAAAACACGTTTCATTGCGTTCATAAAATACAACACGTTTTCCGCAATCCGTTCCTTTCAATAACCTACCAATCCCCACTTATTCTAAGATATTTCATAAGAACAGCGACGTATTCCAAGATATTTCAAAGATAAAACGCAGATTCATCTAAGCTAAAAAATAAGGTCACTTGGATGAAAAACATCCTGAAATATCTGGAGGGTTACTGTTTGTCGTTGTTTCTAATAATAATATTAAATATTAACAGAGAACTCCCCTTATAAATTTTTCCAAACGACACTACTTTGGAATGGCGAAACTAAACTCTCTGCCACTTTTTAAGACATCTTCGCAACTAGTTTGATTCCATCTTAAAGTCCCATCTTCAATAATATTTTCACAAAGACCTACATCTTTTTTCAAAACAGAAAGATAGACATAACATGCATTCACTAAAGAAGCATTTGTAATTTTACTACATATCGATTCATTTAGAAAAGTATTTGCAAAGCTTAAATAACAATTATCTTTTCCCAAATCAGCTATCTCAATATCTATTTTTTCACACTCTGTTACATCTTTATTCCCAATAGCTTTAACAAATCTTAATTCATTAATATGCACAAGAGGTCTACATAAACACGGACACTCTCCTTCATTGTCTAGCTCAG
Organism: Candidatus Woesearchaeota archaeon; assembly: GCA_964514585.1. Classification (GTDB taxonomy): domain Archaea; phylum Nanobdellota; class Nanobdellia; order Pacearchaeales; family GW2011-AR1; genus JAGVXH01. The sequence goes on along the minus strand of CAZETU010000002.1, from coordinate 60,241 downwards.
GAACAAGTAATGGCAAGACTCCAGATAAAAACATGTTTTTATCATAACATTCATTTGCACAAATAAAAAAACACTCATTCTTCTTATCACACTTTTCACATTCCACAGTAATTTTTTCCATTTCATTAAATTCAACCTCATAACTATAATCTGCCCCTCTAGGCAAACTAACTTCCAATTCCTCAACGGTAGGAGAACCATCCCCTTTTTCAACCACCTCAAAATCAACCAAGAATAAAACCAAGAATAAAAATACAGCAATGCCAACAACAATCACCATCTTCTTCCCAACCATAAATATAACATACCAACATTCTTTATAAAATTACTCACGACTCCTCTCCCTAATCAATTACTCACAACCCCAACCTCAAATTCTAAAAATTAAATTATTAAAAAAACCAGCAGCCCTCTCATAATAATGCTTCAACCCCAAAAACCCCAAAGTAGAAACGACAAAAGCCCCAACCGAAGTCACAATCAAATCCGTTATCGTATCAACCAACCCCGATTTCAACATACTAGTCCCGAAAAAATAATCCATCGAAAACTCAAAAAATTCCCAGAAAACTCCAAGCGTCATCGCAAAACAAAACCCGAAAAGTGCAATAAAATAAGGACTAAGCTCCATATGTTTACTGCCCCTATTCATATAATACGACAAAGAAAACCCAATCAACCCCATATTAAACCCAGCAACCGTATGCAACATCAAATCCCACCACCAAAACCTCTGATAAAAAAACCTTATCTCCCCCAAAAAAAGACTCGCAAAAATAAAAAATAAAAACACCAAAGAAATAAGAGAAGAAAATTCAATCCCCTTCCTATCAGAAAACTTCACAGAAAAAACCACCAAAGACAACGAAATCGCCGAAACAAACAACGTAAACCAATTCCCAAGAACAAAAGCCAAAATCCCAGACAACAAAAAGAACAAAGCCAAAATTAACCTTAACACCCTCTCAAAACTCTTCAACCTCATTAATTAACAAATAACAAATACTATAAAAAGCCACCTAAATTTTATCTATCATGCCACAAATAACATTTCAAGAAACAAAAGAATTCCTAGACAATATAACTAGCGAAGACAAAGTCGCAATCATCCACCACGATGACGGAGACGGATTTTGCGCAGGGATCATATACTACGACTGGTGTAAAGATAAAAAAGCAATAGTAGAACAATTCACATATTCAATCCGAAAATCATCCCTAAAAGACTACTCCCTAGAAAAATTCAACAAAATAATAATAACAGACATCGCCCCAGGACTAATTGCAGAAGACCTAGAACTAATAAGAGACAAACAAGTTCTCTACGCCGACCATCACCCAAGAGATACCCCAATACCAGAAGAAATTCTAGAACTAATCACAGTAGACCAAGGCTACCTCCCATCAAGTCGAACCGCAGGAGAGCTTACAAGTCTAAAACCATGGCTCGCCCTAATAGGAACAATAACAGACGCAGGCCACCTCTACCCAGAAAACCAAGACTTCATCGACGCCCACCTAAAACAAATCGACATGACCCTAGACGAATTCAAACAAAACGCAACAAGCATAATAACCAACTTCATAGTCTACTTCGACAAAGACCTAAACAAAGCTTTCGAAATCCTCCAACAAATACATTCAATCGAAGAAATAAAAAAACTAAAACAATACTCAGAACCAGTCGAAGACGAAGTTCAAAAATTCGTAGAAGAATACGAAACAAAAAAGGAAAAACTAGGCGACATAAATTACTACTATTTCGAACCAAGCTTTTCAGTCAAAGTTCCAGTATCAGGAATAATAAGCCAAAAAGATAAAGGAGCATATATCTTCGCTTCACCTAAAAATAAAGGCAAGTATATTTCATTCTCAGGAAGATGTTCGGGTGGAAAAATAAACATGGCAGACACCCTAAAAGCCGGAGTAAAAGAACTAGAAGAAGGAAATGCGGGTGGTCACACAAACGCAGCAGGCGCAATGATTCTAGCAAAAGACATAGAAAAATTCAAAGAAAACGTCCGAAACTCCCTTTAAAAATCTTGCCCTAATAATTCTACGACGACAACACTTATAAGACAAAACACACCAACCTAAACTCATGGAAGACGAAGGTGATGAACCACCCGATAGTCGATCAAGAATTTCTAGTTTAGTCACAAGAGTATACGACCCAAGAATATACTTCTCGCCAAACGGAAGACATACAACAGACAAAAGGGCAATTTTTCTACAACCAAACGGAAACGGAAAAGAAATAGGAGTTCTGAATATGACCTATGCTGAACATGAAAATGCCCCACTCTTAGCCTACAGAGTAAGAGAAATAAGAGAAGGGCAAGAAAGTTCAGATATAGAAGTCAATGGACACAGAGTTTTACCCAGGGATGACAGAAAAGAATATGATAGAATAGCAAGAGAAGACCCAAGAATATCAATAATTGAAGAGGATCCATATATTTCATGTATAGGTTATAATGGATTCAACGCAGTCTCCTTCGGAATAAGATTAAATAAAAATGGCAAATGGGAAAGAGTAGGAACAACCGGACCAAATATCCCCCTAGAAGAAGCAATAAGATTAGTTCCAAAAGGTTCTCCCTATGTAGAAGTTTTAGAAAAAGAATTTGAGGATACAAAAAGAAGAAGAAACGACATTGGAGAAACAGGTACAATATTCCCATATAACAAAGACACCTCAATAGTTCACATGATTCAAATGGCAACTCCACTAGAATACCTAAGACTTGGAAACAGCATCCAAAGAATTTCAGTAGGGAAGATATCAGATCTCCAAAAACCACAAACTTGGAGAGAATGGTTCCCGCAGATAGATAAACACACAGTCCTTAACCCCTCAGATCTCGACGAATGGGCAAACTACAGAATAGGACAAGGAGCTGCCCCAAAAATGGTTATTGATAGAAAAGGAAGACAAAGATGGATTAACGTTATTCATGGTGTTGAAGATACAAAAAATACAGACGTAAATGAGTTAGTTTACAGAACAACCGTTGCAGAATACGACCCAAGAACTGGAAACATGGCAAGCTGTATGAAATATCCATTCCTAGAACCCTTCGAAAACGATGTATTAATCGAGACTGACCCCTCGGGGAAAAAATGGAAAAAATCAATTTGCTTCGGAAACGATTTAGTCCTTCCAGAAAATGCAAAAAGAAGACCCGAAAAAGGTTTAGAAAGAGAACTAATGATAATCATGGGCGTAGCAGATGACAAAGGTGGATACTATATAACTAATTTAGAATACGTATTAAACAAACTAGAAGAACCTGGCAATCAAATTAGAGCGGCAGCCTAAACATTCCAACACCATCGCATTCTTCCAACTATACATATTCTTTTAAACAAAAACACTCTTCATTTTACCATGAAACTTGAAAGGAGGTTTGACAAAAAAAGAAAATGCCATTAGATTTTGCAAAAGAAGCAATAGAAACTGCAGAAGCAAACAGTATTAATTTTGATGACTTAAGAGCTGGAAAAGCTAACATTAAAGTTTTCGGCTGTGGCGGATGCGGATGTAACATGGCTACCTGGCTTTTCAACAAAGGTATCAACGGTGCGACAATTTACGGTATCAACACCGACGCACTACACTTATCCATTACAAAGACTGACGAAAAAATCCTTATCGGTAAGGAATTAACAAGAGGTCTTGGATGCGGTGGTTACCCTAAGAAAGGACGAGAGGCTGCTAAGGAATCCCTTACTGACTTGAAGAAGGCTGTTTCGAATTCAGATATGGTTTTCGTTCTAGCGGGAATGGGAGGAGGATCCGGAACCGGATCAATACCAGTAGTTGCTCAATTAGCTAAGGAAGCAGGCGCGGTAGTAATCGCGGTAGTTACAATGCCCTTTGAGGCAGAAAAAGCAAGAATCGATAAGGCAGAGTTCGGTCTTCAAGAACTTCGGGAAACTGTCGACACGGTAATCGTGCTAGACAACAACCGATTAGTTGACATCGCAGGCCAACTACCAATGGAACAAGCATTCGCAGTAGCAAATGAACTTGTATCCACAATGATTAAAGGAATCGTAGAAACAATTACACTACCTTCCCTAATCAACCTAGACTATGCAGACGTTTCTTCGATCATGAAGAACGGTGACGTCGCGGTTATTGGTATTGGTGAGGACAATTCTAACGCTAGAGTAGACGCAGCAGTGCAACAAGCACTAACACATCCATTACTAGACGTAGATTACAGAGGTGCAACAGGTGCACTAGTTCACATCACATGCGGCCCAGATTTAAAGCTTGAAGAGTTCGATTCCATCGGACGACTCGTAACCGAAAACTTAAGCCCAGAAGCTCAAGTTATCATCGGAGCACGAGTTAACAAAGAATTCCAAGGACGTGTCAGAGTTATTACAATTATGACAGGCGTTAAATCACCATACATCTTAGGAAAAAACTCAAATAGTAGATTCGATAAAGAAGACACTATTTCGACTAATGAACTCGGCCTAGACGACTTAAGCTAAACCAACGATTTATTTTTTTATTCAATTCGCTCTGCCCTTCGGGGCAGAGTCAAATTTATCACAACAATCTTTTTATACTAATTCTAGTAAAATAAAACATGGACACCCCTTACAAAAGATGCCCCCAAGAATTTGATGAGGAGTTTGAACCAAGCAAAGGGCTTATCCCAGATTTTCTTGATATAGCATCTGAGTTCTACTTAATGGGATGTGGTTTGACGAAGCTGGCAAAGAGAGCATATTTAAGAACATGTGATAATCTCAGAGCTCCAGATAGAACAACATTCAGAGAAATGGCAAGCTATGCCCTTGTAGGAACAGCCATAATCATAGGAAGGGCTGCGATATATCCAATAGAAAAAGGCTTAGAAACATTTGCAACAAAAACAGGTGAAGGAATAGAAAAAATGGGAGGAATAGAAAAAGATTCTAAAGCCGATTAAATTAAATTAATCCTCATCAAGAGTTATTTCCCTAATTGCACCATCCCCACAAAACAAAGCACAAATCCCACAAGCACTACATCTCTCTATATCTTTTACATCAATATGAATATACCCTCTTCTATTTGTATTAGGTATTTTCGTCATCACGATCGCCTTCTCATCTGTATTAGTCCTTGGGCAATAAGCCACACAAAGACCACAACCATTACATCTCTCTATATCAACCACATAATGGACCCCCCTACCACTAACATATTCCTTTTCTCCCATAAAATCCCAACAAAAACTTAACTTAAAAAAATTTGTATACTAAATCACTTCACGAGAAATTTTCTTCCTAGGCGTCATCAACTTATTGCCCCACTTATCAAAATAAAGAACTTGCTCCAATTTCATCTTCATCTTCTCATGTGTCGCAATTTTAGTCTCACGTCCAATCGGAAAAACCGCCTCAATCTTTAAATTCTCAGGAATATCCAAAGTTCTCTGAACCTGCTCTTCATAAAAATGCCCAATCCATGTCGTCACAAGCTTCTCATCAACCAGAGCCAACAAAAAATTCTGAATCGCCGCACCAGCCTGTTGCGCAGCATACCTAACACCAGCATCCCCATAGCTTCTAACTAATTTAGAATCGTCTGAAACAGCAACGACAATAAACTGTGCAGTCCCGACAAAAGGTTGCTGAGTCGCCTCCGCAATCTCTTTAATTTTTTTCTCATCACTAACCATAATAAAACGCATCACAAATTGATTCCCAGCACTAGGAGCAAACCGCGCCGCATCAATAGCCCGAATCACTTTCCGCCAATCAGGTTTCTTATGATGAAACTTCCGCACACTCGCCCTCGACTCAATCGCATCCCTCAACTTCATAAAATAAAATAGAGAAATAACTATTTAAGATTATTGGGATTACTTTTGTTTATTCAATCCCAGAAAGAACTGCTCTTATCTCCAATGCCCTTCCCTCATAACTCTTATCAAAACGATCCTGGTCAGATCTAAAGGGCTGAAGCCTCTCTTTTGCTGCCTCGTAATTAGCTAGAACACCAACAATCCTCTCTCTAATCTTATCCTCATAACTAGGCGTTCTAATTCTATCAGGATTAACTTCAATTATTCTCCCATCAAAAAAAGCCCCCCCTTCCAAAGGTAAATCACTTAACAAAATTGCACCACAAGCAGGAACCTCATAAAATTTTTTCAATGGAAGTCTCCAGTGACTAGACCCACCAATAGCTATTTTAGATCGATTTAACACCTCAGCATACAGCCCAGTAAAACCACCTTTTGGACTTTCTCCTTTTGGCCAGTAGCCAGGATGACTCCATCTCTCAACCCTAATACCTTCTCGCTCACCAATTTCTGGCAAAACCTCCGCCAACCAATTCCTAACTGGATAAACCCCTTTATGAGTATCTCCCCCCAAAGAACCATGAATTAAAACATCTATATCTCTTTCTTTTCCGGCATCACAAAAAACCGAGGAATCATACCCATATGAAACACAATGCATATTAGTCATTCCATTATAAGGTTTTTGAAATCTGTTAGAAAGAACTATAGCATGCTGAATATCATTATCTCTCATATATTTTTTTTTCTTATTCACAGCCCAAGGAATCCAATGGTCCCCCAAAAATTCCACAACAGGAACATCACATCCCTCCAATGTCCCATCTAATTTATAAAACCATTCGTCAGGAACCAATACATGAGTAAAATTTCCATCGCAAACATGTTTATTCAACTCATCCATAGTGCTCGGAATCCCAGTCATTTCATCGGCAGCAAGCCTCAACTGATTAAAAAAATGACCATTCATAGTAGCTTCCAACTTAGAAACATCTCCATAAGCAAGAACCCTCAAGCCATCGTCGAATTTTCGATCCATTTATAACAATCTCAGACTAAAGTATAGGCTGAACTCCCCAAACCTTCTCAAAATGTTTTGTGCTTTCGTTTATCACTTTAGAATCCCACCTCACTTTTTCATATTCACTATCTTTCTTCGTAATTGGATGATCATGAGTAATTATACAACCAGGCTCGTATATTACTATCACATCGCGATTCCTATCTCCATTTGCCAATTCTCTCAGGGGCGCCCAATCTTTTCCCTTATGTCTATTTTGATTCTTCCATTCAGAAAAACTATTTTCATTCAACCCGAAAGCCTTCAGGGCAATACTAAAATCCTCCCAACCAATCTTATGACCCTCATCATAAAAACCAACCTTCTTCAAAAACAAAGGAGTCTTAGCACTCGTTCCTAAAAGAACATCCGTTTCAATTCTTTTAGAAAACTGAGGATTATCATGAGCTATACCTATACTTTCACCTGACTCTAATTTCAACTTCATTTCATTCAAGTTAATCAAAAAGCCACTACGAGCATCATGAAAAATATTACCATTTGGTTGAATTAACCGAGGACAAACTGCCCAAGCCCCCGTCTCATTAATACAATTTGTCAAAGCCTCATCATAACCAGGATGAACAATACAATCATTATCAAGATTTAAAACCCACTTAAATCTATCTCCATAATTAGAAACCACATACTCGAAAATTTTATTTCTTCCTCCCGCAACACCCAAATTTTTATTACTCTTTAAAACATAGACACATTGAGGATAGTTAAGTTTTAACTCATCCAAATAATCAATCGTTCCATCTATAGATCCATTGTCAAGAAAAACAATTCTAATATTCTCCACGCTATTTTTCAAAACAGAGTCAACCGCCTTTTTTGTAAGTTCCAATCTATCAAAGGTCAATATGCTTACAATACAAGGATCTTCGGAATCTATCCTAAATTCGATTTTATTTTTTTTGCTTCCCATTTTCTCAATTCAAAAAATTCAATTATCTCAAATTCTTGTTCTTAAATGTTTCTAATTACAAACACTTATACTATAATAATTTATTGGTTTATTTATAAATCTAACGTTTAATTTAACAATAACAACATCATTTTAAGCAAAAATCCTAAAAAATATTAGAAAAAAAGAAAAATCTAAAAAAATTACTTTCAAAAATACAAAAACAATTAACTCAAAAAACATAAATATAACCTACTAACCAAAAACGCTTCGGGGAGGACTCGAACCTCCGACAACACGGTTAACAGCCGTGCGCTCTACCTGCTGAGCTACCGAAGCATATTCAATTATTCAAATAGGCATATTTAAAGATAACGATTAAAACATTAAGAATCTTCGACAACATGATTTGAAAATTCCTTATGAACTTTTAGAAATTTGAAAAATTTCGACTGAGCTTCTCCGAAGCAAAGGAACAACCGTACGCTTTACCTAACTGTTCTTCACAACCCCTTCTTTCAAACCCAAATCATCCTCGTCAAATTTCCTTCTAGAAACATTCTGTTTCTCCAAATAAGCAAAAACATTCCCATGCTTCGCCCCCTGAATCAAACTCTCAATAGCCTGAACAACCGCGTCCAAATGAATACTGTCAACTATAACCCCCACGGTATTATCATGAATCACGATCACCGACCCCGTCAAATTCTCAATCGTCTTCCTAGCCTTCCCACTCGTCCCAATAAGTCTAGCCCGAACATCCTTCAAATTCTTCCGATGAGTATGCTCCTTAACCTCAATAAACTCCAAAACAAAACCATCATCCGTCAACAACAACGCATCATCAACATAAAACCCAAAATCAACCGCCCGCAAAACCTGCTCAACCAAATACTCATTCAACTCACTCCCCTTAACACTAACCCCATCCTTCAAAAAACCAACCTTAACCTTAACCTTATTCTCAATCGCAGGCACAGCCTTCTTAATCTTTCTAATATTTTGAACTAATACATTTCTCATAATAAAATATAACAAAACAAGTTTATAATTTTAATTAAAAACATTTTGTAACTTTTAAATAATAACAAATAGAAAACTTTATAAATAAACTACCCAAGAATAATTAATGATTAATCCACTAAGAATATTCGAACCCCTTGAAGACTTGTATCGTGCTATTGGAAATCACCCAATAATCAAAATAGTCGAAAGAAATGAACCCTATCCTTTTGAAAGACAACATCTTATTGAAGCTTGTCTAGCATGTACAAAATATCAAAAAGAAGCAATACATGCTGGAAGTGAAAGACAATTTGAAAAAGCAGAAAGTCGACTTCCAAGAATGATAAGAAATTCTAGCTCTGGAATAAAAGGAGACGTTGAAGTTGACCTTTTTAGAGGAAATGGGAAAAACACCGTAGTAATTACAACAGGGTGGCCGAGGATGCATATAGCATACCATCACAATGATAAACTATCAGTACATGCTGGAGATGATATAATACAAGTAGGCACAAAAAGAAGAGAAATAGCAAATTACGAATTATATATTTTAAATGCTGGGGCATATAAAATTGATTTAAAATCCACTCGTGAAGGAATAATTTTTGACTCGGCACCAGGTCATCGTGTAAAAATGACATTGGCCCGGGACATAAAACTAAGAACTGATAACCCAACCATAATCTCCAAGGGCAAAACAGACCAGAAAAAAGTGATGGACTATCTTGAATATTAAAGATAACAAACCTATTCCTATTACTAAATCAACGACTTCTTTCTAAATTACTAACCCCGTCCTTCAAAAAACCAACCTTAACCTTATTCTCAATCGCAGGCACAGCCTTCTTAATCTTTCGAATATTTTGAACTAATACATTTCTCATAACATAACAAACAAAAATAACTTTATAATCCTAACCCTCAAGCCGAATTTTGATTTCTAGCAGGCAAATTCGCAGCGTAAAAAATTTCGATGTGTGCAAACGCACATGAGAAATTTTTTACCAAGAAGTTGTCGCTAGAAATCAAAATTCCGATTCATCCGTACTTAACTTCCCCATCTCCTTCAACTTCCGAACCTGATTATCAGTATACTTAAACAAAACATCACCCTTATCGTCGTCAAATTCCCAAGGCTCAATAATTATAGCATCACCCTCTCGAAGCCAAAGCCCTCGTCTCTTCCTACCAGGAACTCTACAATTCCGCGTCTTCCCATCCATACAAGAAACCTGCATCCGACTCCCGCCACATCTCTGAGCAATAATTCCAATCACCTCACGACCCTGCGGCAACTTAACCCTAACCGGCCCCTCTTGCCCAGGCACATAAACCTTCGCCTTATTCTTCTTCGATTTATCTTTAAATTTATTAAAAGCCATAACTAAAAGAAAATAATTCCCTATATAAAACTATTCTATAAAAGAGCCAACGCAAAAGGAACACCCTCTATCTCCACAATCCCCTCGTCCTTAACCGCCCCAACTTCCCTAGCAATCCGAACAGAATTCTTCCCAGCAAAATTAAACGTCGCATCCTCACGAGCACACCGTACAATCTCATCCCGAGCCTCATCAAAACTCATAGCCTTCCCCTTAAAAAAAGGCCCCGTCAAATCCAACTGTCGCTTCCCATCCTTCAACTTCCGACCATAAATATCCTCATCACAAACCCCAACAACCCAACGATAAGACTCATGAACATTCACCAAAACTTTCTCCTCTCCCATCAAAAAATTACAAAAAATACCTTTATAAAATTATAGACAAAAATCCCCTCTCGGAAAGCCTTAAATACCAAAACATCCAAAAATAATCATTCAACTTCGGTTGAATACCGTTTGACTTCGGTCAAGCACGGTTGGTTAACGGCCTCGGTCGTTATCCTTCCATTTTTTTTAAAATTCTAAAAAATATTAAATTCCCTCACAAATTTGCGAGGGAATCGTTAAAATAAAATCAACTAAAATGCTTTTTCAGCATCACCATCAGCCATTGCCTTCTCAGCATTGACCTTTGACATAATTGCGCACATACCAGAGCCACAAACACCACACTTACCTTTAGCCATGAATCCGCCTCGACTAGTCATAGTCATCTTAGCTTCAGTCATAGGTTTATTCTTACCGTTCTCTTTGTTCTCTTTACCGCATTTCATACAATATCCCGTTACCGCCATTTTTTCCTCCTGTATTATTTAATTTGTTTAAATCTTGTGTACCTCATGTTTTTCTCCACAAGCAAGACACTTCAAAAACAACTTCTGCCCCTCATCACACAACTCAGTATCCGGTTTCTTACACTTAGGACAAAGCACAAACCGACAAACATACTTCGCAATTTTTTCATTAATATCCTTACTCGTAAGCTTCCGCGACAAAACCAACCTATCTCCCTTCATCTCAGCAGAACTCGCCAACTCCTTACTCAAAAACTTAATCAAATGCTCAGGATTCCGTCTAAGACACAACGCAACCTGCGAAAAATTCGAAATAATCGTCCGAATTCCCTCGTGATGCCCCTTAACTCTCAACACCTCAAACCTCTCGCACTCAGTAACAGGCTGAACGGTCTCATACGCCTCATCCAATAACGCCTCATAATTATCCATGAAATCCTCACGAAAAGCCCATTTATAAGAGTTTACAAGCTAAGACCCCAACCAAAAACCTTTTAAATAAACCAAAACAACTATTATTATAAATTCTAGAGATATTCTCTTGATTCTAAAATGGACGCAGATTCGAAAAAACATATGCTAAAAACCGGCACTACAACGCTCGGTATTGTAACGAAAGAAGGAATAGTTCTAGCAGCAGATAAAAAAGGAACTTTCGCAGATCAAGGAGGTGGAGTTCATTATATTGCAGGAGAAATGGAAAAAATAAAAGAATTTAATGAAAACATAATTCTAACAATAGCTGGAACAGCAACATTCGCACTTAGAGCAATTCAAACAGCAAAAGCTCAAATAAAAATTAAAGAAATGCGAGACAAACAAAAAAGTACAATAAGAGAAATAGCAAGTTTATTCTCAGCAATGGCCCTACAATCACTTCAATCAGGAATAGCAATTGGATTTCTAATTGCAGGAAGAGAAAACAATAAAGCCCTATTCTACCAAGTCACAGCAGATGGGATATTAAAAAAAATAGAAGACTACAAAATTGACGGATCGGGAATGATGCACGTAAACGCAATTTTAGACACAGAATACAAAAAAGACATCTCACTAAAAGAAGGAATAGAACTAGCAAGAAAATGTATAATCGGCTCATCCGGAAGAGACCCAGCATCAGGTATTGGATATGAAATATGGACAATAACCCCAGAAAAAGTAGAAAAAATAGAGCAAAAAATTTGGAAACTTGATTAAACACTAATTAAAATGGCAGATATCTTAAAAACAATTGAAGACCAGCTACCGCGAGGTGTCGTCAGCTCGACAATCTTCGAAGGCGCAAACATTGTAGTCTACACTTCAGATACAGCATTCTTCAAAAACGGCGATTCAGCAATAAAAGAAGTCGTAAACATAATCAAAAAACGAATCGAACTAAGATCAGACAAATCCCTCCTAATGCCACAGGAAGAAACCGAGAGAAAAATCCAAGAAATAGTTCCATCTGAAGCAGAACTAACACAAATAATTTTCGACCCACAAAGAAGCACAGTAATCATAGAGGCAAAAAGACCAGGCCTAGCAATCGGAAAAGCCGGCTCGCTTCTAAGAGAAATCAAAACGGCAACAATGTGGACCCCACAAGTCCAACGTTCCCCAGCAATAAAATCCAAAATCACAGACAAAATCCGAGAAGTTCTATACCAAGACAACTCATACCGAAAAAAATTCTTAAACAACATCGGCGAAAAAATCTACAAAGAATGGAACCCAGACAAAATCGAAGAATGGGTCAGAATCACGGCCCTAGGTGGCGGCAGACAAGTCGGTCGTAGTTGTTTCTTATTGCAAACTCCAATTTCAAAAGTCCTAATCGATTGTGGGGTAGACGTCTCAAGTCAAGGCAAAGACAAATACCCATACCTAGAAGCCCCAGAATTAGACATCTCAACTCTAGACGCCGTAATATTATCCCACGCCCACTTAGACCATTCAGGACTAATCCCATACCTATACAAAATGGGGTACAAAGGCCCAGTATACATGACAGCCCCAACACGAGACATCTCAGCACTAATGGCACTAGACTTCATCGGCGTCGCATACAAACAAGCAGCAGCCCCACTCTTCAAATCCTCAGACGTCCGAAACATGGTCAAACACTCAATCACCCTAAACTACACCGAAGTAACCGACATCACCCCAGACATCAGAATCACGCTATACAACGCAGGTCACACTCTAGGCTCAGCAATGATTCACTTCAACATCGGAAACGGTCTCCACAACTACATCTACTCAGGCGACATCAAATTCGGCAAATCAAGATCCCTTGAAGGCGCAACAACATACTTCCCAAGACTAGAAACTCTACAAATGGAATCAACATACGGCGGCAAAGACAACAACTACCCACCACGAAAAGAATCAGAACAAGAATTACTCGACTTCGTAAATAAAATAATAGGCGAAGGCGGAAAAGTTCTACTTCCAGAATTAGGAACAGGTCACGCCCAAGAAAAAATGCTACTTCTTGAAGACGCAATGCGAAATGGAAAAGTCCCAAAAGTTCCAATCTACATAGACGGGATGATTTGGCATATCAACGCAGTCCACACTGCATACCCCGATTTCCTATCAAACTCCCTAAGATCCTCAATATTCGCAGACAAAAATCCATTCACATCAGAAATCTTTACACAAGTCGGCTCACCTCACGAACGAAAACAAATAATCGAAGGCGGCCCCTGCATAATCCTAGCAACATCAGGTATGCTTGTCGGCGGAGCTTCAGTCGAATACCTAAGAGAATTCGCCCCAAACGCAAACAACGGACTATGTCTATCATGTTACCAACCACCAGGAGGACTAGGCCGACAACTCCAACAAGGAATAAAAGAAGCAACATTCAACGTAAACGGTAAAGATGAAACAGTCCCAATCAAAATGCAATTCCTTTCAATCGACGGATTCTCAGGCCATTCCTCACGAAACGAACTAATGGCATTCATCAGTCACATCAACCCAAAACCACGAAAAGTAATCATAAACCACGGCGAACAATCCCGAGCCCTAGACTTAGCCTCAAGCATCTACAAATCCCAAAGAATCGAGACAATCGTCCCAAAAAACCTAGAAACAATCAGGTTAAGGTAAATCAGCATTTATTACATATAGTCCATTGGTGTTCCCGATTCAAATATCAAATCATTAAGTCTGAAACGCAATCGTTCCAGTAACACCTTTTTCTTTTTTTAGAAATGCTTGCACTTTTTCAATCAACCCCGCATCTTTTCTTTCATCAAACAATGAAATAGGAATAAACCCATTTCCATCATAATTTACTTTTCGTGTTTTTGGGATTGCAATTCCGGCAACATTTGCATCTGCAGAAGTAAATTTTTCACAATATGGTCCTTCTTCTGAAGAATAAGTCGCTGCTGTACCACCTTGTCTAAAAACTACTCGCCCAACCCCTGGAACACTTTCAATTTGAAAAACATAATGAACATAGTCAGAAGAATGCATATCTGAGTTTTCACGCTCATTAACACGTTCAAATCTTTGCACCCTGTCTCTTTGCATCACTGTTAAAATTGCATCTTCGATAGTCCCAACCGCCCCAGAATTTTTCCATTTCATCCACATCCTTGGATCATTAACTTTACTTTGATTTGTCATAATATAAAATACAAATATCTATTTATAAACTTTTCGATTAGTTACCACTATTAAGTTACTTTAATAAAACAACAGTAGCATCCAAAACTCAAACTTCCAATCTTTCTCTAAATCGACTCCCCAACCTCAAAACCTTCCTCCGAATCCTCTCCAATTTCAAATTAGCCTCTCAGACAATCGTCCCAAAAAACCTAGAAACAATTAGGTTGAGATAAACTTAATCACAACCATAGTGCACCGGATGAAACAAAACCCCCATAAGACCCTTATAGATAGGATCATTTCTATCCGCATCAGGAAAATCATGATCAAAAGAAAGTGCCAATAATTCACTAAAACTAAAACCATAGGCTTCAGCGATATCTTTCATTTGTCCTATTGCCAAAGGCCCCAGCCCTTTATCAACACTATTCAAAGTATCATGCCCAACACCAGTTCTTTCCGCAACTCTATCAATCCCATCACCAAACTCCTCAGACAAATAACTCAAAAGTCCCTGCGATTGCTTAATCCGCACCTCACGAATTTCTGGCACATCATTATTATCAAACATCATAAAAAGTAAAAGTAAATATATTATTTAAAAATTCCTTAAATGATCTAAGTCAACCATAATCAAGCCTCCTCCTCCAACCTCAAAATCTTCCCCCAAGTCCTTTCCAATTTCAAATTAGCATCCCTAACAACCAACTCCAAAAATTCTCTATCCATATTTTTCATCAACGGCACAACAATCATCTCAGTCGAAAACAACTCAATAACAAACCGTTTCCCAGACGAAATAATCCCAGACTTCTTCCATCCCAAATTCCGAGCCAGATTCAAAAATTTCTGAGCATCTTCCAAAGTTCGACAAGCAACATGCAAAGCACAAGGCTCCTGACGAAAATAAAGTCCATCATCTAAAATCCCCTCAACGTCCGAAACACAAGCCTTGTCATGCGACTTAAACACAAAAGCATCTTTAACCTTCTCAACTGAAGCCCGAACCACAGTAACCCGACCCGAACAAGACGACGTCGTAAAATAATCTTCACTAGAATTTATCTTATCACAAAGCCCCTTAATCTTCTCATCCCATTTTTGCTCATGCGACTTATCATCCTTAGTCAAAGCATTATGTTTCTCAAGATCAAACCCCATCAATAAAATTCCCGATACCTAGCATTCCCAGCGTGCCCATAAATATCCAAATGCAAAGATTTATTCGAACCAAAATGCGTCCTCAAAACATCAACTTTCATTTTCTTTAATTTCTTCTCAATCTCTTCCAAAATCTCAAAACCCCTCTTCGGCTCACAAAGCTTATTCGACAAATGCGCGAACGGAACAATAACAGCGCTCTCATGTCGAACCTCATCACACATCTTCTTAATCTCTTTAGCCACACCCGTAGAAGTCCTATCAAAATTATCCCCTTTCTCAACCGTCACAAACGCCACAACGCAATCCTTACAAAACTGCTTCTCTTTCCCATCAACCTTCTCATGAAAAATTCCCTTAGGCCTATTCGAAAGACTATGAAAATTAACCCCATACTCCTCAGCATGAAAAAGTAAAGCTTTCATAAAACTATCAATAATCGACAATTAATAAATTTTTCCACGAAGAACATTTATATACCGACAAAGCCTAACACAACAAGAGGATGAAACACAAAGTATCTATCACACTAATTCTAATAGGAATGTTCCTCATAACACAGTTCATCGGACTCTTCGTAGTTAACGCCTACACCCCACAAGAAACAACAATAATCAACCCACAAACAGGAGAAATCGAAACAATCATAACAGACGGCGGATTACCATTCGGGCTCCAAACACCACAAAACGAACCAACTCCAAATTTCCTATCAATAATCTTCGCATTCGTACTAGCCTTCGCAGTAATTTTCCTTCTAATGAAATACAAATGGAAGCTCGTAATCCGACTATGGTTTTTCTTCGTCGTAGCCCTAGCTCTAGGAATCTCAATAAACGCAATCCTAGGATACACAACAATACTAAACGCTTCGATAATCGCACTAGTAATTGCAATTCCACTTTCCCTCCTAAAAATATTCAGACCAAACGTCATAGTCCACAACGGAACTGAACTTCTAATCTACCCAGGAATCGCGGCCGTCTTCGTCCCAATTTTAACCCCACTATCAGCAATCATATTACTAATCCTAATCTCGCTCTACGACATGTGGGCAGTCTGGAAATCCGGCATCATGCAACAAATGGCAAAATTTCAAATGGAAGAAATAAAAGTATTCGGCGGATTTCTAATCCCATCAACATCAAAAAAAGTAAAAGATAAGATACAAAAGATTAAAACGAAATACAAGAACAAAAAAATTCCAAGCAAAATAAAGAAACAAAAATTCAAAGTCAATCTAGCAATCCTTGGAGGAGGCGACGTAATTTTCCCAATAATAACGGCAGGAGTTTTCATGAGAGCATTTGGATTAATCCCAGCACTATTTGTAACATTCGGAGCATTAGCAGGACTAATCTTCTTATTCACAGTAACAAAAAAAGGAAAAGCATATCCAGCAATGCCATACATCTCAACAGGAATTTTCTTAGGAATGATACTCGCAAAATTAATTTTAAGAATTTAATAAAGTATACCAACAGTAACGTACTTGATATCCTCAAACCGAATCTTACCGTCACTCAAAACATTGTTATCCCCTTGCGTCACAAAATAAACTCCCTCCTCATCAACTCCCTTCTCAACAACACGATGAATAACCAATTTCCCACTAAATCTAAAACTAACAATATCACCAATCTCGACTTCATCCTCACTTGAAGGAACAACACGAATCCCATTAGCACCCTTATCTAAAACCGGCTTCATACTCCCAGTCGGCGCATAACTCGAAATACTAGCATTATCAATATTCAGAATAATCATATCTTCAAATAAAATAATATCGTCCTCGCTAATCCAGTCCGAAGGCGCCTCGCCATTAAAACTAACAAGCCCAGTAGCAAAAGGAACTTCCGTGCCAGAATAAGCAAACCCATAAAATAAAAACGTGCAACTAAGAAAACCAATCAGGTATACCAAAATATACTCAAATTTCATAACAAAACAATAAAACAACAATATTTAAAACTGCCTATTGTAACTCCTTCTAAAAGACAACATAATAGAAAAGTTTATAAAAGAAGTTTTTATTCTAAAGTAGTACTAAAATGATAGCAAAACCAGAATTAATCAGAAAATTGAAAGGGTATTTCGACCTTAATATCTATGAGACTAAAGTATGGCTCGCCCTACTTAGCAAAGGTATTAGCTCAGCCGGAGAAATCGCAGAAATATCAGGCGTCCCAAGATCAAGAACTTACGACGTATTAGAATCTCTAGAAAAGAGAGGCTTCGTAATCCAAAAATTAGGAAAGCCAGTAAAATACATCGCTGTAAAGCCAGAAATCGTAATCGAAAAATTAAAGAATAACACCACAACTTCTGCAGAAGAAAAAATCAAAACATTATCAAATCTAAAAGACACAACCGAATACAAAGAACTAGAACAACTCCACAAAACCGGCGTCGAACCAATCAAAAACCACGAACTTTCAACTTCTATCAAGGGCCGATCAAACCTTTATCTCCAAATGCGAAACGTCATGGAAAACGCGGAAAAGACAATTCACTTAACATCTTCATCCTACGAACTTTTATCAAAACAAAAAATGTTCAAAGACGCCTTCGTAAAATTAAAGAAAAGAAAAGTAGATGTTAAAGTAATGATTGCCGACGGTGAAGACGAAGCAAGAAAACTTTCAAAAAAATTCGGAGCAGAAATAAAATCACGTCCTATCCACGCAAGATTCGTCATCGCCGACAAAACAGAACTCATTTTCACAATCAAGCCAACGAACGTCCACGAGGATTTCGATTACGGAGTATGGATCAACTCACCATTCTTCACAACATCCCTCGCATACATGTTCGACATCGCCTGGAAAGATTAAAATGGTAAGGAACGAAATTTCTAGCTTTACTGGGCTTCTATTAGGAATAGGAATAACACTCAGTGGCGTTGCAATTCACGAACAACATTCTACTGCAAAATATAAACCCCAAGTACAAAATATTATCGGTGACCCAAACGCAACAGACCCGAATGATACCTACATTCAAACCCCAAATGGAAGAGCATATTTAGCAATTGATGGACTACCAACAGAAATATATGTAGAATTAACAAGAAAGAAGCTGGAGTTAAAAAGAGAAGATCTGGAATTACAAAAAGGTCTAGAAAAAATAGATTAAACTAATTTCCCACCAGCACCCATTTCCTTCTCAACCTTCTCAACCAAATCAAAAACCTTCTCAACCGAAATTTTCTCCTTAAACCACCAATATCCTTTTTTCTTAAAAACTCCCTTCTTATATTTCTTAAAATTCTTAAAAGCATCATCCAACCCAACCAACGGCCCCCGAACATCAATCTCACTTTTCTCCTCGACAACCAAATAACCCTTGGCCTTCTGACCTTTACCAGAATAATCAAATTCATTCCTCAAAACCTTTTGTCCCTTCCTCTCCAACTCACTAACAAAAAAATCAAAAAATTTCCTCATCTTTGTCCCAGCAATATCCCCTTCCTGCCGATCAGTCTTCAAATCAACCTCAACAAATCTTCCCTTCATATTCTTCAACCCTCTAATATCAACATCCTTCATTATAAAAAACTCCAAAGACGGATTCTTTAAAAACGCCTTAGCAACTTTCAAAAATTTCTCAAAAGTCTCATCCCCCAAACCCGCACAAACATTCCTATACTTGTAAGTCGGATCAACCAAAACAATCGGACTATTCAGCTTCGACGAATTAATCTCACTCAAAACTTCCCTCTCGCCCCGAAAATATTTCAAAGGATCAACAACCTTATGTTTACCAACCCCCTTCAAAAATTTCACAAATCCCCCATAATGAATAACCAAAACCTCCAACGAATAACCACTAAACCCCTTAATATAACTCTCAGCCCCATAACACTTCTGAGCTCGAGCAAACGCCTTCGCCAACTTTATCTCATCATTAATTCCAGGATTCTTACGAGTCGCACTCTTAATATATTTTACATGCGAAAGCGAAACATCCGTCACATTCTCCGCCAACTCCGGATCCTTATTCTTCACAACAGGAATAATCTCCAAAACAACACTCCCACAATCAACCTGAAAATAATCCCGCGACCCATGCACATTCTTCAATTTCCCAGGCAACTTAACCTTTTTCAAAACACCACCCAACTTCAAAATATCCTCGCTATAATCAAAAACAACAAAAATATCAATGTCCTGGACATCCTTCTTAACAAGCGTCCCCTTCGCCAAACTGCCTCCAACATGAGCCTCAAGACCCCTCTTCTTCAAAGAAGAAATAAAATCCCGAGCAACTTTCTCCAAAGCCAAAACCTCATCCCGCGAAACGGAAATCAACTCCAACTCATTCGCCAAAACATTCTTCATAGACATAATCACACAAAATAAAATAACTTTATTAACCTTTCAATTGCGCTTCATAAATACTCAAAACCTCATCCGCAGATAACACTCTGTTGTAAACCATAACATTATCCATTGAACCATGAAAAAACTCATGAATTCCACCACCCAAAAGAAGAGGTTCATTGGAAGTATGTCCAACAACAGAATCATCACTTGAATGAGCTTCAACTCCATCAATATATACCTTCCCATTCGTCCCACTGTAAACACCCACAACATGATGCCAACCTAAGCCAACCGGGAAATTCATAGCATCCCCCACTCCAACATTATTATAAAAATTAGAATAAGACGCCCCCGCATAAAGCTGATATAAAATATCTCCATCTGCAGCCAACCATAATCCATAATTCCTAATATTAATCGCCCCCTTACCAACAAAACGAGCCCACGCAGAAGGATGTCCCTCAACACTAATCCACGCACTTATCGTCTGCTCCACAGGCAAAGTCAAATCTACAGCATTTCCACAATCCCCATAATCATCAAAACCATCCAAAACCAAAACTCCATCGACCAATTCGTTTCCATCCCCATAAACAGTACAATCATTACTTCCAACTCCATCAGTAGCATCTCCACTAAAACTCCAAGAAGAAATCAACCCATCCTCAGGAATACCTAAATCAGAATCACCCTCCACGCCATAAGCAACACCAAGAACATCATTAATTGTTCCGCTAGTCAAAGAAACCTCAGAAGTCACAACTCCCTCCTTCTCACTCCCACTAGAAGAAACAAAAATCGGAGCAACACTAACAGAATCGGGAACACCATAATCCGACAAATCAAAAGAATAAACTTTAGTGTTCCCAGCTTCAGGCGCAACAACATTATTAGAATAAGTATTCCCTTCAATACCAAAAGAAATCTTAACTCGATTCATCTCAACCTCATCAGCATACCTCCTAACCTGAACCATCGCAACTTCCCTAGAAGCATCATAAGCAGTATAACCCTCACTCATCGCAACCTCAACCCGAGCATCCAAATCCCGAAATTCCAAACTATCTCTAACAATCGGGATAACCGCCGTCCAAAGAATCGTCACCGCAGAAACAGTTATCAAAATTATCAACACAGTCGCAACAATCGCCGATATCCCCTTCTTCATGAAAAAACAAACACAAAATAACTTTATTAAACTTTACAAACCCTTCTTTTCCCGTTTACCTTGTTCTCTACGAAAAGTAGATCTCAAGGTTGTCATGCTAGCCTGAGCAGCCAAAAAGTACTTTTTTATAAATTCTGCACGAATTGCACCCCAATGTCTATACTTTACTCTCCCCTTCGAGCTTTCGGGATCAACATGCTTAGTTCCTATTTCATACAAACAATCAAGCATCTCAGGCGTAAAATAAGTCTCTTTCCGACCATCTCTTCCCCCGCATCTTTCAGTATCTGACCTCATACTAAGATAAGCATTTTTGATTCCAGAAAGAGGAGCTCTCTCTAAATGAGGCAACACACTACGAACCTTACTTACAACTTGCCTCCAACTAATACACTTAAGGCCTTGCTCCCTTCGCTCAGCCAAATTAGCGCTCGCAATCTTATATATCTTTTGAGTATCGTTCTCACCGATAACACCTCTCTTGGGAACATCACCTAAAGACCTCTCCAAAGAATCTCTTCCATCAACATAAGAGCATTGCCCTTCATTATTATCACCCCCTCCATAGGCCTTTCTTGCCTGATCAGGAGTCATAAATTTTCTTTCATCTTTCCTAACTCCTTGTTCCCAAGAAGGAACCCAATCAAAACTGCCTCTCTTGCCACTCATCAAAACAAAAAACCAATTCTTTATTTAAAGATAATTAGAATAAACTACATACTTTCAATATCAATCAAATACTTGCCTTCTTCCAACTTAAACACAATCGGCTTCCGATTTATCAAAGAAACAATATCAATCTCAAACTTCCCAGGCTGCAAAACCCGAACACTCTCCAAATCCAAAATCACCGGTTTCGACTCATCCTCAATCTTCAAAATACTCCTAACATCCTCTTCAACCTTCTTCTTATCAACAGTATCAAACTCCGGGATAGGAACCGCCTGAGACTCTTTCATCCTTTCAGCCTGCTCATCACGAATATAGAAAAAAAACTTACCACCGCAGCTCCCACAGCCCTCTAGTATCTCCTTACTCCCGACCTCGATTATCTTCGAACAGTGTACGCATTGATGTGGCATATTATAACATAAATCTCAAAATTAATAAAGGTTTGCTTAATAAAAACGCGTTTAAATTCAATTCGCGGTTTCGTTATAAACTAAAAACAAATCAAGAACTTCTCCATCAGTCAATTTCTTATCGAACATCACCCCTTCATCAATTCTTCCATTAAAATATTCCCGAAAAAGCAAGGGAAAATTAGCAGGATTATCTGCAAGAGTTTTTCCAGAAGAATCAACCCCACGAACATCTGCCCAAGATCCCCACCTAATAATATTAGGCGTAGTAAAATCAGTATATACATAATCGCCCAACTTAGCACCATCAAGATAACAAGAATAAGAACCATCCAACAAATCTCCAGAAGTTGCTCCCCAGCTTAAAGTGACCATATGCCATTCATTCAAAGGGACTGAAGCTAAATCATCATTCCAACCACCCCCCACAACACATCCAAGTCCATCATTATTATCATTAAAATAAATATAAGCTCTGTTAATCACATTATCACTTCCAGAAGGACATGAAGGATCATCCCACCAACACGACCAATTAAACATAGCAAAAATATAATTTCTATTATTAGGAGCAGCACTATAGCCATCTCTTCTAAACCAAACAGAAACAGTGCCCGCTCCTTGCCCCATCCCATTATCAATCGAATCATTAGAAACAACAAACCCTCCACTTCCAAAATCAACAGACTTACAACTTCCAATCGCACCAGATTCAAACGAAAGGTCTCCAGTCCCATAAACCCTACCATTATTAACACCGAAAAGATCCTCCCCTCCGTTTTCAAAATTCCAATAAGAAACAACATTCTCCTTTGAGGGAAAATTAATTTCGGGCGAATCGGAACTTTTCAAAACATTAGAAAAAGAATCCAAATAATTCAAACCATCAAGATTAAAATCACCAAAAGGAATATCATCACTGCTTACAATACTACCCAATTTTTCCATCCTCCCTTTTTTATAAACGGGAGCGACACTAACTCTCTCGGGCAAACCAAATATATTATCTTTACAAAAATTAAAATAATAAACTTTCTTAATATTAGAATTAGGAGTCAAAAAAGTACGATAGGTATAAGAACTTCCATTAAGAGAAAAAACAAACTCTAACCCAGATAAATCAGTTTCATCAATTCCGCGCTTCACCTGAATCGAAGAAACATGATGGATAGAATCGTATGAAGTAAACCCCTCACCTGTAAGCAAACTTATTTTCGCAAAATCAAAATCAAAAGATAACAAGGGAAGAATAAAAAACCAAAGAACTCCTATCGCTATAACAACAATTAAAATAAGCAATACCACGGCAACAATCGCAGATATCCCTCTCTTATTCATAAAAACTCTAACAATAAAAACTTAATAAATCTTACTTCCTCTGCAACATCAATTCGATTTTCCTCGGATCCTTCGTCATTTCTTTAACAACCGAAGCCGGCCCAATAATAGTAATAGCATCCTGCTCCCCAATCAAAATCTTCGCAATATTCCGTCTCACCCTTTCAAACATTCCTCGATGCTCATTATCTCCAGACAACCCAGCAATCTCAATTCCTTGAAACCCCTCAATATTCCCAATCAAAGTCATAGAATTCTCAATCAGCCTAGCCTCTTCATCAGGTCTAAGCTTTCCCTGCAAAATCACAATCTTACTATCCAAAACAAAACCCATTATCTTCTTTATCCTACCAATCGCATCCTCTTTTGCAATCTCAGAATAAGGCATAAAATGAATAGTCAAATCCTTTCCAGACTTCTTGCCCTTCTTCTTCACACTCTTTTTTTTCATAACCATATTACTTTACTTTCTTCACTAGTTTGAAAAGTTCTTCATAGAACTCTTCAATATTATCACCGTTTTTAGCAGAGATTCCAACAACCTCATACTCAGGGAATGCCCCCTGTACTTTCTTAATATCTGATTTTTTTAAATCTATCTTATTTGCAACAACCAAAACAGGAATCTTCCTCGCTACCAAATTTCCAATGATCGTAATATTAACCTGAGAATAAGGATTCATCGTAGCATCAATCAAAACAATAACAGCGTCCATATCATCCAACCATTTTATCGATTCAATAATTCCCTGCGTCGCCTGCTTTGCTCGATCTTGCGCTTCCTTCTTCTTCAAACCAAATTTCATAAAATCCTCAAAATCAATCTTCGTCGCAATCCCGGGAGTATCAATCAACTTAAACTCAATCTTCTTCCCATCTCTCTCGAGAATAACCTTTTCTTTAATCTGAATCTCCCTAGTTTCATGAGGCATCCTCGAAACAGAACCCAAATCCTCCCCCAACCAATCCTGACAAATTCTATTAGCCAAGCTAGTTTTTCCCGCATTTGGAGAACCATAAAAACCAAGTTTTATCTCCCCTTTTTTTTTGAAAACACCAGAAAAAATTCTACGCGCAAAATTTCTAATTATCTTTATCATCCTAACAAAAAATCAATATCCAGATTTATTAATGTTTCCTCCCGTTTGTTGTTGAGGCTGAGTGGCAATATTCTTTCTAGCCTTTCTCTCTCTAAAAAAAGCGGCAACCAACTCAATCGGAATAATCTCAAACATACCAGTTCTTTTCCCGTGAGATTTCTTAATAACATAAACAATCCTCTCCCTAGACCAGCCCTGCTTCCTCAAATCAGCCGCAATCTGACCATCTTTCATTCCCCGTACCCTCGCATTCGTCACATACATCAAAATATTATACAACTGTCTTCTATCCTTAAACAAATAACTCTCATAATGCCTCTTATACCAAATCTGCAAAATAGTATAAACAACTAACACAAACAAAATCGCCAAAATAATATAAACAATAATTTTACCCGTAGGCTTACAGTCACTCCTACAAACCTTATAATCCTCACCAGTATCCTTTTCACAAAAACCATTATAGTTACAACTCGTATCAATATTATCCTCAATAACAAGCGAACTCAAAACAGGACTAACAAAAAAAGAAGATTCTTCTGTCCCTTCATAATAAAATCTAAAGGATTTCTGACTCTCGCCGTCTAAAGAAATAACAGTTGAACTACCAGAAGTTATAACACCAGTACTACCATCAAAAGTCAGACTACTAAGAGGCTTATCAATTACAAAATAACTCTCAAGAGGGCCATAAGACATAACATTAAAATCATAAATCGTAAAAACACTCTCAATTTCCCCATCCCAACGAGTAATAGAAAACTCACTACTTGAATAAGCAGCCTCAATATTTCTTGATTGCCAAGAATAAATAGGATCCCTATAATCATTCAACTCCCCACTAACACTTCCACCAACATCCGCAATAACTTCCGGCTCAATTTCATCAGACGTTGTCAAAAGACCGGGACTAGAAAAATCATCAGACATCACATCTGTTGGAATATTTAAGTTATAAACTTCAGAAGCAATCTTAAAAAAATCTTCATCACTCGTCGCCTCACTTCTTTCTTCGGCCAACCTAGTCATCTCACTAACATAAAAAGGGAGTTTTATAGTATTCTTTAAAGCAGTTCTATACCATAAAGGAAAAAGATTAACCTTATTCAAAACCTTATTCAAAGATTCATTCTTCTGAGAAAGAGAAACATTAATCGCTTCCGCAGGACTAATAGTAGTAATGGGAAAAGTTTTCTTCGTAGAATAATTACTATCATAAACAACCTCAACACTCAAATCATAATCATTAATTTCGTTGTACTTATGAACAGCCGAAGGCTTGACAGTTTCCTCTGTAACACCATCACCAAAATCCCACTTATACTTTAACTGCTTACTCCCCTCGAAGTCAACAGATACATGAAAAGAAACCGGTATACCTGCAGGGGGATTTATCGGAACAAGAGAATCAATAATAGGATAAGGGAAAATACTGATATTCTCTTCGAAAAGTTTTATACCATCAAGATAAACAGAATAATCACCATCCTCAACAACACTAAAATTAAGAAACTCTAAATCCAGAACCTCATTAAAACTCACAAGAGCAGGAACAACAGATAAATCATAAACATTATCTTCCAGATGATCCTCCGCCCTCCTTAAATAATCCAAGTCAATATTCGAAATGATAACATTCTGTTCAATACCTGAAATCGCCATTGGCAAAACACAACCTTCACTACAATCCCTATTATATCTATCTTCAATAAGCATATCAGCCGCAGCTACAGCACTAGTTAAATCAATATCCTCTGAACTAAAAGAATTCGCCGCAGCATACTTAGCTGTTTGCGCAAATATAGAAAAATCCTTTTTACTGCTCTCAGGACCTAAAGAAAACGCAAAGCCACAAACTTCACCAGAGGCCTCTTCATATAATCTATAATTCGTAGGCTCAGGAGCCTCGATACAAACCTGATAATATCCTTCAGTAAAAATATCATCATAGTCCGCACTTATATCACAACTATCTTGAGCATTCGGATTAAAAACACAACTCCCCAATAAAGCCCCGCCAATTTCGGGATAGATAACCATTCTCAAATCTAAAGTATCGCTTCTCTCAACATGAGCCCCCGCTCTTACAGAATTAGTATCAGGAAGATAAATCATCTCACAATAAGTTGACGTCCTAATAAGCGGTCCCAAAGTCGGACTAAAAGGGTCATAACACCCCCATTTCATAGAAGAAAACTCTTCTGAAAATTCCTCAAACTTCCAATTAAATCCTTCAAAAAAATCGATTGCTATTGGTAACCTAGTATCCATCCCAAAATCACTAGCAATATCAAAACCAAGACCGGTTATCGCAACACTCTCTCCAGTCAAAACAAAACCAACATAAACCGTTTCAGAATCAATATTAGAACTCTTAGTAGACTCTTCTCCAGAATAATCATAATTATTAGCACAGTCAGGAGGAGAACATCTATAAAATGCACCATTCAAACTCAAAAAATCGCTTAAAGGAATCTCATCACCAATGCTAGAAGTTATTAAAGAAACAAAAGATTCATCCAAAACTGATAAATTAATAGTCCCAGAAATAACGTCTCCAGGAGCATAAGTCCCTTTCAAACTATAATTATTAACATCAATAGAAGCAGAAACATATGACATTAAAACAAAAATTAAAACAAAAAATACCCCCTCTCTTTTCATAAAATAAATTAGCATCAATACTTTATAAATAATACTATCTCTTTTTCTTTTTAGAAATCTTTTTGCTTCTCTTCGTCGTTTTTTTCTTAAGCTTAACTATAGCAACAACTGCAACCAAAGCAACAGCCAAAACTAGAACATAACTCCAATACAAATCCCAAAACCCAAAACTAGAAACATATGACTCAACACTACCATCGTCTTCTCCAACAATAAAATCAACTCGAGTCTCAGATTGAGCACTAACCATACTAACGAGAAATAAGCCCAACACTAAAATCGTCCACCTCATAACAAAACAATGATTTCCAAGTTTATAAACTTTATTTATCAAAAAACCTACAAGTAACCCTTGATATCAACATCCAGGATAGCCCAATTATCCCCAGCAGAAGTGTAATTGCTGAAAAAACTATAAGACAAAGAATTAGCACCATCCACATTATGATTGACTCTACCGTCGCTGAAAGTCCAGTAAAAATTTAAATCCTTCTTAGGTATCATCTCATAATTACTCGGCAAACTAAAATTAATCCCATGAGTAGCACCTGCCTCAAATCTAACACTACCAGTTCCAAAATTAAAAAAATCTTCCGGCTTAGTAATACAAGCAGCAACATAAACATCATTTTTCATAGTATCAATAATCATAACATTAGAAATATCCCTCTGCCTAACTCTTCTTGAATTAACAGAATTTGCAATAATTTGAATATTACCAGCTACATCAAATGTATAATTAAAAACCATCACCCCATTAGTAAAAGAATATTCATCGTCACCAATCAGCAAGTCCCCGTAAATAACGTCATCAGGATCATCGGCAGTAATATTAATCTTAACAATATTCCCTTGATCGAAAAAATCTGCACAATTAGGAGAAACAATCTTAACAACCATTGGATCATCATAATAAGTAGTAGAAATAGTCAAATTTTTACTCACCTCACCATTAACGATAAAATAAAAACCATCAAACAATTCAGTCCCAATAAGATCGTCAGCATTATTCAAATCATCAGCAGTTATTGTCCACTCAGCAACAAGATTTCCATTTTCATCAAGAACACCCTCTATCGCTTCCGCCCCAACACGAATATCATCATCAACACCCCCAAAAAGAAAATCATCATCTTCATAAATTTCAAAATCATAAACTCCGCCAGCGTTAGTATAAATCATTTTAACAGTAGCTCCAAGATGAGAATCGGTTATTTCCTTGCCATTAGCATCTGCCCAATAAGTTCCAACGGGAGGAACCACCACACTACCGCCCCCCGAGACACAGCAAATTTTTACAGGATATGAGCCAAAAGAATCCGACAAATGAGAATTGGTAACCGAAGCCAATCTAACAACAATCTCACCACCATTAAAGCAAGAATCTCCAAAACTTGAATCCGCTTCACAAACCAAATCTCCATAACAAACATTATTAGCATAATTATCCAAAGAGGGATCCTCAGCATGAGCATTAGTCAAGCCAGATATTCCCACAACCTCATTGCCCACAATACAATCATGCACAGTTGTTAGATCTCCAGAATAAACCCCACCAAAAATACTACTATAAAGAATTTCTTCGGTATAAACCCCATCATTCCATAAAGCCCCATGAGCATTATCAGAAGAACTAAGTTTCATAATAATATCTGAACCCACAGGAGGAGGAAGAGCAACGGGAACACAAGAACCAGAAGAACACGTAAATCCACCAGCACAAGAGCCGCAAGAACCACTACACCCATCAGTCCCACAATCCTTTCCAGAACAATCAGGAACACAAACAGCAGAAACATCGTCATAAGCCCCAACCTCTTCTAAAAAAACATAACCAGCAAAAGGGCCAGGATCACTAGGACAACAACCATATTGAGCACTTAAAGTTAATCTTATTTTTTCAACATTATTCCAAACACCAACACATTCTTCTCTTGATCTAGGATTATTTATACCGCCGATATAAGGTATAACTGAATTTCCTTCATACAAAACAACACAGCCAACAGCTTCAACCCATGCCCCTTCAGAAACCAACTCCACTTTTGAATAAACACCAGGAACAGAGGGGTAAGATTTATAGGCCATAGATGAAGAATAGTTATAAGATACCCTAGTAATTAAAGGGACAACAGATGGAAAAGTAATTTCGACAGGGTAATCATAATTATCATTCATTCTACACCCCATAGAAACCGTATTCTGATTACCGTCATTAACATTGTTAGGACTATTAGGTATACTAGGACATTCAGCAGGACTCCCAGGGCTATGAACTACACTGACATCCCACCCAACATCATCAAGACAAAGATTATCAGCAGCACTAACAAAAACTAACAGTAATAAAAACAGTAATAAAAACCCAAACAACTTTTCCATATTTTAAACATCTCCTTTCCACAAATAAAATAAAACTAAAATAAAAATGGAAACAAATAAAGAAAACAAACTAAACCCTGGCAACTTAATTAATGGCTCCCCGCATCCTCTCACTGAAGTTCCATTAACACATCCAGCAGCCACTAAAACATCAAAAGGAACACCTGCAGAAAAGCTTCCAGTTCCATCAAAATAAGAAGTAGACCAATTAACATTCTGAGATCCCTCAACACAACTCCCCATACCAAAGGACTTAGAACACTTAAAGGAATCTGGATTTCCATCATGAATAGTAGAGGATGTTATCCAAGCAAGATTACACTCCGAAGTCTCCCACGAACAATGGCAATCGGTAATACTATAAAAAACTCCATTTTCTGCAAAATGAGTCTCACAATTCGACGTTCCTTCCCCTCGCTTCCCAAGATTCCAAACATCTTCTTCACAACTACCTGACGTCCGATACAAACTACAACTATACTCGGTAGGATCATTGACACAAACTCCATCTTCTACAATCCAATAACAATCATCAGCTATACAAGTAGCCTCACTGACATAACTCGAACAATCAATATTTCTTAAATTACAAATTATAGTACCCGCATCCTCACAAACATACCCAAAAGGACAACATGTTCTCTGCCCAATAACAGACTGCTCAAAAGAACACCCCGTATCATCAAATAAAGTATCATACAAAATAAAACTCGTCTCACCACAATAATAACGACCATCCAAAGAACACTCCCCAGCAGGAATACTTATACCATTCAAAGGACACCCAGCAATGCTAAAATCCGACCTAGAAGAAGAGCTAGCAGCTGCACTAACTATACCTATAGAAAACAAAACACAAAATACCAAAGCCCACCTCATAACAGAAGAAGAATTAGTAACTTTATAAATCTTATTTTCAGAAACCATTATCAAAGATAACCCTTAACGTCAACATCCAAGGTAGCCCAGTTGTTTCCAGCAGAAGTGTAATTGCTGAAAAAACTATAAGACAAAGAATTAGCACCATCCACATTATGATTAACTCGACCGTCGCTGAAAGTCCAATGGAAATTTAGATTATCCTTGTCTATCACCTCATAATTACTAGGCAAAGTAAAATTAATTCCGCGAGTAGTGCCTGCTTCAAATCTAACACTACCAGTTTCAATATTGCTAAAATCTTCCGGCTTAGTAATACAAGCAGCAACATAAACATCATTTTTCGTAGTATCAATAATCATAACATTAGAAATATCCCTCTGCCTAACTCTTCTTGAGTTAACAGAATTAGCAACAATCTGAACATTCCCAGCAGTTTCAAAGGTATAATTAAAAACCGTTCCTCCATTTGAAAAAGAAAAAAGATCTTCCCCAATAATCAAAGTCCCATCAATAATATCATCAGGATCATCAGCAGAAATATTAATAGAAACCATTGTATCATTGTCATAAAAATCTGCACAATCAGGCGACACAATATCTACAACCATTGGATCATCATAATAAGTAGTAGAAATAGTCAAATTCTTACTCATTTCACCATTGACAACAAAATAAAAGCCATCAAACATCTCGCCAATATCATTAGCCTCATTCAAATCTTTCGCAGTTATCGTCCATTCAGCAACAAGATCCCCATTCCCATCAAGAACTCCAGTTATGGCTTCCGCCCCAACACGAATCTTATCGTCAAACCCGCCAGGAATAAAACTATCCTCTTCATAAATTTCAAAATCATAAACTCCTCCCGCATTAGTTAAAATCATTTTAACAGTAGCCCCAAGATGAGAATCAGTTATTTCCTTGCCCTCAGTATCAGCCCATAAAGCAACAATTGCGCCAATAGGAATACATGCACTCGTATCATAACTGCCACAACCAGCAGCACAATTTAAAGTTCCAGCCGCAAATCCCTGAGTCACACAAGTAGCAGATCCCAAAACATCATCTCCACCGCCACTCATTCCATCTAGACCAACATCACAAGTCTCTCCAGAAGTAACAAGATTATCTCCACAAACAGCGGGAATAGCTGGACCAGCACTTGCAGAAGTACAACAAATCTTACCCAAATAGCTCGAATCACTTGGGTCCGCAGCAAACGAAATTCCAGGCACCTCTAGTCTCAAAACAACTTCTCCACCATTCAAACAATCATTCCCAGCACTCGCATCATACTCACAAACCAAATCTCCATAACAAACATCAACAAGTCCACCAAAATCAGGAGGGCTAACAAGAACATTCATATTAGCAGAAAGATCAACTACGTTATTGCCTCCAGTACAATCATGTGGATTAGCATCAGTATAAGCAACCCCAAAAATCTCATCATAATAAATTCTATGCATAGGGTAAGCATAAATATTATACGCAGCTATCCAAGTACAAGCAGCATTACCCTCACAAGCAACCTGAGTCGCACCATCACACGCAACAACAGTTCCTATACAAGAGCCAGGTATCGTCTTTTGTACAACACCCGCATTCCAAAGACTTCCAAGAGCACCGACAGAACCATTGAGACTCAAAATAATCTGAGATTCATCCTCAAAACCATAATCTCCTAAATATCCCTCAACACCTTGATACGCATACTGATTCCACGGAGCAAAAGGAGTGGTATCAATCTTATCCTTCTCACTCAAGCTAGTAGGATAAAAATTATCTTCATTAACAGAATTATAATAACGATGAAAAGCCAAAGAGTCAGTAACAGAACAAGGATGAACATAGCCTGGAGATAATTCCAATTCCCAATCAGGACCAAATTCCAAAAGCATCTTCTCAGTTTCATCTATCGTATATAAATGAATATCATTAACCGTCTCATTATTAAAAAACCTATAAAGAGGAACCCTATCTCCTCCAGCAGCATCTTCATAAACAAAACCAGAAACACCCTCATAAACAAACTGAGGATAATATGTCGTCATAAGCTTAACCGCCTCATTCTTACCAGCTGTATAAAAATGAGTATCACCTTTGACCGTATCCCAAAATCTATAAAGACGATTAGCCTCACTTAAATCACCTAATGTAGCAGAATAAGCAGAACAATCTCCTTTCTCAATGATATTAACTTCATACAATCTAACTACAGTATTTCTATTGCTACTCCCCCCTCTATTACCAGAAAGCATATCTATCCGAACTCCAGTAACGCCAGTAAAACCAGCTCCAGAATTATTAACAATAGCAGAACCATTAGTCATTGGAAGATCTCCACCCGTATCATAATTAGCAAGAACAATTTCATCCATTCCTCCATCATGCCAAACGGTAACCTTTTCTACCTTATATTCATTATCTGAACTACTCCCTCGAGTATCAAGATATCTAGTATAAACAATTTCATCCACATCAACTGGACTACTTGAAAAATTATAATTAGCAATTATTTGAAATTTAACAAAACCTTCTCCATGACTAATAAGACCATTTTGAAAATACGTTAAATAATCGTCATCATTCACACTAGCATTATCACCAGAAAGCCTCAAATCAGAAGGATCTTCATACCAGCCTGAAAATAAACTCCATTCCCAAGCAACAGGAGTAATGATAATCTCCGCATCACCATTATCAGCATGATCAATATTAACATAAGCAGCAGAAACAATTCCTAAACTAAAAAGTAAAACCAAAGACAACCCTAAGACAATCCCCTTTTTCATAAATTACCAACAACACTTTCCTTTATTAATCTTTTCATGAATCTTCACTAAGAATAACCCTTAATATTAACATCCAAGGTAGCCCAATTATTTCCAGCAGAAGTATAGTTACTGAAAAAACTATAAGACAAAGAATTAACACCATCTACATTATGATTAGTTCTACCGTCACTGAAAGTCCAATGAAAATTTAATCCATCCTTCTCTATAACCTCATAACCATTAGAAAAAGTAAAATTAATTCCACGAGTAGTGCCTGCTTCAAACCTAACACTACCAGTTTCAATATTAGTAAAATCCCTAGGTTCATCAATACAAGCAGCGACATAAACATCTTCTATAGTCGTATCAATAATCATTATATTAGTAATATCCCTTTGCCGAAGCCCACGAGAATTAACAGAATTGGCAAGAATCTGAAAATTACCAGCAAAGTCAAAAACATAATCAAAGGATGTATCACCATTAGTAAAAAAATACTCCTCTTCGCCAATCATAAGAGTTCCATCAATTTTATCGTCTAAATCAATAGCAGAAATCAAAACAGAAACCGTATCCCCATCGTCAAAAAAATCTCCGCAAGAAGGAGAAGCTATATCAATCACCATAGGATCATTGTCAAAATCGGGAGAGAGTACTAAATAACTACTTATTTCACCATCGACAACAAAATAAAATTCATCGAAAGATTCGCCAAAATCATCTGCATTATTATAATCAGCATCAGTTATTGTCCAATTAGCAACGAGATTACCATCTAAATTAATAACACCCGTTATCGCACTAGCACCTACTCGAATATTATCGTTAAGAACAAGGTCATTATCAAAAACTTCAAAATCAAAAACACCTGAGGCATCAGTCAAAACCATTTGAATCGTATCTCCAACTGTAGCATCAGTTATTATCGCACCAGTCAAATCAGTCCAACGAGCCTCACTTGGAACAATAGGAACACAGGCAGTTGTATTGTAAGTACCACACCCCTCACTACAAGCTAAGGTCCCAGAAGCAAAACCAATATCAGAACAATCACTAACTCCCACCACAAAAACATCATCTCCTCCTCCGCTAGAATTATCAGAACCAACATCACAAACTTCTCCATCACTTAAATTTATCAAGTCGTCGCCACAAAAACTACCGGGGAGAGCAACACAGTCAGTCGTATTATAACTATTACAATCCTCACTACAAGTTAAGACTCCAAAAACAAACCCCTCACTTATGCAAGTAGCACCGTCCAAAAGATCATCACCACCACCGCTGGAACCATCACCACCAACATCACAAGTTTCCACAATTGAATCAAAAATATTATTACCACAAGTAACAGGCGGAATAGCAACACAAGCACTCGTATCATAACTAGCACAATCATTACTACAAGCTAAAGTCCCAGAAGCAAAACCCTGACTCACACAAGTTTCACCGCTCAAAACATCATCGCCTCCTCCAGCTACACCGTCACCACCAACATCACAAACTTCTCCACCAGCTACATCTATCGAATCGTCCCCACAAAAATTAGCCGAAGCAGAAGTACAACAAATCTTTACAGGATAAGCAGAAACAGCATCAGAAGCCAAGGCACCAGTATTCGCCGACAATCTAATTATAACCTCCCCGCCATTATTACAAGAATCTCCAGCACTCAAATCCCCCTCACACCGAAAATCACCATAGCAAACATGGGTACCATAATTACCTAAAGAAGGAATTTCAGCAAGAGCCCTACCATTAGCAGAAAGACCAACCACCTTATTGTCCCCATCACAAGCATGAGGATCCGAACCATCATCATAAAAAACTCCAAACATTTCATCATAATAAATTCTATACATAGGATATTTATCGACAGTATACGCAGCTCTCCAAGTACAACTAGCAGCAGCAGTACACGCCGCCTGAGGCAAACCACTACAGACAACAACAGTACCTATACAAGCTCCGGGGACAGGAAGATGAAACTCTCCATAATCCCAAACATTAGACAAGGCACCATAAGACTCATTCAAGGCAACAATTATTTGATCACCATCATCATAACTATAATTACCAACATAGGCCTCAATCCCAATATAATTAAATAAACTCCAAGGAGGAAAAGGAATAGTATCAATTTTAGTCTTCTCACTTTCTTTCATAGTATAGAAATTATCATCATTCGAAGTAAGAAAATAACGATAAAAAGGTACACTCTCAGAAACAGAGGCAGGATAAATATAACCTTCAATGCCTTCAGTATCCCAATTAGGATCTGCAACCAAAGAAGTCCTCTCCGCTTCACTAGTTACATAAATATGCATATCATTCACATTATTCCAAAATCTATAAAGAGGCACTCTACCATCACTCGAATCAACATACAGATATCCCATAATTCCCTCATAAACAAGAGGATCACGACTATTCACAGACACCACCTCGTCCTTATTAGTCGCATAAAAATGTCCATCCGTACTAGTATCCCAAAATCGATGAAGACGCTTCGCAGTCGAAACATCCGTAACAGCACTAACAAAACTAAAAAATAATACAAAAAATAAAAACAATATAATCACTCTTTTCATAAATTATACAAACAAGTTAACTTTATTAAACTTTACAAAATTAACCAATCACAACTAACACCGGCCTCAGCTTAGCAACCTTCTTCCCAATACCAGCCTCGTCGCTAACTCTAACAACTTCGTCAATATCCTTATAAGAAAACGGCGACTCTTCAATCAAACCTTTCTCCCCACCAAACTCAACCAAAATACCTCTGGCTTCCATATCTTTCTTAGCGTCCTCAAAAGTCATTTGTCTATGTGCTTCAGTTCGACTTCGAACCCTTCCAGCCCCATGCGCCGTAGACCCCCAAGTCAATTCCTCAGCTTTTTTAGTCCCACACAAAACATAACTAGACGTCCCCATCGAACCAGGAATCAAAACAGGCTGACCAACTTTTCTATAATCTTCTGGGATCTCTTCTCTGCCCGGACCAAAACTTCGAGTCGCACCCTTTCTCATAACCAAGACCTCTTTATCGCCATGCTTCTCAAACTTCGCAATATTATGACAAATGTCATAAACAACATCAATCTTCAAATCAGGAAAATAATGCTTCAAGTCCTGACGAACAAAATGAGTAATCAATTGCTTATTAGCAAAAGCAAAATTAGCAGCACAAGCCATCGCCGACAAATATTTTTTCCCAAGCTCAGACTTAATCGGCGCATTAACCAACTCACGATCAAAATCCGGATGCTCATACTCGTCGTCCATTAACTTAATATAATCACTAGCAACCTGATGCCCAAGCCCTCGAGAACCACAATGAATCAAAATCACAACTTGATCTTTTTCCAACCCAAAAACTCTCGCAACATCCTCATCAAAAATTTCGTCCACAATCAAAACATCCAAAAAATGATTCCCAGCTCCAAGACTCCCAAGTTGAGGCATCCCTCGCCCCTTAGCCCTCTGAGAAACATCCGCCGGATTAGCCCAGGGCATCTTACCTTCCTCTTCAATATGCTTACAGTCCTCCCCATAACCATAACCTTTTCGAACAGCCCACTGAGCACCTTCCCTCAAAACATCATCAAGATTACTCTTATCCAAACTCAAACGACCCTTCCGACCAACTCCCGAAGGAACAGACCTAAACAACGAATGCAAAATCTCACTTTCCTTACCTTTCAAGTCATCTGCTTTCAAATTCGTTTTCAACAACCGAACCGAACAATTAATATCATAACCAACGCCACCAGGACTAATAACCCCACTCTCAATATCAAAAGCAGCAACACCACCAATGGGAAAACCATAACCCTGATGCATATCCGGCATCGCAAGACTAGCCCCTAAAATCCCAGGCAACTTAGCAACATTCTTCACCTGCTCCAAACTCTTATCTCCCTTAATCTTTTCCAAAAGCTCCTCGCTAACAAAAACTCGTCCAGGAACTTTCATTTCTCCTTCAATAGGAATTTCCCATTCCACGTCACTAATTTTCTTAAATTCCATAGAACAATAAAAGAAAAGGGGGTTAAAAAATTTAACTAATTAAAAATATTTAACCCCAAAGAAATTAAAAAAGAAATTAAAAAATATTATCTCTTAATTCTATTTTCAAATTCATATCCTAATTTTCCAGCAATCATTCTTCCTTCTTCACGAGCAAGAGAATAAGCTATTAAATCAGCAACTTCTTTATTTCCAGAGCTCGCTACACCATCTTCCACAGCATGTACAACCCATTCTCCATTTATAGGATGTCGTAACGTTCTTTGGCAACTATATCCCGTAGAAGTTAGAAACTCATCATGCACCTCTTGTGCACCTTCACTTGTTGATCCATAGAATCCTTCTAAACGCACAACATAACCATCCCCATCTGTTCTAGATGGTGTCAATACAATTCTTTTTTCTTTAAGCGTTGGAGACCTCAACATTGGACCTTCTCTTTCTAAAACTCTTTCAACCAAATCATTCATTTTTTCCATATTTCACAATACCCCCTTTCATCTCGTTTATTTTTATTAACCTTTTCATAGTAGTAACAACAAACAAACAGATTTAAATATAACTCCTACCAATTGGTAGGATGATAGATACAAAAATATTAGAAGAATTAGGACTCACAAAAACAGAAGTCACCATCTACATAACATTATTAGAATTAGGTTCAAGCTCGGCAGGAACAATATTGGAAAAATCAAAACTCCCAAATTCAACACTCCACAGAGATCTAAATTCTTTAATTAGCAGAGGATTAATTAATTATATACTAGAAGGAAAAAGGAAAATATACCAAGCAACCAACCCAAGTAATTTCTTAGAATTTATCGAAGACAAAAAAAGAAGATTCAAAGAAATATTGCCAGAGCTAGAAGAAAAACAAAAACATACAGAAGAAAAAGAATCTGCATCTGTATTCAGAGGGATAAGAGGGATAAGGGAAGTTTATAACATTATGATAAACACCAAAGGTAAAGAATATAACACCTTTGGAGGTGGTCCAATAACTTCAGAAATCATGGGATTTACTTGGTGGCTAAATCTACACAAAAGAAGAGTTGAAAACAAACTCCCATCAAGACAAGTTTTTGACGAATCTGTTAAAAAAGGCGGAAAAGATATTTCAAAAAATCCTCTAACAAAAATAAAATACTTAGATAAAGAATTTACACAATTTCAAGAAACAGTTATTGTTGGAAACAATGTAGCAATCGTAGTCTTTTCAAAAAATCCGTATGCGCTATTAATGAAAGATGAAAATATTGCGAACAGCTATAGAAAACACTTTGAACTACTATGGAAAATAGCTAAATAATTCTACACATCCAAGACAACTTGACATTCAAACTCTTCATTTTTCTCTCTAACAAACATATCATTATAAGTCACAGCCTTCACATCGTTAGTAAACTTATAATTATCCGCATCATCACCCATCACAACACACTTCAACCTTAAGTCATCAATCTCAAGCGATTCAATCCTCGCAGCCAAAAATCCCTCACTATCCAACAAAAACAAAAACTCCTCAAGAAAATTATACAACAAATTTTCTAAATCTTTACCTTCAATCTCAAAATTAACGGCCCTTTGCTCAAGAATCTTAATGTCCCCACGAATCGTCTCATTCAAAGCCTCAGCAGCAAAACAAAACATCTCTTCAACCGTTAAGCCCTTGGCTCTAAACTTCACATCCGCAATGTGCTCCAAAAAGTCATAAGACATGAAAAAAGATATGAAAAAAGGTTTTTATAGGTTGTCATATTAATAAATAAAATGAAAAAAGTAGTTAAAACGATATACCAAGCAATTTCCATAATTATCATAATTACTCTTTTATATGCAATATTTCAAGCAACACTCCAAAGAAACTGGACAATTATTTTCACCTGCATACTAACATTAATCCTAGTAGTCTCTCCCTACGTATTTAGCAAACAAAGAAGGATAAAGCTCCCAACGGAAATAGAGCTAATAATTGTCCTATTTATTTACGCATCACTTTTCTTGGGGGAAGTCCATAATTTTTATCAAGCTTTTTGGTGGTGGGACATTCTATTACACACATTTTCAGCAATTATATTCGGATTCGTCGGATTCACAATTCTTTACTTCATGTACAACAAGCAAAAAATTGTAGGAAAACCCTGGGCAATTGCAATTTTCGCATTTACATTTGCAATCGCAATCGGAGCAATATGGGAAATCTTCGAATTTTCAATGGATTCGTTTTTTGGATTAAATATGCAAAAATCAGGACTAATCGATACAATGTGGGATTTAATTGTAGACGCTATTGGAGCTCTTTTCTCTTCAACAATTGCATACATTTACCTAAAAACAAAAAAAACAATTATCTTTGACGGAATAATTAAAACACTAAAAAAAGAAAACCCAAAAAATTTCAAATAATCACTTCAAAACTTTCCCCGTCTCAATATACCAAAGATACAAATCTAATTCCGCCAAATCCAAACCAACCTTTTTGCCCAATTCCTCAAGAATTTTTTCAATCTCCAAATATTTCTTCTTTGTCAAAGTCTCCGTATCTCGGTTAAAATTAATCAAACCCTCACGCTTCAACAAATCAATAATATGAAAATCAATAATCGCCACATCAGTAAATCCAATGTTCCTCAAAAAATGACTAGCCTCTTTCATGCCAAGACCCTTAATATCCTTAACTAACTTCTCACGCCGCTCCTTGCCCGTCCCAATCAAATCACAAAGACCCGTCTCACACTTTCGAGCTTCATAAATATAATTCGCCCTCGTATTCGGAAACCGATGCCCATACTTCTTCAACTCCTTAGCCAATTCTTTCTCAGACAACAAAGAAAAACCCCTACCCATCTCACGCTGAATATTAATACACTTATCAGCAGAAAAATTCGCCGTCATCAAACAAAAACAAAGCTCACCAAAAACTTCATCCTTTCTCTTCCCGCCAAACTCAGCAAACTCGGCCATCCGCTCAGCTATAACCTTAGAAATCGGATCCTTCCTCAAGCCATTAATCTGTTTTACTAAATTCGCCATAAATATTAGAAGTAAAAAGAATTATTTAACTTTTCCACAGTCCATGTAAATTACAATAAGCCCTAGCATACTTAACAGGAAAAGGAAACTCAACTTCCGGAGTCTCTCCAGCCTTCAAAAATTTTCTACAAGGCTCCATCCCAGATTCACTAGCCGCCTCAACCCATTCAATAAAATGCTCCTCAGTCATCGGATGCGAAACCTCGCCAACCTTAACAATATTACCTTCAATAACAGGAATGTGCTTTTCAGTTGCTGCATCAACAGTATTCTCAGTCAACAACTTCATAGGCTGGCCACAACAAACAAGTTCACCTTGACCACCATGTAAAACCTCAACTACATTCCCGCAAATTTCACATCTATAAACTTCTTTTCTTTCTGCCATTAGTAACTCTCCACCCAAACTTCAAAATGCTCTTGTTTATGAGTACAAGAAGGACAAATCAAGGGAGCACTATCTCCCTCGTGAACATAACCACAATTCCTACACTTCCAAAAAACCTTCCCGTCTTTCTTAAACACAGTCCCATTCTTTATATTCTCCAAAAGTTTCCTGTATCTTTTCTCATGATATTCCTCAACTTCAGCAATTTCATGAAAAGAAATCGCCACCTCTTCAAATCCTTCCTCTCTAGCAATTTTTTCAAACTCAGGATAAATATCAGTATGCTCCTCATTCTCACCATTAGCAGCCGCCATCAAATTCTCTTCAGTAGTCCCAATTTTCCCAGCAGGATAGCTAGCAGTAATCTCGAGTGGCTCTCCTCCAGATTCAAATAAATGCTTAAAGAAAACCTTCGCATGCTCTTTCTCGTTATCAGCAGTCTCAATAAAAAAACCTTCAATCTGTTTATATCCCTCTTTCTTCGCAACACTAGCAAAATAATTATACCTCATCCGAGCCTGACTCTCTCCAGCAAAAGCCTTCAACAAATTTTTCTCAGTTTCACTTCCCTTCATTTCCATAATAAATAATAAGCAAAAAGCTTTTTATATCTTTGGAAGCATTGTTAACTATGAAAAAAATCCCCCAAGACATCGTCGGCACAATAGCTATCTTAAAATTCAAAAGAAGAACCCCCTGGATAATAAAAAAACTCCGCGCCAAAAAATTTCTAAAAACTCACAAAACAGTTGAAACAATCGTGGAAAAAACAGAAAAATTCTCAGGAGTCTTAAGAATCCCAACAACAAAATATCTCGCCGGAATCAAAACCTACGAAACAGCATACAGAGAAAACGACTGCACCTTCCGCTTCAACATCAACAAAACATATTTCTCCCCAAGACTATCAAACGAAAGAAAAATAATATCCGACGAAGTAATCAAAACAATATCAAAAAAGAAAAACGCAAAAATCTTAGTCATGTTTGCAGGAGTCTCTCCTTACCCAATCGTCCTAGCAAGAAAATTAAAACTTCAAAACAAAAAAGCAACAATAATTTCAAACGAGCTAAACAAATCTGCCAACACCTATTCAAAGAAAAACATCCATCTAAACAAACTCCAAAATTACATAACACTAATCAATGGCGACGCAAAAAAACTACCAACAAAAATCAAAGATAAATTCGACGTCATACTAATGCCAAGACCAAACATCAAAGACACCTTCCTAAAAACCGCAATCAAACTCTCTAAAAAAGGAACAACAATATTCTACCACGGCTTCGGCACAAAAGAAAGCGTCACAAAAGAAATCCGAAAAGACACCGACAAGAAAATCGGAAAAATCTCAATCAGAAAAGCCGGCGACATAGGACCTAAACGATTCCGTTGGCAAGCAAAATTCAAAACCAATTAAGCAGCAAGAGGCAAAAAACTCGCAGAACCTTTACCTAATAACTCACCATTCTGCATCCATTCCAATTCAGAAGTTTCGACACCACCCCTGCCCGGCCTCTTTCCTTTTTTAACATTGATTTTTACCTGCCCAAGTTCAGCTGGCTTAAGTGAATAAAAACTTTGAGTACCATGTAACCCCGTTTTGCCTTGTTTCTCTCCAAAAGCCAAAAGAGCAGAGGCAGCCAATGAAGCATAAAACATTTCCGGCAAATGTCCAGACAACAAGCCATCTCTTTTTAAAGATTTTAAAAATTCAGAAACCCTTTCAGCAGTAACTTCCGTATCGTAAACAAAAAGCGATTCTCTAGGATCCAACACTAAGCCATCTCTTCTTCTTCTTTTTACATTCATAACACTGCAATGAAGACCACCTTCAGAAGAAATATTATAAGCAAGTAAACGACTCTCGCCTCTATTTTTCTCAATATTAAGCTGAGTACCATCATATACTGGTTTTCTAAATTTTATAGGACCAACTCCATTAATTGCATGCTTACCTTGGACATGAGAAGCAAGCCACATCCCTGGAGCAATAGCACCTTCTAAACCCTTACTTCTAGCATAAGCATCATCCCGATGAACCGGATTGTAATCTCCAATAGCATCCGCATATCTTACCCAATCAATCTTTCTAGCAATAATTACCATAACAAAAATTCCAAAAATCACCTTATAAGTCTTGTTGTTCTACAACTCTTCGTCATTCTTTTTTATAGCCATCGGCGCCTCTCCACCATGCCAAGTAAACCGCGGCCTAACCCTCATCGGATAAATCCTCTCCGAATTATCATCCAAAATAATCGCACTCCCCTTCAGCCTCGGCAACCCATTCAACTTATCAGAAATACTCTCATACAAATAACTCTGAGTAATATCATTCAAAGCCTGAACATCCAACTTCGCAGTAACTCTATGAGAAATCACAATGTCCGACTGAGTCATAGCATCAGTATGAATTTTCCCAGGCTGCTGCGTCGCCATAACCATACTGATTCCAGGCTGCCTTCCTTCCCGAAGCAACTGAACTAAAGCATCCGTCGCCGGAGTCTTCCCTTCCTTCGGCAAAAACTCATGCGCCTCGTCAATAAAAATCCAAACCAAGGGCATTTCCCGCTTAACTCGATACCGCGCATAATCGGCACCATGCTGAACCGCCTGAATTTCCTCATCCTTACGAGAACTCATCCTCTCATTAAAAATTTTCTTTGAAACCAATCCAATAATCAAAGCCCGAACATTAAAAGC
The DNA here is from genome assembly GCA_964514585.1 of Candidatus Woesearchaeota archaeon. Taxonomy (GTDB): domain Archaea; phylum Nanobdellota; class Nanobdellia; order Pacearchaeales; family GW2011-AR1; genus JAGVXH01. The sequence goes on along the minus strand of CAZETU010000002.1, from coordinate 16,631 downwards.
CCCAAGAGAAGCATACATCGACAAATCAATAACACTCGTCGTCCCAGCACTAATCAAATCACGAACCTCAATCCCTCGCTCCTCATCAAAAACCTTCCACGTCTTCGCAGCATCAAAAAGCGCCATCGCCGAATTCTTATCCACCTGCTCAACATTTTCGGCCTTAGAAATCAAATCATAGATATCGCCAAAACCAAAACTCTCTCCCTTCTCCCGAAGCTCACTAACAACCGATTCAATAACAACGGCAACAGAATCAGTAAACTTCAACTCGAAAAGCGTCACCCAATCCGTAGGCTCAAGCTCCGAAATCTTAATCGCAAACTCAGCGTCGACATCAATCCCCTTATCCCGATACTCCTGATAATAACCAAACGGAGCAAAAACTTTCATAGGAACATTTTTCGCCTCCAAATTCCATTCACTCAAAAGAGCAGCATCTTTCGCATTCTTATATTTCATCGTCCAAAAAATCCCCATCGTATCAAAAATCAACGGCGCAATATTCCCAGATTCCTCAATTCCCAAATCGCTCAAAGCCTCAGCCATCGTCCCAATCGTATACGACTTACCCGAACCCCTCTTACCAGAAATCAAAATAACATGAGACCTAGCAACATCCATATAAATCGGATTAGAAAGAGAAGTATAATTCCCCATTGTCACATAACTCTTCCCCAAATAAGCAAGACCCCTCTTCCCAAAATCTTTTTTATCACTTTCATTCCTCCCAATCACAACATCAAATGGCATAAATAAAAACAACAATCCAGATATATAAATTTACCCGCACAAAAAACTAACAACTACTACAAGATCCACTACAACCATTACCAGTAGAACATTGATTACCCGTCAAAGCCTGTGCGGCCACACAATAAAAATCCACAGTATTGTTACAAACCCAATTGCTATCCATAATATTACCCGAAGAACCAGCCCACAAATAAATCCCATTAGAACTATTAAACACATTATTATCAGTAAAATTATTATTAGGAGAATTAAACATATTCATTCCAGCAAAACCACTACTACTCACAGTGTTATTTCTAATAACATTGTCAGTCGCACCTACAAAATCTATACCACTGGTTGCAGTAGAATTAATAACATTATTTTCAACTACATTGTTTGAAGCCCCCCCTGCCAAAGAAATACCATTAATCACATTACTAATCAAATTATTACTAATCAAATTATCAGAAGAAGTCAGATAAATTCCATAGCTTCCATATCCATATATCTCATTATTCTCAATAACAGTACTATCATCAGAAACTGAAATCGCATAAAGATTTTCACTAAAATTATTATTTCTAATCGTAGTATTAAAAGCATCTAAATGAACATCAACCCCTTCCAACGAATTATTTATCAAAACATTATTTTCAACTATATTGTTTGGATTGCCATAACCCAGAAAAATCCCATGAACTTCATTATCATTAGCCACATTGTCAAAAATCCTAACATAAGAAGACCCCCTAGTATAAATCCCAAAATCGTTATTATTCGCAGTATTACCAGAAACAATTGAATTATCCGAACCATCTAGATATATTCCAAAACCGTTCTCCAAATCACTAACATCACAATTCTTAATAATACTATTCGAACTATTTGAATAAACACCAGCTATTCCCACTATACTAGGACTTGTTATGGAATGTCCCTGACAATCCAAAATAACATTATTTGCAGATATAATAAAACAAGTAGTATCAAAAGACTGAACAATATTTTGATCCAAAACATAGTAAGAATCAGAATAATTAAAATCAACACACCCAGTAATTGAAATAGAATCAACACACGACTCATTAATACACGCCCCACTAGCCCCACACAATACCCCATCTATTTCACCAACACAATTTACTACGGCAACACAAACTCCTGCAGTACAATCACTACTAGAACAATCCGAGTTAGCCGAACAAGAACTACCATCAGAACAAGCAGAACATATTAATCCTCCACAATCTATATCAGTCTCATCTTGATTTTTAACACCATCACTACAAGTAGCTCCGCCGCCTCCGCCGCCTCCGCCGCCTCCAGGCAGAGTAGAATTAGGGGCAACAAACCCACCATCAGGAGTAAGCCCACCTAATTCAGAATCAATAATATCAAATCTTAACTCACTAATAACTGGTCCAACCTTCCCCCTAGGAAAAACCGCCACAAGCTTAATAGCCTCAAGATCTCCAGAGTAATTACTCAAATTAACATAATAAGTTTTCCTCGCATTAGTAGCCAAAACGTCAGCAACATAATGAGTCACAGAATTCCCATCCATGACAAAAACCAATCCAAATCCGATAATCACCGCATCATCCTCACCTCTCGCAATTTGAACCTCGACAAGTCTATTCTGATCATCCCAAGAAGTATATCCCTCATCAGCAACAATTTCCATATTTACAAACTCATCCAAAATTTGCAATTCATCAGCAACCATCGGAATTATTATCCCCCAAAGAATCACTACCGCAAGAATAGTCATAAGAATCATCAACACCATAGCAATAACCACAGATACACCCTTCTTTATCATATAACAAAAACAATATTCAAATTAATAAATCTTGCCAAAACAAAATCTCCAAACAAGCAACCTCAACTACCAGTATACTCAACACAAACATCAGAAGAACAGTTATAGTCCCAACAATCAGAATTATTAATACAATGTTGTCCCCAATTACAAACCAAGCAAACGCCGCCGCCGCAATCAACATCAGTTTCTCCTGAATCTAGCTTGCCATTATTACACAAATTCCCAGAACCATGAACAGAATCGATATCCTCCCAAAGAAACAACCTAAGCTTCGTAGGATTATATTTTTCATTAGTTCCATTTCCTAAATCCGCAGCAATAATAATCTCTTCAACAAAAACCTCCTTACCTAAAGTAGCCTTAATATAAGGAAAAGTCATCACACAAGGACTTGCTAGCAAACAAAAAGCAAACGTGTAATTGGCCCCATTAGGCATCCTACTAGCAATAAAACTATCTAAAGCCTCAAAATCATCATTCAAAACTAAAAGCCTCAAATCACTACTAGAACCAATTTCTGCCAAAATCTGTTTTTGCAAATTATAAAAATACTCATCAACAGAAGCTCTATCATCCGTCTGCTTCATATAAACAAGAACCATCACAGCACTCACAAGCATAACTGCCACCGTCGCCTCCAAAATTCTCATCCACCCTCTCTTGTTCACTACCATACTTTCAAAACGAACCTCCCATTAATTAAACTTCCGCTAGAATTCAAAACCTCAAAAATATGTTCCTCGACAATAACATCAACGCCATTAGGAACTTGTTTTTGCATATTAATCGCCGGGAAATCCCTACTTATAATAGAAAAATCAAAAACCCCAGGAATACGCAAATCATCCTTCAACCCCTCATAATCAGAAGTATAATTAGCTTTCATCTTCAATAAAGCACTATAAGAAATAACATTCCTTTCAGCCAATCCCCCCAAACGATAATCAACTAAAACAGGACAGCCACTAACAGAACTCTCCGAAAATTCCGGAGAAATAAAAACCCTAAAATAATCTTCATCACTACCTACACTTAAATCATCACCATTAAGACCCGAATTAATATCTGAACCAGAAACATCCGTCACATGGATACCATCATCAACTAAAGGAAAAACAAAAATTTCCTCAGGCAAATCAACATTAAAACAAGCCCCGGTATAATTCGCACTCAAAAACATTGTAGTTAAATTAGTGTAAACAGCTTCCTCAAAAGAACTATGAAGCCCAGCAATCACCGATCCCGATAAACTCGAACTATTTTGAGGCCCCAGAAAAATAAAAATAAAAAACACAAATCCAACAAAAAACACAAAAGATATTATCATCTCAAAATGACCCGATCCAATCTTCCCTCTCATTAAATACCAAACAGAAAATCTTATTTAAAATTAACTAATTTACCTAAATAACATTCTCGCCCCAGTCACAATCAAAAGAGTCGTAGCGACAAGAATAAAAGAATGCTTAATCCCCTTTTTGACGCTGCCTTCACTAATCTTCCCAATTACCAACCCCGCAAAAAAAGACTGAACTAAAAGCATAATAAACAAAGGCGCAGCAAACTCCTCTGGATTAATGTTCTTAGAACTAACTGCTAATCCAGTATCGCCACCACCCAAGTCCGAAACCAAAGGCAAAATTTTAAACTCCAAAACCAACATAATAATAATAAAAACAAAGAAAATCAAATATCCTTGAGTAACCAAATTTGAAACCGCTGCCTTTCTTTCTTTTCTCAACTGCTCAGTCTGATTAACCGAATTAGCAACAGAATCTAAAATAGTATCTATTTTCCCGCCTGCCCTCTCAGCCTCACTAATCAAAACAACAGCTCTCGAAATAACCGGACTCTTAGTTTCAGTAGCAAAATTAATCAAAGCATCTGTCAAAGTAATACCCATTGACAACTGATTAGCCAACTTAGAAACATGCGAACTTAAAGCACCGTAATTTCGATTTCTCAAATTCATAATACTCCTACTAATCGGCGCCCCAGATCTAACGTTCTCAACCAAATCCCTAGCAAAAGCAAGAAACTTTTCCTCTTTCTCTTTCTGCTTACTTTGGCTAAGTAAAAGACTAAGCATAAAAGGCAAAATACCAACAATTATAGAAATAACAAGTAAAAAATAAAACAAATTACTTCCAAAAAATAAAATCGTCGAACCAACAACTAAGATAACCGCAGCAACAATTCCAAGCCAGTGCATTTTTTCAAGTTTCATTATACCTTAGGTTGCTTAATATTTAATACAATAATAAAAATTATATTCACAATAATAATGCCAAAAATACTCAAAGTAAGTAAAGTCGTAATCCCAAGCCCACCCATACCCAAACCAGAAACATTCATAACAATAAACATCATCATCAAAACCAAAGGCGCAGCAATCAAAATAGAAATATAAACATCCATAAAAGTCGCCGCCAAATCCGCATATTGCTGTCTTTCAAGCCGATAATCTAACAAAAAATTCTCAGATTTTTTCTCAAGATAATTCTTCAAAGCCCCACCAGTGCTAATATTAGTAGCAAGTCCCGACAGCAACTCAGAAAGCTTCCGATTAGACGTCAACGCAGCAACATTCTTCAAAGCCGTCACAAGATCATAACCATAAATATTTATTTGAGTAAGTATCTTCCTAATTTCCCTTCCAACATTAGGATACTCGCTAGACGTTGCAACAATCTTGAAAATCTTCGTCGGTTCAATATCAGACCCAGCAATCGCAGCCATATGGATCGTCACAAAAGGCAATTCCTGAGAAATCTTTTTTTGAATCGAATCTGCCTCGCCAGCAGGATAAAGATAAAACCCCGCCAAAACCAATCCCACTAAAGCAAATGGAATAAAAATATAAATAAAATTACTCAAACTAAAAGCTATCAAAACCGCAAAAATCATGAGCCCCACAAGAAAGGCAATCGACGCAGACATCATCGCCATAGACAAATAAGTATTAAGCATAAATCGAACATTTCCCTTTTTCAAATCCTTACCCAAATCAGCAAAAGGAACGGCCAGCTTTACAGACCGCTTCCTAAAATATTTATTAGAAATCCTCGCAAAAACACTAGGCTTAACAACAGCCACTCCAGATCGCTTCTCTTTTATCTTCTTTATACCAGAAAGACTCCCTTCAGACAACCTCAGCTTCTGCAAAAATTCCTTCTTATCTTTCTTACTAATAGTAATATAATGCTTTTCCCTAGTAGAAGGTGAAACGTAGCTCATCCTAACAACTTTATCAGGTTCCACCCGTCTACTCATCGATTTCCTGTCCGGAACAATCTTCATCTCCTCCCTCTTAGGAATCGGAGCAATATTTCTCAACAATTCAGGAACCGCATTATTCAATAACAACAACTGCCGCATAAGCAACCTCAAACTCGAAACATAAAATCTCTGATTCCCAGGATCCGCCTGCATACTGGTTTGAACCGACCTCATGTCCGCAAGAATCTTTTTTTCATGCAAAATATTTTTCTTCAAATCATCTAACATTCTTAACTCCCATCGCAAGAGCAATTTTTTTATGCAAGTCTATAATAAAAATCTTCAGGCGATTCACTTCAACAGCATCATGTTTAGCATCAGCTTTCTCAAGCAACTCAATAGCATCATCCATAGAAGCAACCAACTGTTCAATAACCCCAATATCTTCCATATAAACCTCAATCATTCAAAGAAATTCTTATTTATTAATGTTGTCCGCCAATCAAGCCAAACCGTACTGCTTCAAAACTTCCTTAGGATTTTTCTGATAATCATTAATTGCCCTCTGAACATCATCATAAGCAAGAACCTTATTCTGAAACAAAGTATAAAGAAACCGCGTCCTCGTCTCAAACTCCCTTTGCAACTCAGTTCTATCAAGCCCCATCTTAGTCGCAATCTTATCAAAAATCTTACTATCCTTCCCATAATAAAACTTATCATCAGCAGGATTCCAGCTAAACGGAGTATTCGTCAAAGCAACACCATCGGGCTGAACTTTCATAACCTCAACAATCTCACGAAGCCTTCTCGTTTCACGACCATTAACAATCGCATGAGTCATAATCGCCATAGCGTCCAATCCATTTACAAGCATCGGGCTAAGATTAATCGGTGGCGTCTCAAGCCTACGAATAACAGCATCAACAGAATCCGCGTGCATCGTCGAAATTGAAGCGTGCCCCGAAGCCATACCCTGAAACAAAACACTCGCCTCCTTACCCCTAACCTCGCCAACAATAACATAATCAGGATTCTGCCTAAACGACCCCCTTAACAAAGTAAACATATCAACCTCGCCAACACCAGCACTCGAAACTCCAGTTCGAACCACCGACGGCAACCAATTCTCCCTCGGCAAATTCAACTCACGAGTATCTTCAATCGAAACAACCCGATTCTCCTGCGGAATAAAAAAGGCCAACGCATTCAACAAAGTCGTCTTTCCAGAAGCAGTCCCTCCAACAATCATAATATTAGACTGATACTGCAACAACAACCAAAAATAAGCCAACATCTCAGGACTCAAAGCATGAAAACCAATCAACTGCGTCGGAGTCCAAGGCGTCTTAGTAAATTTACGAATAGTAAAAGTCGGACCCTTCGAAGAAATATCCTGCGTATAAGTCGCATTAACCCTAGACCCATCCGGCAAAGACCCGTCCAGAATCGGCGACGCATAAGAAATATAACGCCCAGTCTTCTGCGCCAACTTCTCAACAAAACTCGACAACTTATCCATATCATTAAACTTCACCGTCGTCTTAATATTCCTAAAAACCCTATGCACAATATAAAGAAACTCCCCCATCCCATTACATTCAACATCTTCAATAAAATAATCCTGCATCAACGGCTCAATTTCATTCAGCCCAACAAAATCCCGATACAAATAATAAAACATCCTCTTATAATCCTTCTCATCAATCGAAAATCCCAACTCCGAAATAATCAACCTCGCCGTCTTATCAATATAATCAATCAACATTTCCTGAGTCTTCTCCTCACCAACCATATTCACATTAATAATCTCGCGCATCGCCTGCTCAATTATCTTCAAATTCTCTTTATTCTCATCAGAAACAATCGGCTCTTCAACATCATAAATAACCTCCCTCTTTTCCTTGTCCCAATAAACATGAATAGAAACATACGGCTCAATAACCATATACCGAACATCAATCTTAGTCTTATCGTCAAACTTCGGAATAGATGGCACCTGCGGATTAAGATTTATCTTTATATCACTCATTTTAAAATCAAGAAACTTATCTTTATTAAGCTTTCACTCTTTAGCTAACAATAAAATCAATTATAGAATTCCCGAAAAAATCTTCCCTATTTTCGATAGAAAACTTATACGCCGTAGGAGAAATATCCAACTGCTTGTTCCCTATATCGCCTATTTCATACCTAAGATCCGCCGAATATTCTGTTTTAATCTCAATTTCCCAAGGATCCCCTTCTCTCGTCGTTACATTTAACCAACCTAAAGAAATAGGAACGCCCACCTCACTGTACTGAAATCTAGAATCCATAATCCAAGAAATCGTATCCTTCTCCATATCAATAATAAACTTACCTCTCTTAATTTCCAAATCAATAATACGTCGATTACCCGCCACTTTCTGAGCATCACGAATCTTGGCATCAATATTTCTCAAAGCTTCAATAGACTGGGCAACCACTAACTCATCTTTCTTAGAATTAATCTTTGGCAAAGCCGCAGCCATAACAATTCCAATAATAGTCAAACCAATCAAAGTATAAATCACAGTCTCAATCCAAACCTGTCCCTTCTTACGAACCACCTTTCTCATAAAGATAATACAAAAATTATCTTTATATATCTTTTCTAAAAATCTAGAAGGCCCCGAAGGGCCAAATTAAAAATAAAAACAAAACAAAATTAACAGGCTCTCAACACTTTAGTAGAAGAAACATCGCAAGCATCCTCTGTGCTTCCAACTCCTACAATAGGTGCAATTTGAACTCCATCAGCAGCTGTAACTCCAGTTATAATATAAACCCTTTCTTCATTAACGCCCGGAACCGCTGTTGGTGTCACAGCCGAATCATCAGTAACATTATGTGAAGTAGTACTGCCTCCATCTGAAACTAAAATTTGGATATCTGCTAATTGAAAATTTTTGGCTCCTCTCGAAATCTGTAAAGAAACCGTACCTGCAGTTGCATCATAACAAGTGTAACCACCATCTTTCAAAGTAACCTGAGACACTGCATCCAAACAAACTGTACCCTTTGATAACTGAGTACTGATCATCGGAATAATCGCCGCCCAAATAATTGTAACAGCAGCGACAGTAATCAAAATTATCAAAACCGTAGCAACAATCGCACTTATACCTTTTTTATTATTCATTATTCAAACCCCCTTTCAAATTCATCTTAAATTAAAGTCGTATCACCTGTCCCACATCAAGACAAGTAAACGGTTTATTTGTAGTTGATCCCTCAGGACTACCAAGTAACATCGGATAAACAATAATTTCATCTGGCTCATTTCCATCTGGCATTCTCAAAGTGGGAGCATCTTCTACAATAGACAAACCAGCATCAGCACCAAATTTAAATTCAGTAAATTCAGAGTCCCCCTCCCTTACCATTTTAATTCCAAAATCATAAATATCAATATTGCCCCTATTAACAATCTCTAATGCATAGCCATTATAACCATTGGCCAAACTCGCCTCAAAATTAATCTGAGAACAAAGCTCCTCGATAGGCTGACCAAATTTTTCAATCTGTTCGTTAATAAAACCACGCGCCCACAAAAAAATCATAATCGCCAAAAACAAAACTAACATTATCATAAGTACACTGGCGACGACTGGCGACAGCCCACGCTTACTATTTACCCCTCTTTTCATATTATTACTTTGTTTACCCAATTTATAAATTTACCTTTTAAAATCACGAACACAAAATACTCTCTGAAACATAATCTTCACAAAGCACCTTTCTTCCATCGTTGATAAAAGGTTGAATTTCTATATAACGAACCACAGTTAAAGTTCCCCCTCCTATAATAGGTATAGGGAATGGATAGCTCCTTGCATTCTCCTCTCCGATATCAAAAGACAGCCCATCTTCGTCAATCAGATAATAACCAAACCCTGCATCAGGACTGTCATGAACTCTCAAATAATATCCATCGACAATAAACCTTCCTCTATTTTTCAAAGTAATATCTAAGGACCCCCCCGCACCTGAAGTACAAGAATAATCACTAAGAACAAGAGCAACCCCCTCAGGGCACTCAGCCTCATTTCCACCGCTCGTGTAATTCTTTAACCAAGTATACACTATAGTTGAGATACTAATCGTTATTGCAATTAACAAAACATAAGCAACAACGTTACTCAGCCCTTTCTTCTTTTTATTTAACGGCGACAAAGCTCTCATCTTCCACATCCTTTTGAATTATAAAAATAACCTGTCTATGTTCCGAAATCGGAAACACAAAATTTTGTTCTTCAATCGTCACTGAAATATTAGTTTCCCCAGACAATTCAGCCGAACTAAATTTCTTAGTACCAATATCATCCGGAAAAGTTCCAAACGTCTGACTCACATTTTGACAATACCCTCCAAGACAAATATCACTTATAGCAGGAGTCCCCGACCCAACAACCGTCGTACCATGAATATCGGCAGAAGTCGCTCCATAATTTTTCAAAACCAACCCACTAACATTATCTCCATAAATAAATATAAAATTCGAAGATGGATCCCGATCTCTTATATCCTTAGCCAGCAATTCAATAAACTCCGTCAAATTAGAACCATCAGAAAAATCAGTATAAATCTCATAATCCATAACTGCCCCCGTCTCTCTCTCAACCTCATAAGTAAAATCATAGAAACCCTTCGGATCCTTGCTAACCCTCGCCAAATTTGAAGTCACACCAAGACTAATCGCAACCACGGAAATAATCACAGCTGCCAAAAGAAAAAATTGCCCTCTCTTATTTGATATCACCATCAATCTCAAAAGAACCCCAAGTTTATAAATATTAATGTAGGTCCAGCAATTTGCTCAAATCCACAACACAGAGGCTATCAATCATCCTCAGTCCTGCGACCCTTTAAGCACCCAAACCTTAACTTAGGGCTGCTAGGATTCCTCCTCCTGACCCACTTCATCAAGGCAAGATCGAAAAGGACAAAACCTCAACGTCAAATTAACAACATGTGAAACTTCATCTCACGCCTTGCCTTGCAGCTCGCCATAAAGCCCATTTGCGAAACAGCACGGGGCTAACGTGCCAACCTGACCTACACAAAACAACACCAAGAAAGCTTTAAAAGAGTTATTGTTCTACAAATTTTCACATATTCAATTAATTTTAAATAACACAGATTACTATAAGGTCTATGCAAAAAAAAGCGTTATCAACAGAAATGACAATTGGAATAATTGTTGGAATCATAATTATAGGAACTATTATATTTTCTTCTTTTGGAGAATCCGAAATCGACTCTACAGAAAAAGACACCATTACTAGTAAGATTTTTTCAGGACTTTCTGATGAAAAAAAGTTTATAGAACTTGGCGCAGATATAGCATGTGCAAGATTTGAATATGCAGAAGCAGTACGCGAAATTAAAGATAATCCAGATTCTGAAGCAAAAAGGACTGTATTAACTGAAGAATATCATAATACAACCGATCTGATAATCAAAAAATATGGCTATAAAGAAGATGAAGTCGAAAGTATGGGCCAAAAATATGAAGAAGATATAAATTATGCAAAAGCAGTTATAGAAAGAGTAAAAACATTGTGTCCAGGAGCAGTTCCAGAGCTTGAAGAAAATATGGCCATAATGGAATCAGGCATGTATGTAAGAATTACTATAAATAAAGAAACGAATTCTACAAAGATTAAATACAAATATTACGCAGACGGTTATATTAATAAGGGTTCACGAGAAAGTACTGCAAATATGGAAGATATCCGCAACACATTAGCTGAAAGAATGGGCGATGAATTAGCAGATAAAGCAATGGAAGTTGCAATATTTGAATACGAATAATTTAAGTTACTTCTTCTAATCACAACCTTTAAAATCTCAAATCTCCCAGAATATTCATGCCCACATCGCATAGTGGTTATTGCACCGGGTTGCTAACTCGGGCCCTTCGGGGCGCGCAGGTTCGACTCCTGCTGTGGGCGTAAACCTATCGAAGATAGGTTATTTCTATTTCAGGATGTGGGATAACATTGGTTCGACCGAGCAATTAGGTTTTCGACAATTTATTGTATTTCGAAGACATGATTGCGAGTATGCTGTGGGCATTCAAACCAAGTTAGTTAAAAGCCTCTTGCAATGTCGGTTTCTTTTTAATTTCGAAAAAGAGCCACAGTCAGTAAAAAGCCAATGAGCAAGTTCATCAGCAACATTTACAATCTTAACCCTCCTATCCAAATCGCCACCAGTATACAAATTAATTCTACTCCGCCTCAGTCTGCTCACTTTCGCAAGAGTATTATAAGCAAAATCTATGGCCATACCCGGCCATTCTCCATCAATATAAACATCAAGACCACCCTCAAAAGTCTCCCCATGAGCCAAACTACCAAGAATAACGCCCAAGCGTTTATCCCTCTCAATATCATCTTTATCTAATTCACCAAAAAGCAAAAAAGAATAAGTCCTTCCGTCAACTCTCTCCAATATTTTACCATGATTTCTATGTTTAGAAAATAACCTCTGTCTCACAACAGCATCACCCTTATACATAGAAGGAACCACAACACAAACTTCAGGAAACTTCCCATGATTAGACTCATCATAACCAAAACCATTCCAAACCCCTCCCATAAAAAATTTAGGACACAATCCCTTATAACTAATTATATACTCCAAAATATAAATAACCACTAATACAAAAAATCCCGTCGATAAAAAGGCTTTTTGTCGTCACTAAAAAATACTCGGAAAAACTTATAACTTTCAAACCCCATACCATAACACTTGGCTTCGGCTAAGTCTTTGGCTTCGGTCAAATGTTCGGGGAGAGATAGGCTTCGTTTTTCTCTCCCCTCTTGTCATCACTGTTATCTAAATACTTATAAAGAACACGAAATTATTTCAACAATGGAAAAAGATATCGGGAAAATCCAAAAAGGAGAATATCAAGGAACCGTAACTGAAATTGTTATCGGACTTAGGGAATATAACGAAAAGACCGGAATAGATATTAGAGAGTTTACTCAAAGTGAATCCTACACCGGCCCAACAAAAAAAGGACTTAGAATTCCTGCAGAAAAATTTGAAGAATTCAAATCGATGATTAACTCCATTGATCCAAAAGACTTGCAGACACAAACACAAACCTCTACACAAACAAAAGAACCAGAAGCCACAGATAACGACGACGCAGGAATAGACAGCGAAGGATTAATGTAAAACTCTTTTTAAATCAACGTCCAGAAATATTTATAAAGTCTTTATGATATATGATAACCAAAGAGTGATAAAATGGTTTGGTTAGAAGTTGAAACAAAGGTGAAATTGAATGATTCTCAGATTCCTGCACTCAGAAAGAAAATCAAACAAATCGCAACCCTCGAAAAAAAAGGGACAAAGGCCGACGATTACTTCGCAATTCAAGAAAAAGGCTACCCAAAAAAAGCCTTCAGAATAAGAGCAATGAAAGATACCTACGAAGTATGTTTCAAAAAATGGATAACAAAACTCTGGACAAAAGAAGTCGTCGTAAAACAAGAATTCGAATTCAATCTTGAAGGACGCGAAGAAGCACAAGACTTAATATCATTGTTTAAAGACCTGGGCTTCAAAGAATGGGTAAAAAAAATAAAAAGAAATGAAACCTACAAATACAAAAAAAACAAAACACTTTCAATTGAAATAAACCACGTCAAACATCTAGGCTATTTCATGGAAATGGAATATTTGTGTCAAAAATCAGAAGCAAAAAAAGGAATCAATTTAATCACCAAAGTACTAAAAGAACTTGAAATAGACTTTAACCAAATAGACAACACCGGATACACTAAAATGCTTTGGTACAAAGGCACAAAAGAAAAAAGAAAATTTATTGACAAGGAAACAGCACTATGAAGAAAGGAATAAAATATGTCGTAAAAAAGAATGGTGGATTCTGGCCAAGCGAAGAAATGAAAAAAATCGCAAATATGTCAGACCCAAAAATCTATGACAAAGCGAATAAAGATCCCGTAAAATTTTGGGGAGAACAAGCAAAAACGGGACTCGCGTGGAGTAAAGAATGGGACCAAACATATACAGAAAAACTTCCATACTTTCAATGGTTCAAAGGAGGAAAATTAAATTTCTCTGTAAATTGCGTCGACAGACATCTCGATCATCCAGAAAAAACAGCGTTAATATGGGTTCCAGAGCCAAAAGATGAAAAACCAATAAAAATAAGCTACGGAGAATTACATGACAAAGTTAGTAAATTCGCCAATGTCCTAAAAGCAAACGGAATCAAAAAAGGAGACGTCGTATCAATCTATCTCCCAATGGTCCCACAAGCCCTCGTTGCAATGCTCGCATGTACAAGAATCGGAGCGATTCACTCAGTTGTGTTCAGCGCATTTTCCGCAGACGCACTAAAAGCAAGAATCCAAGACGGTAAGGCAAAAATACTAATCACTGCTGACGGATATTTCAGAAGAGGAAAACCAGAAGACTTATTGAAAAAAGCGAAAAAAGCAGCCAAAAGAACAACCATCCAAAAAATAATTGTAGTAAACAGAATTGGAACAAAAATAAGGGGCAAAAAATTCTTAGACTTCGACAATGAACTTGAAAAAGCCAACTCTTATTGCGAACCAGAAATGATGAATTCAGAAGACACAATGTTTTTACTATACACATCTGGAACAACTGGAAAACCAAAAGGAGTTGTCCACGACACAGGCGGATATGCAATCCAAGCATATCAAACATGTAAATGGAATTTCGATCTTCACCCAGGAGACGTAATGTGGTGCACCGCAGACATTGGATGGATAACAGGTCACACATACGCAATGTACGGACCTCTTTTAACCGGAGCAACTTCCCTAATCTACGAAGGCGGACCAGACTATCCAAACCCCGGAAGATGGTGGAAAATAATACAAGACCACAAAGTAAACGTATTCTACACAGCACCTACAGCAATTAGAATGTTCATGAAAATAGATCCAAAATGGATTGAAAAATACGACTTGTCTTCGTTAAAAATCCTAGGATCCGTTGGAGAACCAATAGACAAAGAATCGTGGATGTGGTACTTCAATAAAATCGGTGGAGGAAGGTGCCCAGTTATAGATACATGGTGGCAAACAGAAACAGGAGGAACCTTAATTAACACATTGCCAGGAATCGGGCCATTCGTACCAACAATATCAGGAAAAAGTTTCCCAGGAATAGAACACACAATTGTAGATGACAAAGGAATTCCAATGCCAAAAGGAAGACAAGGATTTTTAGCTCAAAAAAGTCCATTCGCTCCAGGAATGCTTCACGGGGTGTATAACAATCATAAAAAATACGTCGAAACATACTGGAAAAAATTCGGGAACATGTACGACACAAGCGACGGAGCATACTTAGAAAACGGATTAATAAGAATAACAGGGAGAACTGACGACGTAATGAAAGTTGCAGGACACCGATTAGCAACAGCAGAATTAGAAAATGCAATTCATGACAACAAAGCAGTAGGAGACGTAGCAGTAGTTCCAATGCCAGACAAAATCAAAGGACAAGTTCCAATAGCATTCGTAGTACTAAAAAAAGGTTCACCTTCTGAAAAACTAGAAAAGAAACTAAAAAAATACGTCGACATAAAAATTGGGCCAACAGCAAGACCAAAAAGAATATTCTTTGTTTCAGACCTACCAAAAACAAGATCCGGGAAAATCATGAGAAGAATCCTAAAAGCACTTTTAATTGACGAAGAACCAAAAGGACTAATGACCTTAGTTAATCCAAATTCGGTTAATAAAATTAAAGAAGTTATCACCACAACTTCTCAATAAATCTACGCGATGAGATTAAACATTATTATTGGAGGAAAAGCTGGGCAAGGAATAAATAAAGTCTCAAACATAGTCTCAAACGTTCTAGGAAAATATGGCTATTTTACTTTTAATTATCGAGACTACCAATCCTTAGTTCGAGGAGGACACAACTTCAACGCCCTATCAATCTCTGACTCTCCAACAGAAAGCAACGATACAACTATTGACATCCTAGCAGCACTCGACGACAGATCAGTAAAAAACCACAAACAATCTCTAAAAAAAGATGGGATGATAATGACCGCCGAAAAATTCGAAAACGAAGGACGGAATATCAATATCGCAATTGCAGGAGCAGTTCTAAAAATATTAGGCATACCCTTAATCGAACTTGAAAACGAAATAAAATCTCAATTTAAAAAATATGAAGAAGCTCTAGTGTCGGCAAAAAAAGGATTCGACTCGCAAAAAGAAAAATTCTCATTAAAAAAATTAAACAATAAAATAGCTATACTCTCAGGCAGCGAAGCAATAGTAGTAGGAGCTAGAAATTCCGAAATAGACCTCTACATTGCATACCCAATGACACCAGCGACAAACGCAATGCATGCAATAGCAAACAAACAAGTTGAAAACAACCTAATGGTATTCCAAGCTGAAAACGAAATAGCTGCAGCAAGCATGGCAATAGGATCATCATTCGCAGGAGCAAAAACAATGACAGCAACTTCCGGCGGAGGATTCGACCTAATGGGAGAAACACTATCACTCCAAGGAATCTCAGGAATCCCCTTAACAGTTTACTTAGCTTCAAGACCTGGACCAGGAACCGGCGTCCCAACATACACTGCACAAGCAGACCTAGATATAGCTCTCAGAGCAGGCCACGGAGAATTCCCAAGAATCGTAATCGCACCAGGAAACCCAATAGAAACAATAGAAAAAACATCCGAAGCATTATTCTTAGCAGAAAAATTCAAAACACTTTCAATAATCCTAAGCGACAAACATTTATCTGAATCAGAATTTTCATCAACAGAAAAACC
>CAZETU010000001.1:289408-344001 GCA_964514585.1 Candidatus Woesearchaeota archaeon | reverse complement strand
ACCTAGATTAAGAGTCTAGTGCTCTAACCAGGCTGAGCTACGAAGCCATAAATATTTATGATAAATTTGATTTAAAAAACTATTGCTTATTGGCCTTGTTATTGTCGTAGCAAGATTTGATGAAAAGTTTTAATAATGAATTTTACGAGATTATTTAATGAAGAGGATTAGTAAAATGCAGATTTTTTTATTTACTGCTGGTATTTTGTTATTTGTTTATAGTCTTTATGCACTTGGCGGGGATGGGATAGAATTGTTTCGGGCGAATTTTAATGCTAAGTATATGTGGCTTTATGCTTTTTTTACGGTAGTGTCAATCTTCCCACTTGTTTGGCGTTGGCAAGCAATTTTGAAAGGTTATGGGAAAAGTGTTGGTTTCTTGAAGCTTCTTAGAATGCAATTGGCTGGCTATGCTGTGAGTTTTGTTACGCCGTCTTCGAGGATTGGTGGTGAGCCTTTGAGGATTTATATGCTTAAGAAAGAATCTAATGTTGATTATAAAACTGGGACGGCGAGTATTATACTTGATAAATATATGGAATATTTGGGTTCGCTTACGTTTGGGCTGGTAGGTGTTGTTCTTTTGATTTTTATTCCGGGTATGCCTGGTATTATTAGATTAATTCTTTTTGGTTTGATAATTTTTTCTATGTTAGTTTTAACTTATGTATATTATAGACTTAGCCGTAAGAAGGGATTGTTTCATAATTTGTTTAGCATTTTCTTGAGTAAGAAAAGATTGGAGAAGATGGGAAAGAGTTTGAAGGATATTGATTCTAGGTTGAGTCATTTTATGATTCATCAGAAAAAGGCTTTTTTTGCTAGTTATTCTTTTTATATTTTGTCTGCGGTTATTGCCATAATTGAATATAAGTTTTTACTCTTGAGTTTTGGGGTAAGTACTAATGTGCTTGAGTTGATTATTGTAATTATGATTGTTGGGATTACGACGCTTATTCCTTTGCCGATGGCGCTTGGTTCGATGGAATTTGGACAAAGTGGATTCTTTGCTTTGCTGAAAAATGAGGCCGGGGCTGGGCTTCTCTTTAGTTTGATTTATAGAGTTAGGGGATTGATAGTTTCGGCTATTGGATTTTGCTTATTAATTCTTTTTAGTGGGAAAGATATATTGAGAGAAAGTCGAGAAGGTGTTTAGGAATTATCCAACAATTTTTCGGATAGCTTCTATGTGACTAATGCCTTGTGGGCAAGGTGATTCTGCCGAATTGTTTTTGTTTTATTCCGCGAGACGCGACTCCCGGAATAAAATTATGACTAATATATAATCTTTAGGATTACTTGAGAATTACCCAACAATTTTTCGGATTGCTTCTATATGTTCTGCAACATCAGTTCCCCTTTTGGTTAACTTGATTATTTTGATTCTGCCTTTTTTTTCGAAGCTTACTAGCCCTAGCTCTTCAAGGTTTTGTAGAATTTTTACAGCGTGAGAATATGTGCAGTCAACTTCTTTTGCTAGTTGTGATCCGTATTTTGCTCGAGAAACCTTCTTTAGGGCTATGAGCATCATCGCTGGCTTTCTTCTGAAAAATAAATCAAAGCTGTCTCCCATGGTTTTAAGGTAGAACATATATGTTCTAATGTATATATTAGAATGATATTTTGCTTTTAAGTCTTTCTCTGAAAATTCGTCCATGGGTAGTAGGTACAAGAATTGGGCGTTGGTGACAGAAAATTTTAGAGTGGTAGCAGACAAAATAAATTATTGGTTATCTTAGGGAATCGTAAAGTCCGAGGTATCCTTTTGAGAAGAGTTCTGTTTCGCTTGTTTTGAGTTCGATTTGAGTGTTGCCGCTTGTGATTGATTCTTTGAAGATTATTTCTGGATTGTCTGATATTATAGCCTCGACTAAATCTGGTTTATTTGTGTTGAATTGGATGTCTGCATCTTCACTTAGACCTTCTGTTGTTTTTATTTCGTTTCCGATAATTGAATGAAATACTTGATCTTCTATTTTGACGTTTATTATTGGTTTTTCTAGGAGATTTGAATGGAGTTGGCTTGCGCCAATTTCTTGGAGTAGGAAGGATATGAATTCTGGAGTTATTTCGATTTGCTCTAGGGATTTTTCTGTGGTTGAGTTTTGATTTAGGATTTGGGTACCTTGAGGAATCTGGGGATTTGAATCTGCTATAGTATTTCCTGTGATTGTGAAGCCTGCAAGCGGATTTGTTAAGGTTGTTTTTTGGCCTGTTAAAAATGAGATGTAGAATGTTGCGAATAGTAGGGCTGAAACGATTATTAATAAAGTTAGGACCGTGACGACTTTTTTTGGCTTTTTGGCTTTGTTTAGGAGTGCTTCAGCGTATTCTAATTTGTAGCCTCTTTTTTGGAAACCTCGTAGTATTTCTGATTTGGATTTTTTTGCAATTAGAGAATTTCTTACTTTTTTTATGAGCTCTTTGTCGTCCATGGGTATGGGCTAGAGAGTTATGTTAATAAGTTTTATGAAAGGGAGAATTTAAAAGTAATAATTCTTGGGAGTAATAATGGATATGAATAATTGGGCGCGAGGTAAGGGATGTCGTAGCATGTCGCACTATGTTAAGATTAGGGAGAGAATGAGGGATCATCCTGGAACATCTAAGGCGCAAAGAGAATTTGAAGATAGAATGAAAACCGTAGGTCTTTTTCGGAAATTCCCATATGAAGATAGGATACAGAGAGCTGAATTAATTGAAGAGATAGAAGCAGCCTTGGGTGAAATGGAACAGATTCATTATTCTGTAGGAAATAGTGCTGAAGGTTATGGTTCTGAAAATCCTGATGGGCAAAGATATGCTGACGTTCTAAGAAAAATATATTTTCAGGGTAAAGAAATAAATGTTATCACCAAAGAAATTGGAGTTGGTTGTGAAAAAATTAGATATATAAGAAATCGAGGACTTGAAAATTTGGGTCGGGTTTTGGCTCGACGTATCAGGTAGATTTAAATATATTCTGAGTTTATTTTTTATATGATAGATATTAAGTTGGTTCGGGAGAATCCTGATTTGGTTAGAGAGAATATTCGGAAGAAAGGACAGGATGAGAAGTTGAAGCTTGTTGATGAAGTGATTGATTTGGATTTGAAGTGGCGAAGAGAGAGAAAGAGGGCGGATGACTTGAGGAGTGAGCGGAATAAGATTAGTGAGCAGATTAATCAGGTGATGAAGTCGGGGAAGAAAGTGGATGCAAAGGGTTTGATTGCGGAGGCTAAGAAAATTCCTGAGAAGATTGCAAAGATTGAGGCTAAGGAAGATAAATTGGGTGAGAAAATTCGAGAGATAATGATGAGGATTCCGCAGATTATTCATGAGACTGTGCCGTTGGGTAAGGATGATACTGAGAATGTTGAGTTGGAGAAGATTGGCGAACCTAAAGTCCCTGATTATGAGATTTTTAATCATACTGAGTTGGCTGAAAAACTTGGGGGGTTAGATATAGAGAGTTCGAGGAAGACTTCGGGGCAGGGGTTTTATTTTTTGAGGGGAGATATTGCTCGACTTCATGCGGCGGTTTTGACCTATGCTAGGGATTTTATGATTGGTAAGGGCTTTGAGTATTGTGTGCCGCCGTTTATGATTAGGAGTGATGTTGTGACTGGCGTTATGAGCTTTGAGGAGATGGACGCGATGATGTATAAGATTGAAGGTGAGGATTTGTATATGATTGGGACGAGTGAACATTCGATGATTGGGATGTTTAAGGATAAGACGATGAAGAAGGGTGAGATTCCGCAGGCTTTGACTAGTTATTCGCCTTGTTTTAGGAAAGAGAAGGGGGCGCATGGGGCTGAGGAGCGTGGTCTTTATCGTGTGCATCAATTTGAGAAGCAAGAGATGGTTGTCGTTTGTGAACCTGAGAATAGTTATGAGTGGTATGACAAGATGTTGAATTGGACTGTTGAATTTTTTAAGAGCCTTGATGTTCCTGTTAGGAAGTTGGAATGTTGCAGTGGAGATTTGGCGGATTTGAAAGCGAAATCGGCGGATGTTGAAGCGTGGAGTCCGAGGCAGAAGAAGTATTTTGAAGTTGGGAGTTGTTCTAATTTAGAGGATGCTCAGGCTCGGCGACTTGGAATTAAAATTAATGGTGGAAGTGGGAATTATTTTGCGCATACTTTGAATAATACAGTTGTTGCTTCGCCAAGGGCCTTGATTGCTTTGATGGAGAATAATCAGAATAAGGATGGGTCGATTAATGTTTCGAAAGTTTTGCAGCCTTATATGGGTGGGTTGAAGAAGATAGGGGCGAAGTAGGATAGTTTGGTGTAACAATTTTTATATATTCGAATGATTTTTTATTTTTACGAGTGGGCCGTTGGAATCAGTGTTGGGATTTTTTGTTGATGGAAATCCTTTGTTTGAATTGGAGGTAGGATTGGATGACGTTTTGAGTCATTTGGCTTTTGAGGAAGTTAATAGAGGGTATGTTGCAGGGGTCAAGAGGAGGTTGAGAGGATATAAGGCTCTTGTTGATTCGCAGTTAATGATTACTGGTATTAGTCAAGATTCGGAATCTGGGATTGTTGTTGCGCTTTCTGGAATTGGAAATGCATATCGTGATTTTATGGGATGTAGTTGGGCTCGGATGAGTGATGAAGAAATGCAAGAGGCAGCCGAGGAAATTTTGAGGGAGAATAATTTTATTGGAGGAGAAACTATTCCTACGACATGTGAAATTAGGAGGAGGGAACGTCTTGCTTCTGGGAGCTTTGGGTGGACTATTTATTCTGATGGGGTCTGTGAAGTCTTTGAACATGCGGGGATAATTTAAGAAATGTGGTATTTGTTTTTGAAACGTGAGGTTATGCTCTAATCTGATTTATATTTTGCGAGTAGATATAGATGCCGTGGACGTAGTGTTTTTATGTCTCTATAGATGTTATATAAATGTTTTTTAAGGAAAGTGTGCTTGATAGTTTATGGATTCTAAACTTGCAGTGGAGCAATTGAAAGAGATTGAGAAGTTGGTCGAACAGACTGGGGAAAGTCCGCGGTTGGCTGCCGAGGGTTGGAATGAGAATTGGCAAACTTTGATTGCTATAATGTTATCGGCTCAGACTCGAGATACAAAAACCGTTGCTGTTTGTGAGAAACTTTTTAAAAAATATGATAAGGTTGAGAAATTGGGAAGGGCTCGGCTTTCTTCGATTGAGAAAGATATTGGTTCTATTAATTATTATAAGACTAAGGCTCGGCATATTAAGGCGACGGCTGGGATGATTGCTGAAGGTGGTTTGAATGAGAGCGTTGATGAGTTGATGAAGTTTCCTGGGGTTGGGCGGAAGACTGCGAATGTTTATTTGGTTGAGGTGAAAAAGGCTGCTGCTATTGGGGTTGATACCCATGTTGGTCGGATTTCTCGGAAGATGGGTTGGACTAAGAATTTAGATCCAAATAAAGTTGAGAAGGATTTGAATAAATTGTTTCCGCGGAGATATTGGAATTCTATTAATTGGATTTTGGTTCGGTTTGGGCAGACTGTTGGGCGGTCGAGGAATAGGGAAGATTTGGCTTTGGAAAGAATTAAAAAGGGAAATTAGTTTGTTTATGTATGGCAGATGATATGGCAATGCCTGCTGGATTTGGCGGGTTGATGAGGTATAAGGAAGAGTATAATTCTAAATTGAAGTTCGGACCTGGGGCTGTTGTCGGGATGATTATCGCGGTGATTGCGCTTGTTGTTGGTCTTCGGATATGGTTTACTTAAGATGCTTGGTGGAATGAATCCTGCGAAGATGCAGGGGATGATGAAAAAGATGGGGATTTCTCAGACTCCGTTGCCTGTTAGAAAAGTTATTTTTGAGATGGCGGATGGGAATTTGGTTATTGATGATCCGTCGGTGATTAAGATTATGATGCAAGGTCAGGAGAGTTATCAGGTTACTGGGGAAGCTGTTGAAGAAAGTACTGAGGTTTTTAGTGAAGAGGATGTTGTTATGGTTATTGAGAAAACTGGGAAAAGCGAGGACGAAGTCAAGGCTGCTTTGGAGAAAAGTGATGGGGATATTGCTGAGGCGATAATGGAATTGAAATAATTTCAATTTCTAGCGAAAATTTCTTGATAAAAAATTTCTTATGTGTAAAAACACGCGTCTAAATTTTTTATACTGCGAACTTTTCAGCTATAAATTAAAATTGTTAATCGCAATAATTAATATAAAGAGTTCTTGGGGTTTTGTTTTATGGATTGGAGGGAGAGTTTGATAAATGCGAAGTATCATTTGAGTGTGGCGCGGCGGATGTTTGATGGTTATGGGAAGTTTGCGGATAAGCGGTTTTTGATTGGGGTGATTAATGAGACGGCGCGGGCTGCTGGGGATTTGATTCGGGCGTTTTTTGATTATGAGAATGTGGGGGAAAGGAGCCTAAAGGTTTTTATGGATGATATTGCGCCTAAGTATTTGGATGATTTGACGAAGGAGAATTTATTTAAGATTTTGGAGGTTGAAAGGGCGCAGAAGACTTCGCCAATTGAGTATGCGAAAGGGGATAAAATTATTTTATTGATTGAAGGTAAGTATCGTTTTTTGAAAGCTGAGAGAATTGGTGATTTTTTGAGGTCTGTTGAGTGTGCTGCTGGTAAATTTCCTAAAGAATAGTGAGAATATTGATGCTTGATTTTTCGACAAGTATAAAAAGGTTGCTGTCTTTTGTTTTTTTACGCTTAGAGGCATAATATATATGATTGAGGAAATTATAAAGGAAAAGACGAGTGCCGACCATCTTTTATACGTCAGTTTAAAGTATACCAAGACTTGTGACGTTATTTTGAATTTATTGGCTCGGTGGAAAAGTTTGATTGAGATTAGTTTCGACGCTGTTCTTGAGCATAGAGTTGAGGGGGGGAAAATTCCTGCTATGCCTACGAATCCCAAACAGAGAATTGAATTTATGAAGAAATACTTTAGGAAAGGAGATGTTATCCAGGCTGTGATTCCACTTTATATTTTTTTCAAGAGAGTGCCCGATTTAAAGAAGACTCGAGAGGGTGAATTTAGAAAAAATGTGAATTTGAAAATTATTGAAGCTACTAAAACTACTGAAATTAATATGGAAAAACTTGGGGAGTATTCAGATATTGTCGAAAAATTTATCGCTGAAGTTAAACAAATTCTTGCAAAGTAATATTCTTTTTTAAAGGTCGAGGCGTTTTAACCTTTCGACTGATAAAGCTTATAAACCGAGTTTTTCTGATATTTACACGTTGATTTAAGATGGCGTCCGAAGAGTACCATTATTATGACGAAAAATTATGGCGCTCGAAGAGTACCATTATTATGAAGATGAAATTATGGCAAGAATAATAGTAATAAATTCAGGGAAAGGCGGTGTTGGTAAGACCACTACTGCTATTAATTTAGGAACGTCGCTGAATAAGTTGGATAAGGAAGTTATTATTGTCGATGCTAATTTGAATACTCCTAATGTTGGTTTGCAGCTTGGTGCGCCGATTGTTCCTGTGACTTTAAATCATGTTCTGAAGGGGAAAGCTGATATTGAGGACGCTATTTACGAACATTCTTCTGGAACTAAGATTATACCGTCGTCGCTTTCAGTTAAGGAGTTGACTAAATTTAATACGAAGAAGTTACCTGAGATTATGAAGAAGTTGGCTAAACTTTGTGATTATGTAATTGTTGATTCTGCTGCTGGGTTTGGTGACGAGGTTATTGCTGTTATTGAAGCTGCTGATGAAATTATTATTGTGACTAATCCTGAAATGCCTGCCGTTACTGATGCGCTTAAGGCTGTTAAGGTTGCTCGACAAATGGGAAAGGAGATTAATGGGGTTGTTGTGACTCGACATAGTAATGCGAAATACGAGATGCCTTTGTCTTCGATTAAGTCTATGCTTGAGGCTCAGATAATTGGAGTTGTCCCTGAAGATAAGGCTGTTAAAGAAGCTTTGAATTTGAGGGATGCCGTTGTTCACACTCATCCACGAAGCAAGGTTGCGAAGAAGTATGTTGAGATTGCTCGAAAAGTTAGTGGTGAGAAAATTGAAATAAGTAAGACTTTTCTTGAAAGATTGCTTAGAAAGTAGAGTCTATAAAAACATGAATAGAAAACTGAAAATCTTCGATTTTCAAAAGAAGAAAACTTCGCTTTCTTAAAGCCATAAATAGTTCTTGAGAGATTGCCCGCTTAGCTTATTATTGTTCCCGTTGGGATATCTTTATCTGGAACGATTAGAACACAAGTGTTTGCTTCTTTTGAACCTGCCGCAAGAAGCATTCCGCATGATTCGATGCCTCTCAATTTTCTAGATTTCAAGTTTGCTACTATAATTATTTTTTTATCTTTTAGGTCTTCTGCTTTGTAGAATTGTTTTATTCCTGCGCAAATCGTTCTGTCACCTAGTTCGCCGACGTTAATTGATAATTTGTAGAGTTTGTCTGCTCCTTTAATTTCTTTAACTTCTTTTATTTGTGCGACTCTTAGGTCTACTTTTGCAAAATCGTCGAATTCTATTATTGCTACTCCTTCCATAATTTCTTTTGGCTCTTCATCTTTATTAAGGTTTTGTGTTGGTTGTACATATTCTATTTTTGTAAATAAGATTGGTGCTTTTTTTATTTTGCTTGTTTTGAATATTTTTGATATTTTTTCTGCTGTATCTGGGATGAAGGGGGAAAGTAGTTTTGTAACTTGTCTTATGGAGTCGACTATTGTGTATAGGACTTTTTTATCTTGACTTTCCCATGGTTTTTTATCTTGAATATATTCGTTACAAACGTCGATAAATGCGAAGATTTCGCTTAATGCTTTGTCTGTTTTGAATTCTTTAAAGTTTTTTTCGATTTCATCTAGCTTTAATTTTTCTATTAATTGGTTTTTGGTTTTTTCTATCCCATATTTTTCTGCAAGAGCTGAGGTTCTTGAGACTAAGTTTCCTAGTTTGTTTGCGAGTTCGTTGTTGTGACGTTCTACTAGTATTTCTTCTGAGAAATCTGAATCTTCAAAAACTGAACATCTTAGAAGAGCGTATCTTACTGAATCTGCGCCGTATTTTTCTATTAAAACTGCTGGGTCGATTACGTTTCCTAGAGATTTTGACATTTTTTGTCCGGCGATGTTGATGTATCCGTGGACTAAGAGTTTTTTGGGGAGTGGAATTTCTGCTGACATTAAAAGAGCTGGCCAGATTACTGAGTGGAACCAGTTGATTCCTTTCCCGATTACGTGGACATCGGCTGGCCATTCTTTTTTTGCACCGGATAAATAATTAATTAAAGCGTCGACCCAGACGTATACTTTGAAATCTTTATCTCCCGGGAAATCAATTCCCCATTCTGCTCCTGCTCGACTTACGCATAAATCGTTTAGACCTTCTTTTAATCTAGATATGATTTCATTTTTCTTTTCTTTTGGGGTTATGTAATTTTCTGTGAATTCGATTAGCTCGTTTTGGTATTTTGATAATTTGAAAAAGTATGCTGATTCTTTTCTGTGCTCAGGTTTTTTGTTGTGTTCTGGGCATTTGCCGTCTACTAGGTCTCTCTCTGTTATGAAAGATTCGCAGCCTACACAATATTCTCCTTCGTATTCTCCCTTGTAAATATCGCCTTTGTCTGTTATTTTTTTTATTACTTCTTCTACAACTTTTGAATGTTCTTTTGCTGATGTTCTTATAAATTTGTCGTAGCTGATATTTAATTTTTTGCAGAGGTCTATGAATAATTGTGCGTTTTGGTCTATGAATTCTTTTACTGGTAATCCTGCGACAACTGCTGCTTGGACATTTTTTTGGGCGTTTTCATCTACTCCCGTTAGAAAGAAGACTTCTTCGCCTTGGAGTCTGTGCCATCTTGCGATTGTATCGGTTAGGATTTTTTCGAAGGCGTGGCCTATGTGGGGTTTCGCATTCACGTAGTCGATTGCCGTTGTTATGTAAAATTTTTTTGCCATAGAATAGTGAGAAAAGATGTGTATAAAAATTTAACTAGATAGGATGCGCGAGCCGGGAGTTGAACCCGGATCTCAAGCTTGGGAAGCTTACATGCTACCACTATACCACTCACGCATGTTATTTGGAATACCTTAGTGTTTAAAAATTTAATATGATTAGGATGAAAGATATGACTAGAACGTCCGCTACATTATGAGAGAATGATTATATAGGGGTTTGGCGGTTTGGAAGATTTTATAAAATAAAATGTTCTTTCTTTTGCATGAGGCGAAAAGAAAAGAGTGTTGATAAAAAAAAGAAAAAAATAGTTTCTGCAAATCATCCAATAGTTCAAAAAAAAATTGAGAAAAGTTTAGAGCTTAGTGTTCGTGAGGGTGCTTTTTCTTCTGTTTCACAGAATACGGGAATATATTATTTTTCGCCTTTTGCTATTTTTATGAAAGCGACGAACTTTCAGATTGGTATTTTGAGTTCTTTTACTTATTTTGTTCCTAGTGTTGCTCAGTTATTTAGTGTTGGATTGATTGAAAGGTTTAAGAGAAAGAAGATAGTTTTGTTTTTTGTTTTTTTGCAACTTTTAATGTTAATTCCGATTTTTCTTTCTGGATATCTTTATTATATCGGATTTGATTATGCCGTTTTGGTTATGATGATTTTTGCTGCGGCGTATTTTGCGTTTGGGGGTGTTGCGTACCCCATTTGGTTTTCTTGGATGGGTTCTCTTGTTCCTGATGAGATTAGAGGTAAATATTTTTCTAGGAAGAGTTTTGTATTTAATTCATTTGGCATTCTCACTCTTATTTTGGCTGCATTGGTACTTGATAATTTTAAGAATAGGGGTATTATATCTGGACAGGTTGAGATTTATACTCTTTTTGGTTTTGGTATTTTGTTCTTAATGGCAATTGTCTCAAGGTTTGTTTCTTTTGTTTATTTGGCGCGACAGTATGAGCCTATGATAAAGGTTAGAAAGAGGGATTATTTTTCTTTTTGGCAATTCATTAAGCAGGCTAGAAAGAATCCTTTTGGTAGGTTTACTATATATAGATTTTTTTATAGTATTGCAATTAGTGTTGCTACACCGTTTTGGGCGGTTTATATGCTTAAAAATCTTGGATTTTCATACTTTTGGTATATTGCAGTTGTTTCTTCTGGATTATTATTTCAGTTAGCTTTTTTGGCTATTTGGGGTAAACTTTCGGATAGATTTGGAAATGTTAGTGTGATTAAATTTTGTTCTTTTGTGGGCGCCTTGGCTCCTATCATATATGTTATTTCTGCATTAATAACAAGCAGGCCTTTGCTTATTGCATTCCTTTTTATTGTTCCGGGTTTTATGGGTGGTATTGCCTGGTCTGGCTTTTTATTGGCTACGAATAATTATGTTTTTGATGCGGTCAAAAAAGAAAAGAGGAGTTTTGGAAATTCTTATATGAATCTTATGGTTGGTATGGGTGCATTTATTGGTTCTGGTATTGGTTCGATTATTGCTCTCTTTGGAGTTTCGTTTATGAACACCCTTCTTTTTATTTTCCTAGTTGCTTTTATTTTAAGAGTTGTGGTTGCTATTTGGGGACTTAGTTATTTAAAAGAGGTTAGGGGTATAAAAGAAGAATTTAAACCATCTTATTTTTTTAGGGAGATACATCCTCTTGATGGAGTGGTGCATAGCGTTCATAATGTAGAAAGTTTTGCTAAAAAGGTAGAACATTACGTCTAATAGAAAGAGGTTTCAAATAATTTATAAAGAAGGATTGTTTCTTTTTATGAGAGGAGATTGATGGTAGATTTATTTAAGAAAAGTGTTAAAATTTTGAAGGGTCTTCAGTTGCCCAATGGTGGTATTTTGGCTACGCCTAAAGACGGTGCCTATCCTTATGTTTATACTCGAGATAGTGTTATTATAACCAAGGCATTGAATAGGACTGGGAACGTTAAGGCGAGTGAAAAATTTTATTATTTTATGAGGAGGTTTGTTAAAATTGATGATTATAAGGAAGTTTTTCAAAGATATACTTCTTCGGGAAAACCTTCGGTTACCAGGAAGGGTCAAAACGATAATGAAGGAATGCTTTTGCATGGAATATATGATACTTATTTACATAATGGTAAAGAAACTTTTATACAGAATATGTGGCTTGTAATTGATAAGACTGTTGATTTAATTTTTTCTTATTCTAAGAACGGGTTAGTTAAAACGAATTGTAGTATTCATGAATATGATAAATTGGAAAAGGGTTATGATATTTGGGTTAATTCTGCTTGCTGTAGGGGATTGAAGGATGCTGCAAAAATAGCTGAGGCATTAAATCATAAAGATAAGGCGAAAAGGTGGGACAAGAAGGCTGAAGAAATTTTGAAAAATATTAATAAGCAATTATTTGATAAGAAAAGAGGTCTTTATATAAAAAATAAAAGATTTCCGAATAATCCTGACATTTCTCAATTGGCTCCATTTTATTTTGATATAGTTGATGATAAAAAAATCTTGAGGAATACATTGGGTTATCTTAAGGAGCACATATGGGAGGAGGATACTGGTGGATTTCGTAGGTTTAGAAAATTTGAGGTTTGTGATGATTGGCATTGGTATACTGGAGGTTCTGGAAGTTGGTGTGGATTGACTGCTATTGCAGCGAGGTTTTACAAGAAAGTGAATCGAAAAAGGAATTATGAGGAATGTAAAAATTGGATTGAAAAAATTGGTTCTCTTTCTAATCAGAATTTGCCAGAACACATAGCTACCAAAAAGGAATATTATGATTGGAAAGTTAATGAAATTGAATTTAATAGTCGGATTTTGAATGAGATGAAAAAGATTGAAAAAACTATAAAAAAAATTAATGGGACTGAAATGGTTTATTGGGCTAATCCTTTAGGCTGGAGTCATGCGGAATATATTTTATTAATGAAGGATGACTTGAAGGATAAAGCGATTTGAGTCCAGAAATGAGGCATAGTGAGATTTAAATAGAGTGAATATTTTTTATTATTATGGTAAAGAGGAAGTGTCCTGCGTGCGCGAGTAAGATTGATCGGAAATTTAATTTTTGTCCTTACTGTGGAGTCTCGTTTAAGGCGAAGAGAGAGCGGGAAAATTTTGGGATGTTGGGGCGAGGAGATATTGATGAGATTCAGGATGAAGTGAAATTGCCTTTTGGAATGAATAAGATTGTTGGTTCTTTGGTGAAACAGTTGGAGAAGCAGATGAATGAGTTAAATGGTGAGAATGGTGTGCCGAGGGGGATTAAGATTAGAGTTGCTAGGAATAATCCTCAGGGAAATCAAGTTGTTCAAAGATCGCCGGTCAAGAAGATTGATGTTGTTGAGGTTAGTAATGAGGAGAATCGACGAAGGATGGGCTTGCCTAAGGTGGAAGTTGAATCTAAAGTGAGACGGCTTGCAGATAGAATTGTTTATGAAATTGAAACTCCTGGTGTTAAAGCTAAGACTGATGTTGTTGTGACTGAATTAGCGTCGGGGTTGGAAATTAAAGCTTATTCTAAAGATAAGTGTTATGTGAAATTTATTCCTTTGAAGGTTGAAATAATTGAGTATTATGTTGAGAAGGAAAAGGTTTTTTTGGAGATTGAAGGATAAAAGACCGTGGAAGAAAAAAATATTAAAGAAATTTTGGAAGTGATTTTGGATAGGGTTGGAGGTAGTGATGTTTTCTGGATAATTGAAGGAAGTGCGAATCTTAAAATTCATGGTATCGATGTTTCTGTTCAGGACTTAGATATAACTACCAATGACGAGGGAATTGAATTCTTTAGAGATAATTTAAAAAAATTTATTGTTAAAGATTTTTTTAGTGAAAAAATAAATGGTCCTTCTTTGATTTGTAATATATGTGGTTTTGAGGTTGAGATAAATTCTTATGGAGACAGGAAATTTGATGTATTCGTTAAAATTGAAAAGGTTTTGTGGAGAGATTTGCGTTTGCCCATTCTCTCTTTAGATGATACTAAAAAATTCTATGAATCTATAGGTCGGAAAGATGAGGTTAATTTAATATCTTCATATTTGGATGAATGAGGCTGCCAGGATTTGAACCTGGGACCCCCGCCTTATCAGAGCGATGCGCTACCTGACTGCGCTACAGCCTCATGTAAATACTTAGCGAATTTTTGATTTATAACCCTTTAGGTATCTCTGGTGAGCTAAACTTTGGGGGATAATGATTAACTTTAAAAAGGAAATTTTTGATAAGATAGTATGAGTTTAACAAAATATTTGAGATTGGCATGGAGAAAGCCTGATGTGAAAATACTTCGGGAAAGAATGATTGAGTGGCGAAAGGGTGAGTCGATTGTTAAGGTTGAGAAACCGTTGAGATTGGACAGGGCTCGGGCTCTTGGGTATAAAGCGAAGAAGGGCGTTACTGTTGTTAGGATTAGAATTAAGCGTGGTGGTCATAAGAAGAGTAGGCCGAATAAAGCGAGGAGAACGAAGAGGTTGCATATTAGGAAAAATCTTAAGATGAATTATAAGGAGATTGCTGAGTCTAGGGTTGCTCGGAAATATAATAATATGGAAGTTTTGAATTCTTATCAAGTTGGAAAGGATGGGATGAATTATTTCTTTGAAGTGATTTTGGTTGACCGTGTTGCTCCTGAGATTAAGTCTGATAAGGAACTTGGCGCTTTTGTTAAGGCTCCAAAGAAGAGATCTTTGAGGGGAATTACTTCTGCTGGTCGAAAGGCTAGGGGACTCCGAAATAGTCCTATTAAGGCTCCTAAGGTTAGACCGTCGCTTCGAGCGAACCGTAGAAGGGGTAATTAGAGTTTTTGAATAATTTTATAAAGTAATTTTAATTATTGTTTTTATGTTGGGATTTTACTCTGGGATGGATTTGTCTGAATTTTATAATGTATTAGCTATAAGAATTTTTGACATTGCTATTGTCTTTTTGATATTTTTATTGTTGATAGAGTTTGGATTATTGAATCGTTTCTTTAAGATGTTAGTTAAATTGACTGAGAGATATAAAAAAATTTTATTTTTTATTTTTTTATTTTTGGTTGTTGTTTCTTTTCTTGGACTTGGATTTGTTAAATATACTTCCGCAAAATTAGATGAGGAAACTACAGTTAGGATAGATGAAAAAATTTTGATAATTGAGATTGATGATTACTGGAATATAAATGATACATCGGCTTATTTCGCGAGTTATGGCTATACGATGGAAAGATATAGAGAGGTCTCTGATATAATTGATAAATATGGCTTTACTGCTTCGTTGGGACTTACTCCGTATATTTTTGTGGAGGAGGTTCAAGAAAATTTTGACTTGAATGATGATGAGGAGATGGTTGAATATCTGAAAGAATTAGATGATAAGGGATATGAGTTAGCAATGCATGGATACAATCATTGTAGGAATGTAAATTATTGTCCTAAATATGAAGAAATTTGGTATAATATTTTTATAGGAAAACAGTCTCTAGAAAAAACTTTTGGGAAATCTTTTGTCTCCTATTTTCCTCCTGGTAATTACTGGACTGATGAACAATATGATAATGTTAAAAAAGCTGGGTTTAAGATTATTGGAAATACACATGTCCCAAAAACTTATTTTGATGATGGTGTTATTATTACTCCTCGTAGTTATGATCCTATATGGCATTATGGTTGGTACACTAAAGATTTTAGGCATACTTCTTCTGATGAATGGATTGATGCTTTTGAGAAATCTAATTTGTTTGTTTTGCAGCTTCATGTTAATACCTTTGATAGCGAGAAAAAGCTTAAAGATTTAGATAAATTTCTAAAATACATTGAAAATAGTGGGTCCAAGGTGATGACCTATCGTGAATTTTATGATTACGTAAAAGATAATAATGAAGTATTGAACTCTGTTGCGACTGGCAAAGTGATAATTGAGACTGAAGAATAATTTTATAAAGTAATTTTTGTTGTATATGTTATGGCTAAGAAGGTTAAGAGGTTGTATCGGGCGGCGGAGAAGGATTCTATGCTTGGTGGTGTTTGTGCTGGGATTGGGAATTATTTTGAGGCTGATCCGACTTTGATTCGGTTGCTTTGGATATTGATTACTATTTTTAGTTTTGGAGCTGGAATTTTGGCTTATTTGATTATGTGGGTTATTACGCCTAGGAAGTAATTTAAATTGTGATTCTGTTGTTATTTTATGAATATTTCAAAAGTTTTTGAGGAATATATTGAAAAGGAAGAGAGTTATAGGATTGCTTATGATATTGTGAGGCGGAATTCCAAGGGGAAGATTTGGCTTATTGGTGGGGCGTTATCTAGGAATTTGAATCAGTTGATTTATGGAACACCACAGCATTCTTTTGATTTTGATTTTATTGTTGAGGAATGTGTCGAGAAGTTTGATTTGCCTGAGGATTGGAAGATTGGGAAGAATAGTTATGGTGGGTGGAAAATTACTAATTCTGAAATTTCTATTGATCACATACCCTTGAATTTAATTGACCAAAATATTCGAAGAAAGCTTCGTCCTACAGTTGAAAACTTTCTTACTGGAACTCCGTTTACTATTCAGTCGATGGCTTATGACACAGGGTCTAAAGAAATTTTTGGGGAGATTGGGATTGCTGCATTAAAGTCTAGAAAATTTGAGGTTAATGATTTAGAGCAAGCAAGAATTACTGCTAAGAAAAGGGGAATGAGCGTTAATGAACTTATTTCGAAGAAGGCTAAGAGTATGGGATTTAAGGCTGTGCTGATTGATTAAGAATTATAACTTCTGATCTAGCCACTGTTTGATTGTAGCTTCTGGTTGAGCGCCCATGAATTCGTCGACGACTTCGCCGTTCTTGAAAAGCTTTACTGATGGGATTGACATTACTCCGAATTTACCAGCCATATTTTGATTGTCGTCAGTTAGTGCTTTTGCTAGAATGAATTTTCCTTCGTATTCTGTTGCTAATTTTTCTAAGATTGGTTTTAGCATCATACAGGGTCCGCACCAGCTTGCCCAAAAGTCTACTAGGACTGGGGTTGTCTTGGATTTTTCAATCACTTCTGTTTCAAAAGTTTCGTCTTTAACATCGATTTCCATAATTAGTCTTATGATTTTTATTTTATAAATGTTGGTTATCTGTGTTAACTGGAAAGATATTTAAGGGTTGGAATGTTTTGTTTAGTATGGTGAAAAGGGGGAAGCCTAGTAATGTTGATAATATTTTTATCTTGATAGCTTTGGTTGTGCTTAATGTAGTATTTGTTATTCATTTTTTGATTGGGGTAATTGGTGTTATAATTGGGTTGATTGCTGGAGCATTTGGAATGATTGTCGGTGGACTTGCTGGATTTATACTTAGTTTGATTTATCCTTTGATTTCGAGTGGTTGGATGGCCGAGTATATTTCTCTCGGGGGGATTCATCCTGTGGCTCTTGCTTTCTTATCTGTAGCGATATTTTGTTTTGGTGGACTTTGGATGATTGGAAATTATTTTGTTGTGAAATATTTTGTGGTGGCGATGAAATGGTATATTGATTTAAATGTTCGGGCTTTTAAGAAATATGAACCTTAAAAAATTGGCTTTGTGGCTTTTGGCGATTGGAGTTATTGCTTTGGTAGTTGGTGTTGTGATTGGAGTAGCTACTCTTGATATTAGTGAGTTTGCTTGTAAATTTGCAGAGTGTTAATTATGCTGCTTTTTCCGAAACACTTTTTTTTAATTCTCTTAATTTATGTTTATGGGCTTCTGTCCTGAGAGAGGGATGAATTCTTTCATAGAGTTTTTCTGCCTTTGTTAGAACCCTGCTTGCTTTTCTGAACAATGCTCTCCTGGCACTTCTAATATTTTCTCCGTATTTTGTTGCGACTTCTCCGGCTCCTGCTACAAAATCCGTGTACATTGATTCGAGTTGTGAATGATAATTGTCGGCTGCTAGGCTTTGTTGTGTTATGCTTTTTAGGTGTTGGTATTTTACTGTGTGGGTGACTGCTACTGTAAGTTGTGAGGGGGATCTTGCGGCTGTCTCTGCTAAATATTTTGCAGTTTCTAGATTAGCTCCTCCAGTGAGTTGATGTTTTGCAAACCTTCCTAGAATTGCCATACTTTCAAGAGCGGAATGTTTTTCTTGGTGGCTTGGACCTAGTTCTTTTTGGAGAACTCTGCATCTATCATAATAACTTTTTGGAGAAAATAATCTTTGAAGGAGGTCTTTGTATCCTGATAAGAGTTGCCCTTCTGTGAATCCTGGAGCTAACTTTGGTTCGAAGTCTAACGAGAATGAGTGTGTGTTTGATCCGCAATTATATTCTCTTAGTCTTCCTTCCTTTTCTAGCCTTGTTGCTAATTTTGTTCCTGGTACTACTCCTAGAAGTCCTGCCATTGGGAGAACTATCCCTGCCTCTTGAACAAAATTGTATAAATCATCAAAGACTTGCGGCTTTTCTCCGTCGTTGCCGATTATTAATCCTGCTGTTACTTCTAAGCCCGCGTTTTGGATTCTTCTTACAGCTTCTATTGGTGACATTTTGAGATTCTGCTGCTTATTCATCCCACTAATTACTTCTGGATCAACAGATTCTATTCCGAGGAAAGTTCTAACGAATCCTGCATCATTCATTCCATTTAATATTCCTTCGTTTTCTGTCCAAGCTAAATTCATGCTTGCTTCTGTTCCGATGTCGTAAGGATAGCCTCTTGCCTTTTGCCATTTGGCCAAGGCTGGGAGTAATTGTTTGACGTTTTTTCTATTACCTATTAAGTTATCGTCTAGTAAGAAAACTCCCCCTCTGTGGCCTGCGTCATAAATACTTTGGAATTCTGCGATCATTTGGTCAACGCCTTTTGTTCTTGCTTCTCTGCCGAACAACGAAGTTATATTACAAAACTCGCAATCCCAAGGACATCCTCTTGAGAACTGTATTCCTACGGAGTCATAGGCTTTCATGTCTATTAAATCCCATCTCGGAAGTGGTGTTTGTGACAAATCTGGTTTTCCCGATCTTGTAAGTTTTGTTAATGTCGTTCTCGCTGCATCTTGTTCTGTGTATATTCTCCTTGGAGTTCCTTTTAGAAAATCGTGTAAGAATGGTGCTAGTGTCATTTCAGCTTCTCCTGCTACGATATAATCTGCTCTTGTATTTCTATCTGGAGAAGATGATGGGAACGGTCCTCCTGCAACTACTTTTTTTTCATATCTATGCGCTAAATCCATTACTTTATTGTGAGATTTTTCATGGATTACCATCGAAGAGGTTGCAACTAAATCCGATTCTTTCAATGCTCTTTCATCTAGGGGTGCAATATTTAAATCTTGTACTGGCATTATTTCAAATTCCTCTTCGGGGAACATTGCCATTGCTGTGACTAAACCCGTTGGAGGCATTGCTGCTTTTTTCCCTTCTATTTTCAAAGCTTCGTTGAAACTCCAGAATGATGGAGGCGAGCTTGGGTATACTGGTAAGACTTTTACTTTCCCCATCAAAATATTAAAAAAAATTGCTTTAAAGGGATTATACTCTGGCTACAACTTTTTTGTGGTTGTAACAAAACTTATTAATGTAAATTTGTAACCTTTAATATGGAAAAAGAGGAATTGTTATCTGAGATTGGGCTGACTGATTATGAAATTAGGGCTTATATGGAACTTTTGAAATACGATGAGACAAATGCCAAAACTATTTACACAAAGGCTAACATTCCATTTGGTAAAATATATTCTACCTTGGATTCATTAAATGGTAAGGGTTTTGTTGAGGTACTTAATACTAAGCCGAAAAAATACAGGGCAGTTGAACCAGAAATTGCGTTAAAAAAATATACTCAGAATCAAGAAAGTTGGTTTTCCAAGAAGATAACTTCGCTTAAAGAAACTGTTTCTGATTTAATGAATGAGTTTTCTTCAAAAAAACTTCAAAATAAAAATGAAAAGATTTTCTGGACTACTGATTTAGACGAAGACAAAATTGATAGAATAAATAATTTATTATTTTATGATCCAAAAATTAGTGTTGATATTTTTTTGCATGAAGTGAATGTTAGGTTTGCTTCTAAAATTTTAGATAAAATTGAAAAGGCTTTGGATGGTTCTGTTGATTTTAGATTAATTATGACTCGAGATACATTGGATCAACTTAAACTCGATAAGGATTATTCTAAATTAATTGCAGGGAATAAAATAAAAGTGAAAACTGTCAATAAAATTAATTCTTATTTTGGTATTGTTGATAAAAAAACTGTTTTGTTTTTGAATTTGAATCCTTTAAGCGAAAGTAAAATTTCTTCTATTGTAACAATTTGGAATAAAGATTTGGCTAATAATTTATCTAAAGAATTTGATAATGTTTGGGGTAAGGCTGCTAATATATAATTTTATTTTCTTAACTTTCTTTCTTGTTCTGCAATCTTTAATCTTGTTTTAATAACTGTGTCTGGGTTTAGAGAAATTGAATCTATTCCGCATCTAACTAAGAATTGGGCGAAGTCTGGAAAGTCTGACGGTGCTTGTCCGCATATTCCTATTTTCTTCCCGTTTTTTCTTGCTGTTTTTATTACTGTTGAAATTAAAGTTTTGACTGCTTGGTTTCTTTCGTCGTAGATTGATGAAACAATTTCTGAGTCTCTATCTAGACCTAATGTTAATTGAGTTAAGTCGTTTGAACCGATTGAAAAGCCGTCGAAAATTTTTGAGAACTCGTCTGCTAAGACTACGTTTGATGGGATTTCACACATTACGTAAATTTCTAATCCATCTTTTCCTCTCTTTAGTCCTTTCCTTGCCATTATCGCTTGGACTTTTAATCCTTCTTCGATTGTTCGGCAAAATGGAATCATTAGTTTTATGTTTTTTAGTCCGAATTCGTTTCTTGCTTTTTTGATTGCTTCACACTCCAGTTCGAAAGCTTGCCTATATTCTTCGCTGTAATAACGGGACGCTCCTCGCCATCCTATCATTGGATTTCCCTCTTCTGGTTCGTACTCTTCTCCACCGATTAAGTTTTTGTATTCGTTGGATTTGAAATCCGACATTCTTACAATTACATCTTTTGGATAAAATGCTGCGCCAATCATTCCAACTCCTTCTGCTAATTTGTCCACGAAGAATTGTTTTTTGTCTTTGTAGCCAACGGTGATTTCTGATATTTGTTTTTTTACTTTCTGGTTGGTTATCTTTTCGAAATTAATTAGAGCTTTTGGATGAATTTTGATGTGGGAGTTTATTATGAATTCTTCTCTTGCTAGTCCGACACCTTCGTTTGGAATGAAGCTTTGCTCGAATGCGGACTCTGGGTTTCCTATGTTCATCATTATTTTTGTTCGTGTTTTTGGTATTGATTTTAAATTGTGTTTTTCTACGACATACTTTAGAATTCCTTTGTACACGCGCCCCTTTTCTCCATCTGCGCAACTAACTGTTACCTTGTCGCCTGTTTTTAGTTTTTCTGTTGCGTCGTTTGTTCCGACTAGACAAGGTATACCAAGTTCTCTTGAGATGATTGCAGCATGGCATGTTCGGCCGCCTTTGTTTGTTACGATTGCTGAAGCGATTTTCATTATTGGTTCCCAGTCTGGATCTGTCATTTCAGTTACTAGGACGTCTCCCTTTTTGAAGCCGTGAATTCCTGAGACTTCTTTGATTACTCTTACTGGTCCTGCTCCTATTCTCGCACCTACACTGCTCCCAACGACTAATACTTGTCCTTTTTTCTTTAGCACATATTCTTCTAACTCGCCTGCGTTCTTTTGGCTTTGAACTGTTTCTGGTCTTGCTTGTACAATGAATAATTTTCCGGTCTTCCCATCTTTTGCCCATTCCATATCCATTGCTTTATTGTAGTGATCTTCGATGATTACTGCCCATCTTGCTAACTTTAAGATTTCTTCGTCGGTAATACAGAATTTTTGCATATCTTCTTTTGAGACTGGAATATTTTTTACTGGATTTGGTCCTTTTGGATTGTATATCATTTTGATTTTTTTTTCTCCAACTTTTTTTGAAATAATTGGTCTGTATCCTTTTTTCAAAGTTGGTTTATGGACATAGAATTCGTCTGGGTTTACTGCACCTTGGACTATGTTTTCTCCGAGTCCGTAAATTCCTGTTATGAAAACTGCGTCTTTAAATCCTGATTCTGTGTCTATTGAAAACATTACTCCGCTTGATGATAAGTCGCTTCGTACCATTTTTTGGACTCCGATTGAAAGAGCTATGCTGAAGTGGTCGAAGCCTTTGTCTTCTCTGTATGAAATCGCTCTGTTTGTGAAAAGAGATGCGAAACATTTTTTACAGGCTTCAAGAATTGCTTTTTCTCCTACAATATTAAGATAAGTTTCTTGTTGTCCTGCGAATGAAGCGTCTGGCAAATCTTCTGCTGTTGCTGAGCTTCTAACTGCGACGTCGGTGTATTTGTCGCCATATTCTTTGGACAATTTTTTGTAACTTTTTATGATTTCTTTTTGTATCTCTTCTGGCACTTCGGCGTTAAGAATTACATCTCTGACTTTTTTCCCGCGCTCCATTAGGTTTCTTGTATCGTGTGTGTTTAGGTCTGACAAGATTGATTTTATTTTATCTTTTAAGTTTGCTTTTTCTATGAAGTATCTATAGGAGAGGGCTGTTACTGCGAAACCGTTTGGGACTGCGATACCTTTTCGTTTTAAGTCTTGGTACATTTCGCCGAGGGATGCGTTTTTACCGCCGACGATTGGCACGTCTTCAATTTGTAATTTATCGAATGGGAGAACGAAAGCTTTTTTTCTATTCATTGTATCACCTTGTTGTGTTAACGATCTTCGGGTTTATAAGTTTTCTTGGGGCGGGAAATTATAAAAAGAGTTTTCTCTTCGATATTTAATGGATTATTCGGAATTATGTGAGGTTTATCATGCGTTGGAATCGACGTCGAAGGGATTAGAGAAGACTGTTATATTGGCAGATTTTTTGGAAAAGATTCGAGAGGAACCGGGTTTGATTTATTTGTTGCAAGGTCGGATTTTTGCTGATTATGATAATAGGGAACTTGGGATTTCACATCAGTTGGTTATTCGGGCGATTTCTAAAGCGGCTGGAATTGGCGACAATGAGGTTGTTGAAGAGTTTAAGAATTTAGGTGATTTGGGGAAGGCGGCGGAATTTATTTTGAGAAAAAAGAAGTTGCAAACTGCTTTGTTCTCTAAGAAGCTTAGCGTTGAGAAGGTGATGGATAATTTGACGAAAATTCCGACGCTAGAGGGAAAGGGGACGGTTGATATTAAGATTGGTTTGATTATTGACTTGTTGCACTCAGCGACTCCGATTGAGGCTAAGTATATTGCTCGAACTATTTTGGGTGATTTGAAAATTGGTGTTGGTTCTGGGATTTTAAGGGATGCGATTGTTGAGAATTGTTTTAAGCCTAAGAATATTGAGGATAAGAAGGTTTGCGCGAAGGCTGTTCAGGAAGCTTATGATAAGGCTACTGATTTTGCCGAAGTCTTTGAGAGAGCTCGTGATGATTCTTTAGAGAAGATTAAATTGGAACCTGGGAAGCCCGTGAAGGTGATGTTGTTTCCGAAGGCGAAGGATGTTGAGGATGCGTTTAGTATTGTTGGTCGGCCGGCGGCTTTTGAGTATAAGTATGATGGGTTTCGGGTTATGATAAACAAGGAGACGGATGGGAAGATTAAGATTTTTACGAGGAGACTTGAGGAGGTGACTGAGCAGTTTCCTGAGATTGTTGAGTATGTTAATAGCCATGTCGAGGGAAAGAGTTTTATTTTGGATGCTGAGGCTGTTGGATTTGATTCGGAGACGAAAAAGTATACTGATTTTCAAGCGATAAGTCAGAGGATTCGGCGGAAGTATGGGATTGATGAGATGCAAAAGAGTTTGCCAATTGAGCTCGCGGTTTTTGATATTATTTATTATGATGGGGAGAGTTTGATTGATACTCCGTTTGGAGAGCGTCGGCATTTAATTGAAAAGATTGTTCGTGAGGAGCTGTGGAAGATTGTGCTTTCGAAGCAGATTATTACTGATGATGCGAGTGAGGTTGAGAAATTTTATGAGGCGGCTTTGGCAGACAATCAGGAGGGTGTAATGGGGAAGAATTTGGAGGCGCCGTATAAACCTGGGGCTCGCATTGGGCACGCTGTTAAGTTGAAGCCGGAGGATAATGATTTTGATTTGGTGATTACTGGGGCTGAGTGGGGGACCGGGAAGAGAGCTGGGTGGTTGACTAGTTTTGATGTTTCTTGTAGGGGTGAAGATGGGGAATTATTGGAGATTGGTAAGGTTTCGACAGGATTGAAGGAATTAAAAGATGAAGGTTTGAGTTTTGAGGAGATGACAGATATGTTGGAGAAGTTGGTTATTGAGGTTGATGGGAGGCGAGTTAAGGTTCGGCCTGAGATAGTTGTTACGGTTCAGTATCAGAATATTCAGAAGTCACCGACTTACTCTTCGGGTTATGCTTTAAGGTTCCCACGGATTACTCGGTTTAGGGATGATAGAGGATCTAGTGATATTGCGACGATTGAGGAAGTTGAGAAAGAAGCTGGATAATAACTTTGCTATTTTTATCCCGACGGTAAAAGGGAAGCTTTATAAAGGATTTTTTCTAAAGTATTGAGTGGTAGTAGCAAAAAAAGATACTTCTTTGAAAGTTCAGAACATTGTCGCAACTACGTCCTTGGGTAAGGATGTTTCGTTGACTAAGTTAGCTCGAACTCAGCCTAATACTGAGTATAATCCTGATACTTTTCCTGGTTTGGTTT
This sequence comes from Candidatus Woesearchaeota archaeon, assembly GCA_964514585.1. Classification (GTDB taxonomy): domain Archaea; phylum Nanobdellota; class Nanobdellia; order Pacearchaeales; family GW2011-AR1; genus JAGVXH01. Next base: position 319,379 of record CAZETU010000001.1, on the reverse strand, counting down.
TGAGAGTTAAGAAGCCCAAATCTGCGGTTTTAGTTTTTAGTTCTGGAAATTTGGTTTGTACTGGGACAAAGTCGATTTCACAGGTTCGAGATGTGGTGACGCAAGTTATTAAGCAATTGAAAAAAATTGGGGTAAATGTTACTATTAAACCAAAGATTACTGTTCAGAATATTGTGGCGAGTGGAGCGATTAATCTTGATTTGAATTTAAATACTTTGGCTTTGGAGCTTGAGAATACTGAGTATGAGCCGGAGCAGTTTCCTGGTTTGGTTTACAAGTTGGAAGATCCTACTGCGACCTTTTTGCTTTTTAGTAATGGAAAGTTGGTTTGTACTGGAACTAAGAATAAGGCTCAGTTGGATGATTCTATGATTCAGTTGAATAAGAATGTTAGAGCGGCGCTTAAAAGGATTAAGGAATTGGCTGCTAAGAAGGCTAAGGAAGAAGACGAGTTTTAGGGATCAATATTTTTTCTGGTGAAAAAATCATTGGGAAAATTCTGCAGAATTTTTTGGGATAATTTCACGAGATGTGACTCCTGAAATTATCAGATATATTTTTTGCTGTGTCATTCTTTGACAGTTGAAAATTACCAAAGACTTAAATATAGATTTTATTAAAAGTTGTTATGACAGTTGAAAAAGGTAATGTGATTAAGGTTGATTATGAAGGGCGTTTTGAGGACGGTGAGGTTTTTGATGCGAGTGAGAAGCATGGTGAGCCGTTGGAATTTAAAGCTGGTGAAGGGATGGTTGTGCCTGGTTTTGATAATGCTGTGATTGGGATGGAAGTTGGTGAGGAGAGAGAGTTTACTTTGCAGCCCGAGGATGCTTATGGACAACCTAATCCTGCGGCGATACAGAAAGTTCCTAAGGATAAGTTCCCGATGGAGATTGAGGCTGGAATGATGATTGGGATTCCGTTGCCTAGTGGTCAGCAGATTCCTGCTAAAATTATGGAAGTGACTGATAAGGAAGTTAGTGTTGATATGAATCATCCTATGGCGGGGAAGGTTTTGATTTTTAAGATAAAAATTGTTGAGATTGTAAAATAATTTTAGTAATGTATATAAACTCTTTTTGTCTTTTTGTTGTACGAGGTGTGTTATGAAGATAGAACTTGGGAAAAGAGATGCGTGGTATTTTGGTTTTTTGATAGTTGTTGTTCTGGGAGTAGGTTATGCTATAGCTTATGGTTCTGGAGGTCCGGCGAGCACGATGGGGCATAGTCTTGATGAGTTAGAGTGGAGTGATACAATTCCTGAGATTAATGTAAATAAGATTTGTTTGAATGGAAATTGCATAAGTGATTGGAGTGAGGTTGGTGGAAGTAGTGGGGGAATTTGTGATACGAGTCAGAGTAATATTTATATCAATAGTGGGACTTTTGGTTGTGGGGCTGGGGAAACTATTATAGCTTATCGAACAACAAGTAGTTTTTGCAATGGTGGTGGTGGTGCGACTTGTGCTAGTAGTTGTCTTACTGATGAACATGATTGGAGACTTCCTGGAGAGACTGGAGATACTGCAATAGAAACTTGTGGATTTGCTGTAGACATTTCGGCATCTTTACCTGGAGGAACAGCTTGTCAGAGCTATACTTGTTCTGCTGCTGCGGAGACTTGTTGTCAAACGCCTTAGGCAAGAATTATAAAGATTTTTTTCGTGAATTTGTTATGGGAGATTTTAGAGAATTTGTGACTTCGTCTGGGTTTAAGATTTTGGGCGGTAAGTCTGCGGAGAGTAATGATTTACTTGTGAGGCGGGCGAAGCGGAATGATATGATGTTGCATACTGATGCGCCTGGGAGTCCGTTTGTGAATGTTGGGGAGGACCCTTCTAAGGAAGAGTTGAAAGAGGCTGCGGTTTTTTGTGCGAAGTATTCTCAGGATTGGCGTGATGGGAAAAGGGATGTTATTGTGAATAAGTTTTTGAAGAGTGATATGAAGAAAGGTGCTTTGATGAAGGCTGGGACTTGGGGCGTTGGGAAGCAAGAGAAGTTGAAGGTTAAAAAGGTTGATATTTTGAAATTTGAGGAATTATTGGGAAATTAATTTTTCCATAACTGCATCTTTCATTATTTGAATCGGGGGTTCTATTCCAAGCCAGATTCTTAGGGATTGGGCTCCTTGGTGAACGAGCATGCTGACGCCGGAGATTGTTTTACAACCGATGGATTTTGCGTCTTTGATTAGTTTTGTTTCTATGGGATTGTAAACAGCGTCGAAAATTACATGGTTAGGTTTTAGGAATTCTTTTGGGATTGGAGAAGTGTCGACGTTTGGATGCATGCCCAGGGAAGTTGTGTTGACGATGATGTCTGTTTCTTGTAAAACTTCTTTTAGTTTTTCTGGAGTATAGTCTAAGATTTTTACTAATTCTTGTTCGCCCATTTCGAAGATTAGGATTTCTGCTTTTTCTCTTGTTCTGTTTGTTAAAGTTACGTTTGCTTCGTTTTGAACTAATGATGATAAAATTGCCCTGGAAGCTCCGCCTGCTCCAACTACTAAAACATTTTTTCCTTTAATTTTTATGCCTTCTTCTTCTAGGGATTTTGTGAAGCCGATTCCGTCGGTGTTGTGTCCCATTTTTATGTCGTTGAAATGTATTGTGTTGACTGCGTGAATATCTTTTGCTGATTGGTCGAGCTCATCTAAGAATCTCATTACTGCAACTTTGTGTGGGATTGTTACATTTAGTCCGTCGAGAGAAGTTGTTGCTATGAAATTTTCTAGATTTTCTGGGAGAACGTCGAAGGCTTCGTAAGTGTGTGGGAGGTTTAATTCTTTGAAAACTCTGTTGTGCATTACTGCTGATAAGCTGTGCCCGACGGGATGACCGATAAGTCCGAATTTTTTTGCTTCCATTTTATGAATACGAAATTTTGATTTATATTAGTTTGGTATCTGTGTTAACTTGTCTGCTAAAGCTTTATAATCTTATGTTGTCTTTTTTTATTATGAAACAGATTAAGAGATTGCAGATTGGGAAGAATGGCCTGACGGCTGCGTTTGTTGATCAGGTTAAATCTATTTTTGAGAAGGAGACTTTGGTTAAGATTTCGATTTTGAAGTCGGCTTGTCGAGATAAGAAGGATGCTGAAAAGATTGGTCGGGACTTGATTGAGGCATTGGGAAAGAAGTATGATTATAAGTTGGTTGGTTATGTTTTGACGGTTGTTAAGTATCGGAAGGCACAAAGGTAATTATTCTTTCTTTCCTAATGGAATACACATACTTGCACTTGCCCATGTATCTTCACCTTTAAAATCATGATCAACTTCAAGTTTTACATACTTTCCTAATCTTGCTACGGCATGAACTCCATATGAATCTTCGACTCCGCCTATCCCATTATTTGAATAGCCATATACACCGAAATTTCCTCCGAATTGATAACCAACTTCGGTTCCTATGTGACCTTTTCTTAAACCATCTGTGTTAGAAATATTGCCACCAATTCTTAGAGCGGCTCCGTTACTTGATCTTTCGACTGTGCTAGGGGGTTCTATTGTCGTTACTGGCGAATTTACCACGTGTGGACTTACAATATATCCTTGATTTGTTCCTACGAATGCTGGACCACTTCCATTTCTACTAAATGTTGGGTTCTGTGCAAATGTACTTCTAAACCAAATATTTTCGAAATCCTCTTTTTGGTCATAAACAATAAAACTTCTATTTCCCCAACTGATATCCTTCCCATGTCTCATAACATAGCCTACGGCTCTATTTGTTCCGGTGTCGTTATCTGATAATCTTAGAGCTCCTCCTAATTGATGGTTTTCATCCATGTTCCAAACTACCTTACCGCTCCAATAATTCGTTTTACCCCCTACGGTTTCTACTTCATCAAAACCTGCTCCGAGATTAAAGGTTCCTCCATAATTATGCTCGAATCTAAAACCTAGTCTTCTCGCGTCATTTGATGAACTTTTTTCTGCGTTTAGATATAAATCTAATTTCCCGAAACTTGTTATGGCTTCCATTCCCATACCCTCTCTGTCTCCAGTTTCTCCGAAGACGCTAATTGAATGTTCCAAACCTCCGTTATTGAATTTTGGAATTATTAATCCATATGTGTCCCAATCGACATTGGAACCGTTTTGTTTCCCGTCGTAATGATAGCTTCTGAAAACTTCCTTGAATCTACTATGTCCATCCTGCCATGGAGCCATACCAAATGTAGTTTTTGTTAAGTGTGTGTCTTCTGCTTCTGTTTGCTCAATTCTAGTTCTCAATGAGTAATCGTTTTTTAGAGCGTTTTGTATCGTCACTGGGTTGGATAATGTACCAGAATTTGCTCCGCTAACTAAGTTTGCTAATCCTGTAACTACTGTTGCTCCGCTTACTAATACGCTTTTACATAGTGACATTTTTTTATGTTTCATTGTACAGTAGTTACTGTTTAAATCTTAATATAAACTTTTTTATTAAACTATATATATTAATTTAAATCTATATATATTTTAGAAAAGTTTATAAAAATGAATCTACTTGTTGTTACATGAGACGTAAATTAGTAAAACAGGGAACTGCAACAATGATGATATCTCTGCCCTCAAAGTGGGTTAGATTAAATGGTCTTGATAAGGGAAGTGAAATTAATCTTGAAGAATTGAAAGAGGGGCTTCTTGTCTCTACTTCTTCAAAAGAAATTAAAACTGAGACTTCAATAAAATTAACTGGGCTTACTGAATCCTCAATTAGAACAATGATAACAAATACCTATCGTTTAGGATACGATAAAATAAAAGTTGAGTTTGAGAATACTCAACAATTTGTGATAATGAAAGAGGTTGTTGATACGCGTCTTATTGGGTTTGAGATAATAAATAAAAAAGGGAATTTTTGCATTGTTGAAAATGTGACTGAGCCTTCGGGTGAACAATTTGAAAATATATTAGATAAAATATTTATGAATATAGAGGAAATGTTTTCAGTGACAAAAAAGAGATTGGATGGGACTAAAGAAGATTACGAAGATTTGTCTAGTTTAATACAGAAATATGATAATTTTTGTAGGAGGATAATTATTAAAAGAAAGTTTCTTGAGAAAAATTCTGAAATGTTTTGGGCCTTTTTGTCTTCTATAATTAGGGGGTATAGAGATTTGTATTATCTAAATAAGATAATTGACAATGTTAAAGTGAATAAGAAAACGGTTGAACTTTTGAATGGTTGTGAAAAAATATTTATATTATTGATTGATTCTTATAAAAATAAAAAAATTGAGAACCTTGGTGAAATTCATAAACTTGAAAAAGATTTAATTTTGGGCAAAGCATATTCTTTGATTGAAAAAACGAGTGGCAAGGAGAATATAATTGTTTATAGAATTATGTCTTCTATAAGGCAATTTTATCAGGGAGTTTCTCCTCTGACTGGATTAATCGCCTGATTCTTCATAGAGTTGTTTTCTTAGTTCGACTATTTTATCTGAGAAGTCTGGACCTGGGCGGGAAGCTTGCATCCAATATGAATTTCCTATTTTTTCTCCTTTGACTGGAATATATTGGTAACCTGTAACTTTGCCATCTTGTCTTGTTACAACCTGCATTATCTTTTCTTTGGTGTCTGTCATTTTTGGGAATCTTGCCCATTGGAAATGATCACCCAGACCTCTTATTTCTTTTTGACCTGGGTTATACCCCATTCCTGGGAATGATGCTTCTGCAGTAGTTCCCTCTTCTACTCTTTTAGTTGAAGTAAAATTTGGGTCTTGCTCTCTTGGAACTTTTCTTAAATTTCTTAAATCTATTGAAGGAGAGTACTCTCCTCTAAAGTAATTAACAAAAAGATAATCTTTTGGGTCTCCTACGACAACATTTATTGGCTTTCTAATTATTGCTCTTCCTGGACTTTCATATATCATACCTTCTGTGGCATCGTGCATATTTACTTTGTTTTTTTTTGTGTGCGCATAAACTTCGGTCACCAACTGATAACACCCGTCTCTCATTTCTTTTGGAACAGTTATATCTTCTTCTCTTGGGATTGGACCTCCCATTTCGTATACATATGGATCTGAGCAAATTGATGGAGTATGGAATTCTTTTGCTGGATACCCCTCAAAATAGACTCTTACCTTAAAGCTTGGTAATGCTAAATGGGCTATTTCGGGTCGAGGTTTTTCTTCAAGATAAGGCAAAACTCTTATCGTTTGACCTTGCTTTAATTTGATAAACTCTGGGGTTTTGTTTTTGCTATATAATCTTTCATATCCTGGCTTTGTTGATATTCTTAAATCTAAGCCTATGAGATTATTTATTATTTCCGTATTTTCTCCTAGATGATTTGTGGTTACAGGGTAAAGAGATGCTTGATTAACTGCTTGTTCTAGGTTGTTTTGATAATGATTACTTGCTTCATTTATCCCCAGTCCTGCGAGAGTAATTGCTCCAGCAAGAGTACCTGCCAATACTTTTCTCTTTGTGGTTTCGAGAATTCCTACCCTACTGACCTTTTGAAAATCTCTTTGGAATTCCTCTATAGAACATCCCCCTTCGGAACTCATTGCTTTGTATATTAATTTTTTATATCTTTTTCTTGCCCATCTTGGCATTTTTTTTACTGCCTGTTTAATTTTTTTATCATGAAGTTTTGAGTTCCAATCTTTGAAATTGCATGAATCATATTTGACTGCTGGCTCTCCATTTAAAGCTACTAACATATTTTGCGCTAACGCGTAAACCTCTTGTCTGTCTGAATATGTTGAGTTGTTAAAAAATAATCTTGGGTCTCTAACTGTTCTTGCACCTCTGGTGTGAAGTGTTTCTGCCCTCGCTTCAGCTGTTTTGCATGCACTACCTAAATCGGTTGTCCATGCCTCCATTGTTCCATTTTTCTTAACCAATAAATTATATGGGCTTAAATCTCTGTGACAAACATCTTTTTCTTTCATAAATTTTTGCGTTGATATTGCTTGTCCGAAAAAAGTTCTGAAATCTTTTTGATTAAATTTATTTGTTGATACATAATCTGCTAAACAAACACCCTCTATTCTTGGAGAAACTGCCACCAATTCTCCACCATTTGTTTCAAATGTTTCATTGGCAATTGCTAGATGATTTTCATATGCTTCAACTAACCCAAAATCTTTGCCAATTTTTACTTCATTTTCTAAGCCATACCCCGAATTAGCAACTTTTTCTCCTACTCCCCTCAAGTTTCTTCCTACTGTTGCAAGAATAACTTCTCTGCCTCCATCTGTTCCCTTAAAGATAGCTTTTGTTCCTGCGTGATTATTTCCTTGTTTGAATACACTTACATCTTCGATTCTTCCAACACAGGTTTCTTGGATATCTCTTAGAAGCTCCTCTAGATTTTGATTTTGCCTTGGTCTGACCGCATTAATCATCTTGTTTTTCCTCTAAAATATTTATTTTTATTTCGGCTATTGTTCCTGGTTTTAGACGGGATTCTAGAACTCTTGGTATAACTATGATTGCTTGACTACCATGTTTTGCAATTTTTTTAGTAATGGTGAATTCTGTTTTTTCTTTCATTTTAGTTACTACTTTATAGTTTATACATAATTTATGTATAAAGTTGGTTTATAAATTTTTCTTTTTACTACTTTTGTTTGATACGGAATTCATACCAAAGTTTTATAAAGTGAATTTTTGATTGAATATTAGGTTAACGGGCTGCGGCTTGTCTATCTTCGAAAGAAGAGCCTGAATACGAATATGGCGAAAACAATATTTATGAAAGACCCTGTGAAGTTTATTCCAGCTTTGGCTGAGGCTTTGAAGAGTGTTTCTGAGTTTGAGGTTCCAGAGTGGGCGGCTTATGTTAAGACTGGTGTTTCTCGAGAGAGACCTCCTATGTTGAATGATTTTTGGTATACTCGGGCTGCTTCGATTTTGAGACAATTATATATCAAGGGGGTCGTTGGTGTTGGAAAGCTTCGGACGCGTTATGGTTCTAGGAAGAATAGAGGTGGAAGGCCTGATAAATTTATGAAAGCTGGAGGCAAGGTTATTCGAATGATTTTGCAACAGGCTGAGGCTGCTGGTTTGGTTGAGAAAGTGAGTCGGATGCAACATGGTCGAAGGTTGACTGCTAAGGGTCGAGATCTTTTGGATTCTATTGAAGTTGAGGAGAAGGTAGGTTTGAATTTTGAAGAGATTGCAACTAAGCCAATGGAGATTACCCAAGAGAATACTGATGAGGAAACTGGTGAAGAGATTGTTGAGTCCCCAGAGAATGGCCCTGCTGACCCTGAAGTTGAAGAGGAAGTTAAGGAGGCTGAAGATGGCGAGTAGAAAGTCAAAGATGGCGAGTAGCAAGAAGAGGCATTTGGATAGAGCTAAGAGGCAGACTAAGTGGGCGCCGTTTTGGACGGTTTTGAAAAAGTTTGGAAAGGGGAAGAAAGTTCATCCTTCGAGTATTACTCACGTTAAGAGAAGTTGGTCGAGAAGTAAGTTGAAAATTAAACCGCGAAAGACCGCTAAGAAGTATTTAGGATAATGGTAGACGAGAAGATTGAGATTAAGGTGGAAGAGAAAAAAGAAGTTAAGAAACTTGATGATATTAAGGAGACTCCTGAGAATAAGAAAGCTGTTGCCGAGGCTAATGGTGAGGTTGTTGTTGAGGATAAGGTTGAAGAAACTAAAGTTGAAGAGACAAAGGCTGAGGAAAAGAAAGAAGATGTTAAGGAAGAAAAATCTAATGATAAAAAATCTGAGCCGGCTGTTGCCAAGGTTTCAAAGAAGGATAAGAAAGTTGAGGGGAAGGTTGAGCTTGAGAGGGAGTATGTTATTCCTTTGAAGAAAGGCGTTTTGAAAGTTCCACAGTACAAGAGGGCGAAGAGGGCTGTTAAGGTTATTCGGGAGTTTTTGGTTCGTCATATGAAGGTTGAGGATAGGGATGTTCGGAAGGTTAAGATTGATCGGTATTTGAATAATGAGATTTGGTTTCGAGGGATTAAGAAGCCGATGAATAAGGTTAAGGTTAAGGCGAAGAAGATTGATGGGGTTGTTTATGTTGAGTTAGCTGAGATTCCTGAGGCTGTTAAATTTATTATGGCGCGGGATGAAAAGAAGAAGAGTGCGGATGCTAAGGTTAAGACTAAGATGCCAAAGAAGGGAAAAGAGAAGGAAGATGCCGATAAAGATAAGGATGGCGTTGCTGATAAGGTTGAAGAGAAAGAGGATGCTAAGTCTGGGGCTGAGAAATCGGCTAAGGTTGAGGCTGCTGCGGTTAAGACTCAGAAGCATACTGCTCAGGGTGCTCATTTGAAGAAGACTGCTCCTGTTAGGAAATCTCTTAAAAAATAGATTTATAATTTAGGTTTCTTTTAGATTAGAATGAAGCGTTGTGAATGGGTTCCAGTTGGGAATGAGTTGTATGTTAGGTATCATGATGAGGAGTGGGGTGTGCCTGTGCATGATGATGTTCGGTTGTTTGAGATGTTGATTTTGGAGGGGGCGCAGGCTGGGCTTTCTTGGTCGACGATTTTGAAGAAGAGGGAAAATTATCGGGCGGCGTTTGATGGGTTTGATTTTGAGAAAGTTGCTTTGTATGGGGATGAGAAGATTGAGGAGTTAATGGGGGATGAGGGAATAGTTCGTAATCGGTTGAAGATTAGGTCGGCGATTAATAATGCTAAGATTTTTATTGAGATAAGGAATGAGTTTGGGAGTTTTGATAATTATATTTGGGGGTTTGTTGATGGGAGGTCTGTTAAGAATAATTTTGAAACTTGGAGGGACGTGCTGGCGACGAGTGATTTGTCGGATGAGATTTCGCGGGATTTGAGGAAGCGGGGAATGAGCTTTGTTGGGTCGACTATTATTTATGCGTTTATGCAGGCTGTGGGGATAGTTGATGACCACGAGGCTGGGTGTTTTCGGCGGGGAAAGAGTTAGTTTTAATGAATTTATCCCATTCTAACAGTGCTTACAAATATAATCCAAATTATTAAATATATAATATTCAAAATTAAATTTGTAGTGGATATCTTTTTTTCTTGAAGTTTTACTAGAGCAAATATTGAAAAACCAATTGATACTAAAATTATAGGTGCAAAAAGAAGCCAAAAATACATAAGGAATGCTCCAAAGTCTAATAATACCCCTCCGGTAAGATATGAACTAAACATGGAACCAACCAAGTGAACTAATCCCATAATCCAAAAAATTAAAGGGAGAATTATCGATGTCTTTAGAGATTTGGATTTTATACTTTTTGAACGAATTAATAACACAATACCAATTGCAATAAAAACTAGTAGAATTGATAAAGGTAATATATTTTCAATATTAAATTGCCTCATTTTAAGCAACGTCCTATTCACAGTTTCTATGGGGATTGTATCTTGAGCTAAAACAAAATATAATGAATTAAATATTAAAATCAAACTCGCTATTACAAATATTTCTCTTTTTATTGAAATCCGCATACGTAGTGAAAGAAACTTTGCTATTTAAAATCTTTTACATAGGTGAAGATTAGATATAAAAACCCAATTTGATGATTCTAGTTATGGAAGACCTTTTGAATTTTGGTTTGATTAATATTGATAAGCCGGCTGGGCCTACGTCTTATTCTGTTAGTGAGTTTGTTCGGCGGAAGTTGGGGCTGAAGAAGACTTCGCATATGGGGACGTTGGATCCTAAGGTGACTGGGGTTTTGCCGATTACGCTTGGGCGGGCTTGTAAGTTGGCTGGATATTTTATTAAACATGATAAGAGTTATGTTGGGGTTTTGCATACGCATAAGGATCAGAATATGACGGAGTTGCAGAAGTTGATTGATGATAATTTTGTTGGGAAGATTAAGCAGACGCCGCCGCATAGGAGTGCTGTTAAGAGGGAGGAGAGGGAGAGGACTGTTTATAGTTTTAAATTTTTGGAGGCTGGGGATACTAAGCGGGATTTTTTGTTTGAGTGTAAGGTTGAAGGTGGGACGTATATTCGGAAGATTTGTAGTGATTTGGGCGAGATGATTGGCGGGGCGCATATGGGGGAGTTACGAAGAGGTGAAGCTGGGATTTTTGATGAGGGTAGTATTGTTAGTTTGTATGATTTTGAGAAAGCGGTTGATTTGTATAAGAGTGGAGATGGGAGTTTGTTGAAGGGGATGGTTGTTCGGGCTGAGGATGCTATAAAGAAGGTTTTGCCTGTTGCCCAGGTTGATAAGTCTGCTATTAAGTCGCTTCATACGGGGAAGCCTTTGTATAGTTCTAATGTTGAAGGTGGGGATGATTTGAAGAATGGGGATGTTTTTGCTTTGTTTTGTGGGGAAGATTTTGTTGGGATTTACAAGAGAGGGAGTGAGGAGATTATTTTTGGGCGGAGTGAGTTTGTGTTTAATTGATGACATTGGAGTCTAATAATGCTTAAATAAGAGGAGTTTGTTTCTATTTTATGGCAGAGGGAGAAGGTAAAGAAAAAGGTGTTGGGGATGTTGAAGCGATTCGGCATGATGAGTTTTTGAGCGATGCTAAGGCGTTTTTTGAGGCGAACCGGAAGGAAGTTGGGAAGGTTGTTAAGGCTGGTGAGAAGGTTGTTCATGTTGATTGGACGGATTTTACTGAGCATTCTCCTGATCTTGGTAATTATTTGATTGATCGGCCCGAGGAAACGATTCAGATGTTGGAGATCGCTTTGGAGGAGCTGGAGTGGGCGCCGAATGATGCGAGGGCTCGGTTTATGGATATTTCTGAGGGGCAGGAAATTTTGATTCGGTATATTCGGGCGAAGCATTTAGGGAAGATGATTTCGATTGAGGGGATTGTTCGGCAGGCTAGCGAGGTTCGGCCGCAGGTTACTAATGCTAAGTTTGAGTGTCCTAGTTGTGGGACGATTATTTCGGTTTTGCAGATTGATAAGAAGTTTAAGGAACCGTCTAGGTGTTCGTGTGGTCGGCGTGGTGGGTTTAAGCAGCTCTCGAAGGAAATGGTTGATGCGCAGGTTTTGACGATTGAGGAGGCGAGTGATAATTTGAGTGGGGGTGAGCAGCCGAAGAGGATGACGATTTTTTTAAAGGAGGACTTGGTTGATCCGCGGATGGAGATGAGGACGACGCCTGGTAGTCGGGTTAGGATTATTGGGGTTTTGAAGGAGATTGCGATTTCGTCTTCGAGCGGGGCTATGCTTACTCGGTTTGATTTGGCGATTGAGGCTAATAATATTATTCCGTTGGAGGAGAGTTTTGAGGATATTGATATTGATGAGGAGGACGAGCGGTCGATAAGAGAGTTGGCGGGGGATCCTGATTTGATGAAGAAGATGGTTCGGAGTATTGCGCCGTCGATTTGGGGGCATAGCGATGTTAAATGGGCCCTTGCGTTGCAGTTGTTTGGCGGGACGAAGAAGACGAGGAGTGATGGGACGGCTATGAGGGGGGATATTCATGTTTTGCTTGTGGGGGATCCTGGTGTTGCGAAGTCGGTTATGCTTAGTTTTATTAGTGGGGTTGCTCCGAAGGCTCGGTATGTTTCTGGGAAGGGGGCATCTGGGAAGGGTTTGACTGCGACTGTTGTTAAGGATGAGATTTTGAAGGGTTGGGGGCTTGAGGCTGGTGCGATGGTTTTGGCGAACAAGGGGATTGTTTGTATTGATGAGTTTGATAAGATGGATGAGGAGGATAGGTCGACTATGCATGAAGCGATGGAACAGCAGACTGTTACGATTTCGAAGGCGACTGTTCAGGCAACTTTGCGTTCTCAGACTTCTGTTTTGGCGGCGGCGAATCCTAAGTTTGGTCGGTTTGATCCTTTGCAGTCTATTCCGAAACAGGTTAATTTGGCGCCATCTTTACTTTCGCGTTTTGATGCTATTTTTATTATGAGGGATGTGCCGAGTAAGGCTAATGATGAGGCGATTGCTAATCATGTTTTGATGGAGCATAAGCAGACGGCGAAGCATGATGTTATAGATAAGGAGTTGTTGAGGAAATATATTTCTTATTCGAAGCAGAAGTTTAATCCGATTTTGACTGATGAGGCTGTTGGGATTATGAAGGATTTTTATGTGGGACTCAGAAATATGCCGCAGATTGGGGACGGGCCGAGTAAGCCGATTCCGATTGGGGCTAGGCAGTTGGAGGCTTTGGTTAGGTTGGCTGAGGCGCATGCGCGAATGAGGTTGAATAAGGAAGTTAGCAAGGAGGATGCTGAGGTGGCGATTGATTTGGTGAGGAGCTATTTGTTGCAGGTTGGGTATGATAAGGAGACGAAGACTTTTGATGTTGATAGGATTACTGGGCAGGGGGCTAGTCAGAGGAATAAGATTCATTTGGTTATGGATACGGTTGAGGAGTTGGAGAAACGGTTGGGGAAGTTGGTTCCGTTGGAAGAGGTGACGAAGGCGTTGGATGGAAAGATGAAGGAGATGGATATTGACGAGGCTGTTGGAAAGTTGTTGAAAGGCGGGGATTTGTTTCGGCCCAAGAAGGGATTTGTTCAACGGGTTTAGAACGGAAATGATTAAATAGTTTGTTGAATAAATTGCAACATGGCTACTAGTGAAGCTCAAGCTATGTATGACGTTTTTGTTTTTATAGGTGCTGTGGTTGGGGTTGGGTCATTGGCTTATGGAGCATATATGGTAGGGGAGGGTGTTTCTGTATTGAGAAATTGCTATAAGGAGCTTAAAGGGAGCAGGAAACGCTTAGACCAGAAAAATGGTGGGCTAGAAGAAAAAACGGAACTCGTTAAATAACTTAATATTCTTAACTCAATCCCAATAATTTTTATAAGGAATCAGCTCGTATTTTATTTTGAAGATGGAAGAAATTGTTATGCCTATTATAGAATGGAGGCGTTATTCTCCTGGGGATTTTGCGCCAGGGAATGTTGTTAGATTATGGATGGATTATGGGTCTGATGCTGTTAGTTTGAGACAAGGTGAGGTTATTGATCCTAGAAATTTAACTAGAGAAAGGGAAAAGCTGAAAATGAGAGTTGATTTTGTTGGGTGGGCGCCTATGTGGGGAGTTTCAAGAGTTATAATTGATGAGAATGACATTGGACGGACTAGTCATAGACGAAGAGTAAGCCGACTTCCCTATACGAGAAGTTTTTCCTATTATGATATTTTTGTTGCTGAGAAAAAATATGGAAAGGGATGGAGAGTTATTTAGTAATTGTGAGAAGTGGTTAATTATATATATGAGAATTCTTTTTTATTTTTATGGCTGAGTATGATAAGATTGCGAAAGAGTATAGTTTTGTTGGAGATATTCATCCTAAGAAAAATTACATGGTTTTGCCTACAGTTTTTAGATGGTTGGGTGATTTGGAAGGTAAGGAGATTTTAGACTTAGCCTGTGGGGATGGATTTTTGTCTAGGCAACTTGTTCTGAATGGAGCTAAGAAAGTTACGGGAATAGATATTTCTGAGGAGATGATTAAGATTGCAAAACAAAAAGAGAATGATAGTCCTTTAAATATTGAATATAGTGTTGGGGATGTAATTTCTCTTGAGAAGCTTGGAGAGTTTGAATTGGTAACTGGAGAGTTTTTATTGCACTATTCTAAAACTGTTGAAGAGTTGGAGTTAATGTGCACTAATATTTATAAGAATTTGAATAAGGGTGGGCGGTTTATTGGTATCAATGCTAACCCCGATCAGCCCCTAACGAATGGGAAGAAGTATGGTGCAACGGCGATTTGTGGGAATAAACTTGAGGAAGGTAGCCCAATTAAAATAACAATTTATGACGGTGAAAAGGAATTGTGTTCGTTTATTAATTATCACTGGTCTAAGCAAACTTATGAGACTGCATTTAAGAAAGCTGGGTTTAATAAAATTACATGGGCTCCGTTAGAAGTATCAAAAGAGGGTATAGAAAAGTTTGGTGAGAATTATTGGAGAGGGGCTTTAGATGATGGGAATATTACATTGGTCGAGGCAGTTAAATAATTTGAAATTTCCTTAACTCAATCCCAATAATCCTTATAAAGTCAGGTTGATATTTTTTTTGATGGAAGCAGATGCGCCTGTTGGTGGTGAGATTAGGAAGAGGAATGTTGCGTTTAAGATGCGGATTGGTGATATTCTTAAGGGTAAGTCGATGATGGACGAGGGAAAGTTTTTGTTTTTGGAGCTTGGTGATAAGAAGATTGTGCGGGTGAATATTTTGGCGAATTGTGTTGATAAGTTTATTCAGGATGGCGAGAAGAAGTATGCGAGTTTGACGGTTGATGATGCTTCGGGGCAGATTCGTTTGAAGGCTTTTGGGGAGGATATTGAGCCGTTGAAGGATATTATTCAGGGGGATACTTTGCAGGTTATTGGGAATGTTCGAGAGTGGAATGGTGAGTTGTATATGATTCCTGAAGCGATTAAGAAGGTTGATCCTCGATGGTTGTTGGTTAGGAAATTGGAGATTCAGAATGCTCGGAAGGATATGCCGGCTGCGGAGAGTGGGGATTCGTCGTTGAAGGATTCGATTATGAGTAAGATTAAGGAAGCTGAGGGTGAGGGTGGGATTGATATTGATACGATTATTATGGATGTTGAGGCTAGTCCTGATTTGATTAATGCTGATATTAAGAAGTTATTGGAAGAGGGTTTGATTTATGAGCCGCGGCCTGGACGGTTGCGATATTTGGGATAGAATGAAAGCTCGATATTTTAATAGTTTGATGCCTGGAGTTAATGAGCAATGGGCTGCTGATGCGCTTGGGATGACAAGATATTTGAAAGCTGGACCTGATTTGATTGACAGTAAAAAAATTATTGAAGTTAAATTTACTTTACTTGTTCCTGAGAGTGTTGACCCAAATGTTAGAAATAGGAATTATGTTTCTTGGAGAGTTTTAGATCATCAGGTTAGATATGGAAAAGATTTTGGAATGCCGTTTTATTTTTTAATGGGGACTTATTCTTTAGACCGACGAGTTCGTGATATTAATGGGGGTGATTCTTTGGGGGATATGGTTACAAAAAGAGAGACTTGGATAGTTACACCTGATTGGGTGGATGGATTTAAGACATATAGGCAAACTGGAAGAACTAGAATTAGTGAATGGGAAAACTATATTAAATTTGCAAAAAGGTCACTTTTACCTAGGACGTATAAAAATATTAGAAGGGATGGTGCGGATATTCATCTTACAGCTGGAGTTAAAAGGAGTCTTGTTGGAGGTTAATTTAGAATCAAGCTACTCGTCTTGTTCTTCTTGGTCTTCCGTTGTAGTGGAATAATGCTAATGGGTCTGTATAAGCTGCTTTTTTACATGCTCTTATTATTTCTGCAGTTGGGTCTGACGAAATTGGCGTGTATGTTCTTAGAGAACATCTCCCTTCAAAATTTGTTTGTAAGCCATCAAAGGATATTGGGCTCAACCCTAATTCATTTGCTGATCTTTGTGATATGTGTCCGCTCATTATATTTCCTCTAGTTCTAGGTCTATGTCTTCTCCAAGCATGGATTCTTCTTGGGTCCTAGTTTTTCTTTGAGACTCTTTTTCTTCTCGTTGTCTTTTCATTTCGACAAGGTCGTTTAATGTGACGTTTTCTAGGTCTGTTCTTTTTGAGAAGTCAGCCTCTCCTTTTGATAGTTTTTCTAGTTTTTCTTTCTTTCGTTTGTTAATAAGCTCTGCTTTTGCTTCCTTGGTTTCTTCATCAATTTCTTGGGGGAACTCTTCTTCTTCTGTAAGTGAAGTGCCGTTCATTTTAGCTCGAACGTTTTCTAGAATATCTTGTTCTTCGTCGTGAGTTCTAACGAAGTTTATTTTGTTTTCGTGATTTTTTAAGAGCTTGATTCCTAAGATGGATTCTAATTTGAGGAATATTTCTTGGAAGTTTTCTGGGAGTTTTCCTTTTTCGATTTCTCTGATTAGGATTGAGTTGATTTGGGCTTTTTCTGCGATTTGGTTGATTGTCATTTTTGATCTTCGTCTTGCTATGTTTAATGTCCAGTAATAATTATCTAGGACGTCTGGGTGATGTTGTTTTTTTTCTGGTATTCGTAATTTTGCTAGATTTCCTTGGACGATTGTTTGTTCTGGACTGATTTCTGTTGCCTCTCTCATGCCTGACATTCTTTCCATTCTTTCTCTGACGGATTGTCTTTCTTCGGCTTTTTCGAGTTGTTGTTCTGAGGGTTTTTTGATAATTGGAACACTTTCGCTTTCTGCACACGTTTCACAAATATTGACCATTTCTGCGTTAAGGATTCCTGAAAACAATTCTACCTCATCTGATTCTTTCTTACATATTGTACATCTCATGAATTTCAATGGAAGAAGTTATTTTTAAGTAAATATGTGGTCTAGTATATATTAGTTTAGAAGGCTCTTGATTTGATCTGAACCTTCTAGAGAATAGATTACTTCTTGGTTGTTGATAACCAGTGCTGGGAAGCTTGATACGCCATATTTTTCCATTAAAACTTCTAATGAAGTGATGTCTTGGTCTGAAGCTATTGGTATAAGAATCATGTCTTCATTTTCTTCTTTTACATCAAGTAAAATTTTTGACCATACATTTTGAATTGCTTTTTTTGTTATGTTTTCTGAGTTATATTCGTATAGATAGATTACTAGATCGTAATTTTGACACTGTTCTAGGGAGTTTGAGTTGCTTATCCATGCCAGTGTTCTTAGTAGATCGTATTTTTTATGTATTATCTTTAAATTTTCTGTTAATTTTTGTGAGGATTCATATTTTTCGAGTAGCTTTGCTTCTTCATATACCTTGTTTGCGAAATCTATGTTTTTTTGCTTTATTGTTTCACAACTTATATGACTTCCTCCTGAAATTTGTGAGAGTGCCATGCCATCTATTAGGTTTGCTTCTGATGCTAGATAGAAATTGTTGATTTCGTTGGAATGTCCTGCTTCTATCATCATTCCTAAAAAAAGTCCCATTAAGAAAATCACGATTGTGATTATTAGAGCTTCCCAAAAAATATGTTTATTACTTTTTAACATTTTACCAGGTATTGTATCCTCTGAAATATTTATAAAAAGATATTATCAGCAACGGTGGGTACATTAGCAAGTAGAAGAACGAGTATATAAAGATGTCGTAGAGAGAGTGTCCGATTAGCCAGCCTTTTTCTTTGGAGTGGCCTAGTGCTACGAAAGTGTATGCGAAACCGAGGGTGAAAAGCAAGATTCCGAAGAAGAAAAGTATGCTTGGGCTGAAACTGAAGTCGTTTAATTCTAAGACTGCAACTTGAGCTACTATTGAATATTTTGTCACGAGATATTTTGTGATTAGATATTTACTTATACGGTAGGTCAAAAAGAAGAGGCCTGTTAGTCCTATAAACCAGGAGAGAACAAAGAATGGTATAATAAAATATCCAAGCATCCCACATTGAGCGATTTTCTTTTTGTATTTTGCGACGGTTTGGATTCCTCCGACGTTCCAACGAATTCTTTGATGAAACCATGATTTTACTGTTTTTGGAACAACTGAATAAACTCTTGCGGGTATTGACATTTTGACTTTCCAACCTTTTGAAACAAAGTGCCAGGTTATTTCTATATCTTCGGTCATATTTTTCATATCAAATCCACCCACTTCATCATATGCTTTTTTTCTGTAAATACTTAGAGGCCCATTTGTCACATAGATTGAGTCTAAAAATCCAAGTAATTTTCTTGTGAATGCCATGATTTTATACTCAATTGATTGGATTCTTTCTAGGAAGTTTTTTGGATTTTCCACAAAAACTCTTGATGTTATTGCCCCCACTTTTTCATCATTGAAGAATCCTACCATTTTACTTATTGCATCTTTTTTAGGAATTGAATCGGCGTCGCTAAAACCTATTAGTTCTGTTTTAACATATTTGGCTCCAAAGTTTTTTGCTCCTGCGGCTCTACCTGTGTTTTTCGGGGTTTGTAATGCTATTACTTTTGAATATTTTCTTGCGTATTCTTTTATGATTTCGTAAGAGTTGTCTGTGCTACAATCGTCTACTATGATTAATTGTTTTAATCCTTCGTAATTTGATGCTAAAAATGCTTCTATATTTTTTCCTATGCTTTCAGCTTCGTTGTAACAAGGGACTACTATACTTAGGGACCTTATCTTATTTGGTTTAATTATTTCGTAGATGTGTTTTTTGTTTTGTATGTATGTTAGTATATAGATAAAAAGGAAGTAAAATGCGATGAAGGTATAAGTGAAGTATAGGATTGTTAGAAATTCCATTATTCTTGCTCCTGTTTGTTTTCTTCTTTTGGTTCGGCTTTATGTACGTTGAAATATTCGTAGAATTCTTCGGAGAGTGAAAGGTCTAATGTGTGGCCGATTTGTTTTGCGACGACTAAGCCTAATTGTCTGAATTTTTTAATATGGTCGTAGGATTTGTTGCCTCGGATTTTGATTACAACAGATTGTTTGATTGGCTGTTTGTATGCAATGATTGCTAGGGTTTCTTGTTCTGCTTTTGTGAATTCTGCGTTGCCCGTTGCTAGCTTGTTTATTAGGTAGTGATATTTTTCATCGACGTCCATTTTCCATGAATTGCTTCGATTGATTAGCCTGAGGACATTTGAATTTTGTTCTGAATATTTTTTTTCAAGACGACTCAAAATTTCTTTGAGCATGATTGGGTTGACGTCGGTTAGCATGATTAATTCTTGGAGATTTAAGAATCGGCCTGCGATGAAAAGGGCAGCTTCGACTTTTGATTCGGATTCTTTTTCGTTTTCTTCGAATGTGTTGTCTAATTCTTCGGCTGTTGATTCGGTGATAACGGGAGTATTATGTGTCACCTGATTTTCAGTTTCTTCCATATTAAATGTATGTTTGGAGAGTTTAAAAAATTAGTCGTGGATAGGAATCTTAATAAATGTTAGAATGTAGTTGCCTGTATGAGAGATGATGTTGCCTATGATTCTAGTGTTGGATATTCCCCTCCTGAGATAACTAACTTAACTACTGAACAGAGACATGAAATCCTTTGTGCTCTTGGGCTGAATGAACTAAGAGAGAATGCTTCAATTGAAGCAAGTCTACAGGCTAAGTTTGCAAAAAGGTTTCGTGGGGAAAATTAATCGTGGATTGCGAATCTTAGAATTCCTACTCACAATTTGCATTTTCGAAAGATAGTCTTGATATATTTGGATTCGAAAAAGCGAATTGTTCGCCAACTCCATACGCCGGCGTTAGTCATGAATTGCGAATCTTAGAATTCCGCCGACTCCACCTAAATTGTCGAATTGGACGCCTTCTGCGGTTTCTTTTGTGACGATGTGAATTTCTGTTGATGATTCCTTTGCTGATTTTTCTAGTAACTTTACTTTTTCTCTAGAAAGAGATTTTGAAATAATTAATTTTCCTACTGCACCCCTTGCTAATCGATTTTCGACTTCGGCTTCTCCGTATGCTACTTTCTCTGGTTCTTTGGCTAGTTTTTCAAAGAAGAGGTCTAGGATTAATCGTTGTTTTGTCATTTCTTGTTCTGCCAGGAGATCTTCTGACTTTTCTACTAATTCGTGAAGTCCGTGCATTCCTGTTCCGCCTATGTCTTTTACTCCGATTACCTTGTTTTTTAGAGCTGTTACAAGTTGGCCTTGATCTAGGAATTCTTCTTTTGTTGGGATTGGTCCCCCTACTATGATTCCTTTGAGTTTTTTATTTTCCCAGAAATGTTTTTTCATTGCTTCTGCTACTCTCTTAAAGAATTCTTTTGCGGCTGATTCTCGTATTCGTGCGAATCTTTGAGCTGACTGTCCGCCGGCTCTTGTTTTTCCTGGGATGCCTGAAGTCATGTTTTGCAAGAGTTTTATGTGTTTGCCGTCTAATATTCCGATAGATGCTTCGTTTCTTTCGATGATTAGGAGCCCGTATGCTTCGTCGGTATCAAGCATTTCTTTAAGAGGATCTAAAACAAATGTTTGGTCACAACGGTAAATTTTTATCTTGAGTTTTTTTGGTGGCTCGATTGCCCAGACTTCTAAATATTCTTTGCCGTCGGATTTTTCTACATTTCCTGAAAAAACTGCTAGGCCGTTTGGCGGGGTTCTTTCTATTTCTTTTAATTTTCTGATTGCTCTTTCAAGTGCGTTGATTACGTTTTTTCTTGTTCCTGTTGATTTGATGTTTGTTGCTGTTCCTTTTTCGTCTTCTAGTTGTTTTGTTGTTTGGGTTAGTGTAGCTCCTGCTGGGACCATAACTGTAATGAGTTCTGTGTGTCTGCCGCGATAGCCTTCTAGTTCTTCAACTAAACTTTCGAGTTCGAATTTTTGTGCTTCATCCATGTTTATAGAAGAGAGATTTAATTTATAGAGGTTTGGGTTAATTGATAAAAGCTACATTGAATTTGCCTTCTTTGATTTCTTTGGCGTTGGTAACTTCTTGCAAGTCTTTTAGAGTTTCACCCAAGTTTTTGATTATATCTTTTTCAAGGGTTAGAGTGATTTCTGAGTTCATTGCTTTTTGGGCGGCAGTTTTCGCTTGTCTTATTTGTGATAGGACTTCTGAGAAAGAATCGAAGTCGGCATGGCATGGAATTTCTTTTATTTGGCCTTCTGCTTTTGGCCAGCTTGAAGTGTGGATTGATTTGCCTTTTTCAATTTTTTTGAAGTAAGTTTGATAGGTTTCTTCAGTTATGAATGGCATGATTGGAGAAAGGAGTTTTGTAATTGTTAACAATGATTTGTATAGGCTATACTGTGCTGATATTTTTTCGTCTCCTTGAGAATTGTATATTCTCTTTTTGACTATTTCTAAGTAATTGTCACAGAAATCTTTCCAGAAGAATTTTTCGATTTCTAATTTTGCTTTACTATATTCATATTTTTCGAATGATTCTGTGCATGTTTGTACTAATTGGTTTAATTTATTTAGGAAGATTATGTCAATTGTTTCTAAGCGGGATTTTGGTTTTGTTTTGCCGTCGTAATCTTCGAGATTCATGAATACAAATTTTGTTGCGTTCCAGAATTTTGTCGCTGTTTTTTTGCCGGCTACTAAGTCTTGTTCTTGATAATCTAAGTCGCTTCCGAGCTTTGATCCGCTTGCCCAGAACCGAAGAGCGTCTGCTCCGTAGTTTTCTAAAACTGTTTTTGGGTCGATTACATTTCCTTTTGATTTGGACATTTTTTCTCCTTTGAGGGAAACTATTCCGGAGATTACAATATCTTTCCATGGGATTTTATTTTCGTGCAGATATGCTCTTGTGATTGTGTAGAATGCCCAGGTTCTGATTATGTCGTGAGCGTTTGGACGAAGAGAATATGGTAGTTTTACTTTGTCGCCTACGAGATTGCTTGCGATTTTAGGACTCATTGAGGAAGTTGCCCAAGTATCTAAAACCATAACTTCTGGAGTTGCTTCTTTGCCACACTTAGGACAAGACTTTTTTGTTTGAAGTGGATCAATTGGGAGTTCTTTTTCTTCTGCTATGATTATTTCATTACAATCTTTACATTCCCATGCAGGAATTGGAATTCCGAAGTGTCTGTTTCTAGAAATGTTCCAGTCCCATTCGAGGCCGTTTACCCAATTGTCGTATCTCTTGTGCATGTATTCTGGATACCATTTAACTTTGTTGCCTTGTTTGATTAATTTATCTTTCTTGTCCATTAATTTTATGAACCATTGTGGGGTTGCTATGAATTCTATATCTGTTCCGCATTTGTCGTGCGTATTTACGGCGTGATTCATTTTTTCTTTTTTGATTAGAGATCCTTCTTTTTCTAGAAGTTCGATTATTTTCTCTCTTGCTTCTGGAGATTTCAATCCCTTGAACAGTCCTTTTGTATACGAACCTGATTCATCCATGACGTGAATTGGTTTTGCTTCTGGGTGTCTTCCTAGCCATTGGACGCAGTCTAGTCCTCCATAGCTACAATAGTATACAACTCCTGTTCCATATTCTGTTTTTGCTGAAATGTCATGGTTGATTTCTACTGTTTGTTCTGCATATGGTATTTCTACTTTTTTGCCGATTATGTCTTTTCCTAAAAATTCTTCTTCTAATTCTAAGTCGAATTCTTCTTTCATTTTTTCTAATGCGTCTTTGCTGATTATCCAAGATTCTCCATTTGATTTTACTTTTACGTATTGTCCGTTTTCGTTAATTGAAATTCCGATGCAGCCTGGATGTAGTTCTGGTCTTGTTGTTGCATAGATGATGAAAGACCCGTCTTCAACTTTTGCTTTTATATATACTAAATATGTTGACCTTTCTTTATCTTCTAATTCTGCCTGAGCGATTGCTGTTTGGCACTCTGGGCACCACAATGTTGGAAATTTGTTTTTGTAGATTTCGCCCTTTTTGTATAAATCTAAGAATCCTTTTTGTGATATTTTTCTTGATTCGTCGTCGATTGTTGAGTAGCATTTGTCATAGTCTGCGCTGACTCCTAGATTTTTCCAGTCGTTTATAAAATCGGGTCTTATTTCTTCTATTGTTTTTAGACAGAGTTTTATGAATTCTGTTCGACTCATGTTTTTGCTTTTTACTTTTTTTAGTTTCTCTACTAGCCGTTCTGTTGGTAGACCGTTGTCGTCTGTTCCGAATGGGTAAAAAACTCCTCCGTTCATTCTTCGATATCTTGCGATGAAATCTTGTTGGGCGTATGAGAATGCGTGGCCGATGTGCATTTTTCCTGAGACTGTTGGTGGGGGAGTATCTATTGAGTAGATGTTATCTTTGATTTGAGTTTTGAATATTTTTTCCTTTTCCCAGAATTCTTTGATTTTTGCCTCTACTTCTGTGAAATCGTAGCCTTTCTTCTTGGGTTTGTCTGTCATGATAGTTGGAACGGTAAGTTATTTAAAAAAGTGTTGATTGAGTGCTGCATGGTAAAGAAGTTGAAAATTTTGGCGGCTGCGGATTTGCATGGTAGTGTTGAGAGTGCGAGGAAGTTGTCGAAGAAGGCTTTGGATGAGAAGGTTGATTTGGTTGTTTTGGCTGGGGATATTTATGGTTATGGAGAGGGGGATAAAAATATTTTGGAGTCGTTTGAGAAAGTGGGAAAGAAGGTGGTTTTTGTGCCGGGGAATTGTGATTTTGATGAGGAGAGGGTGGTTTTGTCTAAGAAGGGGCGGGATATTCATAATTATTATGTGACGTATAAGGATGTTGGAATTGCGGGGATTGGGAGTCCGAATTGGAAGTTGTCGTTGGATGATGGGGATTTGGTTTCGATAAAGAAGAATTTTGAGAGGATGAAGCCGGCGAAGAAAATTTTGGTTTCGCATTTGCACGCTCGTGGGACAAAGGCTGAGTTTTCTGGTATACTTGGGGATGATGTCTTGAGAAAGGCTGTTAAAGATTTTGAGCCCGACTTGTTAATTTCTGCGCACATTCATGAAGGCGAAGGTATTGAGGATAAGATTGGGAAGACTCGAGTTGTTCAGGTCGGGCGACGTGGGAAGATTTTGGAGATTTAGATAAAAATTTATCTGATTATTTTTGGTCCATATGATGCTATTTTATCTTTGTTTGAAATATATCTTGTGACTAATTCTTCTAATCCTTCTGAGGAATGTATGTCTTCAATTCCTGAGAATAAAATGTTGTCTGTTATTGGAGTTATTGGTTTGAAATCTTGCCGTGATATCTCCTCATCAATTTTGTCGACTAATCCCTGCATTTGTGACCTGGTGTCTTGTGGTGTTTGGCACGGCATGTGGTGGGAGATAAATGTATCACATAAATACAAGGCTGGAAAAAAATGCATACCGCCGAAATTGTCTATCGATGATCCGTACGGGCTCCTTACATCTGTTCTGAATCCTATGGTGTGTTTGTGTATGTTTTTTGCGTGGGCTAATTCTACCAATACTCCTTCGTCTTGTGGCTCGTCTAGGTTTGCTACGATTACGTGGGATTGTGGAATGAATACGCCCATATCTAAATAGTAAATTATATTTTCGACTGCTGAGGGTATTTCTGATTCTGGCAATTCGCCCCTTAGTGCTTCGTGAAGATTTCCGAATTCGAATCCATCTCTTTGGGGAAAATTTGTTCTATATCCTTTTTCTTCTAGTCCTTGAACCAGGGCTTGATTAAAGTAGGTAGACCTTCCGTTAAATAATGCGGCTGCTGGATAAATCGTGATATTTGATTTTTTCATGAATTACGCCGAGTAGACATAGAACTCTCCGTTGAGAATGTCTTCTTGTGCTCTTTTGAAAAGTTCTGTTGCGTCGTATATTATTTTGACCTCCATTGTTCGTTTGCCTCCATTGTCTTCCATAGTATTATTATGAGTTGTATTTTATATGACATTTACTGTGTAAAATTTGTCCGCAGTGTTGTATAAATTTAAATAGTTTGGTTGGCATGATTGTTTATGTTGAATAATGAGATTGTGAAAAAAATTGAGGATTTTGTTTATAGTAAACCGAGAAGTATTCAGGAAATTGCTGGGCACTTGAATAAGAATTGGAGAACGGCGGATAGATATGTCGAAGAGATTATTAGTGAGTATGGGACTTTAGGGAAACGAGTTTTTAGAGAGGGGACGCGGGGGGCTTTGAAGATTGTTTATTGGGCGAGTATTGAGAAGGCTAGTCATTCTGTTTTCCAGGAGGAGTTGGAGAATATTATTATGAATGGTAGAGGGAGAAGTGATTTTATGGCTTTTGATATTTTTCAGCATGTTAGTGATAGTAAAAAAGAAGTTTCGAAAGCTTTTGCAGAAAACGAGGTTAAAGTTGGGAAGTTAGAAGTATTTGCAAAGTTGCTTAGATCTGCAAAAAAACAAATATTATTTTTCTCTGGTAATCTCTCTTTTGTTAATTTTAAAGATAAGGGGATAGATATTTTTAATGAGATTGAAAAATTGATTGCTCGAGGAATTAGTATTAAGATTATTTGTCGGGTCGATTTTGTTGGAAATGAAAATATTGAAAGGGTTTTGGCCCTGAATTATAAGTATGGGAAGGAATTAATTGAGATTCGGCATCGAGAGCAACCCTTGAGAATCACGGTTGTTGATGGAGAAATTGTCAATATGAAAGAGGTCCGAATTCCTGATTCAAGAAGGGAACTGGAAAAAAAATTAATTATATTTTATACAATTAAAGATAAGGATTGGGGTGAGTGGATGAGTCGGGTTTTTTGGAAGATGTTTTCTGGAGCGATTGGGAGTAAGAAGCGATTGGATGAGTTGGGGAAAGTTAAATAGAAAACTTTAAAGTGCTATTTTGTGCGTAACGTTATTATAGTAGGAGACTTTGTTATTACTAATGGCGAATAAAAAAGACAAGAACACAACATTGATTATTACGGAAAAACCTCAGGCTGCGGCTAAAATAGCGGCGGCTTTGTCTGGTGCTACCGATGAGAAAATTACAAACAAGGATAAGGTTTCTTATTATGAGTTTCATAAGGGATCGCGAAGATATATTGTTGGATGTGCGGTTGGTCATTTGTATGGGATTCAACAGGTTGCGAAGAGAGGGCCGTTTCCTAATTTTGAAGTTGAGTGGCAACCGTCTTATCAGAAGGGGAGGAGTGCTTTTACGAAGAAGTATTTGAATGTTTTGAAGAAGTTGGCGAAGGAGGCTGATGAGTTTATTGTTGCGACGGACTTTGATGTTGAGGGTGAGGTTATTGGTTGGAATGTTGTGCGGTTTGTTTGTAATCAGAAGGACGCGAAGAGGATGAAGTTTTCTTTGTTGACTAAGGAGGCTTTGGATGAATCGTTTGAAAACTTATTGCCGACGATTAATTGGGGTGCTGCTATAGCAGGGGAAACTCGGCATTATATTGATTGGTTTTATGGGATTAATTTGTCGCGGGGTTTGATGAAGGCTTTGAGCTCGACAGGGACTTTTAGAATTTTGTCTATTGGTAGGGTTCAGGGACCTGCTTTGAAAATTGTTGCTGATAGGGAGACGGAGATTAATGATTTTAAGAGTGAGCCTTATTGGCAGATTTTTTTGCAGGTTAAGGATATTAAGGGGCAACAGATTGAGGTTAAGCATCCTAAGGATATTTTCAAGAAGGGTGAGTTGTTGAAGTTTAAGCATTTGCAGGGGAAGAAGGGCCAGGCTATGACGACGATTAAGGAGGAAGAGGTTAAGGCCCCTACACCTTTTGACTTGACAACTTTGCAGACTGAGGCGTATAAGAATTGTGGGTATACCCCGACTCAGACTTTGAGGGCAGCGCAGAGTTTGTATTTGGCTGGGATTATTTCTTATCCTAGAACTTCGAGTCAGAAGTATCCGGCTTCTATTGGGTATGATAAGATTTTGAAGCGGTTGAAGAAGTTTACTACGCAGGTTAAGTATGCTGTTAATAAGAAACCGACTGAGGGAGCGAAGGAAGATCCTGCGCATCCGGCGATTTATCCGACTGGCGAGATGAAGAAGATTAACGAAGGAGATAAGAGGATTTATGATTTGATTGTTAAGAGATTTATTTCGTGTTTTTGTGAGTCTGCTAGGGTTGAGAATAAACACATCAAGGTTGACGTTGGCGGTTTGAAGTTTGGGACAAAGGGTGTTCAGATTAAGGAAAAGGGTTGGATACATGTTTATCCGTCTTCGATTAAGGAGTCAAAGGTGCCCACTGTTGATGGTGAAGTTGATGTCTTGGAGATTCGGACTGAAGAAAAGGAGACTAAGCCTCCGAGAAGATATTCTGCTGCTTCATTAGTTAAGGAGTTGGAGAAGCGTGAGCTTGGGACTAAGGCGACTCGGGCTTCGATTGTTGAGACTTTGTATTCGAGGGGTTATGTACGGGATAAGAGTATCGAGGTGACTGAGCTCGGGATGAGGATGACTGAGACTTTGGAAAAGTACTCGCCGATTATTTTGGATGAGGAATTGACTCGGGAGATGACTAAGGAATTGGATGAGATTGAGATGAGTGATTCTACTAAGGATGGTAAAAAGAAAGAGATGGAAGTACTGAAGAAAGAAGAGGATAAAATTTTGGGACATGCGAAGAAAGTTGTGACGAAGATTGCCGAGGGGATGACTAAGCATATGGATGCTATGGGGAAGAGTTTGGCTGATGCTAACGCGATTGTTTGGGAGGAAGAGAAAGAGGCGAATACGATGACGGAGTGTCCTGTTTGTCATAAGGGGAAGTTGAGGGTTATGTATGGAAAGCGGTTTTCGAGGTATTTTGTTTCGTGTGATGCTTATCCTGATTGCAAGACGATTTATAGTTTGCCGCCTAAGGGAATGATGAAGCCGGCTCGGCTGAGCAAAAAGGCTGCTGAGGAAGCTGGGAAAAAAGAAGATGATTTGGAGATGTGTGCGGAGTGTGGATTTCCTTTAGTGCAGAGTTTTCAGAGGGGTCGAGCTCCTTGGAAATTTTGTTTTAATCCTAAGTGTCCGTCGAATGAAGAGTTGCAGAAAAAGAAAGAGGAGTTTAAGGCGAAGTTGAAGAGTGGGGAGATTGAAGTTGATAAAGATGGGAAAGTTATTGATCACGGCAAGGAAGAGAAGAAGGTTGCTAAGAAGAAGGTTGCTAAGAAGAAAAGTAAGAAATAGAGTGTAATAGTTTTTATAAAGATTAAATTACTTTATATTTCTCATGAGCTTAGAGACGGCTTATGTTGAGGAAGGTGTTGCGAATAGAGTTGGTGATTTTGAACTTCCACAAAGTGAGGGGCAAAAGGCTTCTCTTGTTGATTATATTGTTGATAATTATGGCAGGTGGAAAAATTCTGGAGTTGTAAATGTTATTGTTTATCGTGGTGACGAAGGGGAAATTGTTGAAAGATGTACTTCTAGGCCGGATGTTGTTAGGGGAATAATTGTTGAGCTTAGAGGTGTCGAACATAAGAAGGTGACTATTCCTCCTGCTTTTCAAAGGTTAAGCATGGGGAACTGCTATAGGTTGTGTAATGAGATGGAGGAAGACTCTGGGCGCAAAGAAAGAATAATTCTTTCTGATTTTAGAAGTTTTTCTATAGATGATTATTGTGCTTTGTGTGGTTAGAATAATCCTCGTTTTCTGATTCCTGTGTTGATGATTTCGAATGCCAATTCTTTAATGGGTAAGCTTCTGTGTTTTTTGAGAATTAGCTTCCTTCTGCCAGAATGAGTTTGGAGTTCGATTAGGCATTTGCTCCAATATTTTAAGAGATCGCCGCCGACCATTGAAACTTGTTTTTCGAATTTTTTGTCTTCGATGTTTGGGGAAAATGAAGAGTATACTTGGTTTGTTACGATGACTGGAATATTTTGTTTTCTGGCGATTTCGTTTAGGGTTCGGAGTTGGTTTGCTAGTTTTCTATTTACTGCTGATATTTTTTTTGAATCTTTTGATCCGATTGCTTCTCCTAGTTCTAGTCTGTAGAGCATTGCGATTGAGTCGATAATAATTAAGGAGATGCTTTTGTTTTTTAGATGAACGAGCATTTGATCGAAAGCTTTTTCTTGCTCGACGAATGAGGTTGGTTTTAGGAGGAGAATGTTTTGGAGGCTGTCTTCGATTTCTAATTTTTCGCCTTGATGTATTTGTTTGAATCTGTCTACTGAGAAGCCGCCTTCGGTGTCTATGAATATAACTTTATTTCCTTTTCTTGCTTGGGACGTTGCTGCAATCATGCAGAAGTTTGATTTGCCTGAGCCGCCTGGTCCGTAGATTGTTGTGATTATGTCTGTTTCGTAACCGCCGGAAAGAAATTTGTTTAGTTCAAAATTACCTGCTGATATTCTTAGTTCTTTTATCATGTGTCAGCAAGGGATGAGTTGGTTAAAAGGATTGTTGCGATAGACTTACTTTAACTTTTTGAATTCATCAACTGCTTTGTCAATTTCTTTTTCGAGATCTGCAATTGCAGCTTTAAGGAGTTTCTTTGGATTGTCTCCTTCGATGTGTAGAACTGGGTTTTTTGTAGGATGATCTCTTCTCCATGCTGCCAGTTTTACTCCCTGTTTGTTCAAATACGCTCTTAAGACTTCTGCGATAGTCAAGCTGTCTATTTCGATGTCCATTGAAGTCTTATCTTCGTTTAGAACTTTGATTTCCATAAATATAGTGGTAAAAATTGGTTTTTAAGTGTTTTGGATGTTCTTAAAAACGAGTTTTTACCCAGTAGGTATCTCTGGTGAGCTAAGTGTTTTGGAT
>CAZETU010000001.1:18522-289308 GCA_964514585.1 Candidatus Woesearchaeota archaeon | reverse complement strand
CTTAAAAACGAGTTTTTACCCAGTAGGTATCTCTGGTGAGCTAAGTGTTTTGGATGTTCTTAAAAACGAGTTTTTACCCAGTAGGTATCTCTGGTGAGCTAAGTGTTTTGGATTGAGCTGGTTCCGTCTTTTCTTATTCTGATTACGTGATCTACGAATCCTTCGATTTTTTCTTCGTGACTTACTAGGATTGTTTGTTCGGCTTTGAGTTGTTCGAAGATGTCTCGCATTTTATCTATTTGTTCGCTTGCGAAGCCGTCGGTTGGTTCATCTAGAATTACTACATCTTTTGTTTTTATTTGTGAGAGCATTGAGTTCAGGACTTGGTTTAGTGCTAGTCTGTATGCTAGGGCTGTTGCTGTTCTTTCACCGCCAGAAAGGAAGTCGTAGTCGATTTCGTAATCTTGATTTGTGATGATTGGAGTGAA
Organism: Candidatus Woesearchaeota archaeon; assembly: GCA_964514585.1. Lineage (GTDB taxonomy): Archaea > Nanobdellota > Nanobdellia > Pacearchaeales > GW2011-AR1 > JAGVXH01. Next base: position 288,880 of record CAZETU010000001.1, on the reverse strand, counting down.
GTCTTCGTCGAGTCTGACTGAGAGAGATTCTGAGACTAGCATTGAGAACCATTCAGAAAATATTTTCGAGAATTCGCTTCTAAGTTTTGCCATGACATTTTTTTCTGTTAAGTTTATCATTGTTATGAATTTTTCTTGAATCCAATCTTGAAGTCCTCTAAGATAATTGATTTGTTCTCTGATTTTTTCTTTGTTTTTGATTTCTAAAGATAAGCTCTCAAGAGTTTTTTTCAGAATTTCCAATTCCTTGTTTTTTGTTGCTAGGGTGATTTCTTTTTTTCTGAGTATTTCGTTGATTTCTTGAAATTCTGCTTTAGACTTGTCGAATATCTCTTGGAACTCTGTACAATCTTGAGTTCTTGTTTTTAATTGTTCCATTTGTGATTGCAATTCTATTATTTCGTTGGTTGTTCTATCAAGTACGAATGCGTCGCTTTTAATTTTGGTTTCGATTGATCTCTGGTGTTCGTATTTTATTTTATTTTGCTGGAAGTTATTTTTATCTGTTTCATAGCCTGAAGTTAATTCTTTTTCTCTTTCTATTTCACCAACTAAAGATTGTCTTTCTTGGAGTTTTTGTTCTAGTTCTCTAGTAATTTCTTCGATGTCAAATTGTGTTCGTTTTGTGATCTTCTCCTTGTGATCTGAACTTACTGTTTGAAAACATGTTGGACAATTTTCTAGTGATGTTATTTTGTCTTGAAGTTTTTGTGGGGTTTCTTTTTGGGCGTTTAATGCAGATATTTTTGAAGTTAATTCTAAGAATTTAGAGTTTTTTTCTTCTAGGATTTTTTTGTGTTTTTCTAAAAGGTCTAATACTCCCTGGAGTCTGTCTTCAGAAAAATCTATTTTTTCTTGGGTTTGTTTTTGCATTAGCATCATTTCTTTTTTCATTCTTGATTCTAAATCTTTTTTTCCTTGAATGAAAACCTGAAGTCTGGACATTTCTGAGAGTAAATCTTTCTTCTCATCTAGGATTTTTTGATTTGAGGTTAATTTTTCTTCGGATTGTTCTTTGGAAACTAAGAGGTTTTGATATTCAAGGTTTAGGTTATTTGTTTCTCTTGCTAGTGTTATTTTATTTTCATTTTCTGCTGTGAATTTTTCTTTTAAGAGATTTAGTTCTGCGGCTAGAATTTCTTTTATTTTTATAGCTTCTTTGACGTTTTGTAGAAGGATTTGTGAATTGTCTTTAATTCTTTTGTAACGGTCTATTCCGAAGATGTGTCTTAATGTGTCGAGTCTGATTTCTGGTCTCTCTTGTATTATTGATTTCATTTCTTCTTGGGGAGTATATACTGTGAATTTGTAAAGGAGATTTGATTTTTTGACGAATTCTTTTGGATAGTTTAGAAGTCTGATTACTCTGTCTTTCATTTCTGAGGTTGAAAGTTCTTCTCTTGATGTTCCTATCGTGATGATGTTTGAGTCTTGGGTAATGCTTCCGTTTTTTGCTTTTTTTATTGATCTTTCTAATGTTATAACTTCCCCGTCGATATCTAGCTCAACACATGCGTATGCGCTCTCTTTTCCTTGTCTTAGAATTGACATTCCCTTTTGACCTGGCTGAAGACCGAATAATGCGAATTGAAGTCCTAATAAAATTGAAGTTTTCCCTGATCCAATATCTCCTGCCAATAAAACTGAGCCTTTTGGAAATTCAATTGTGAGATTTTCGTAACTTCTAATATTTTGAATTGTTAACTTTTTGAATATCATAATACTTCTGTGATCCCTAAAATGTTTTTTAATTCTGATATAAGCCTATCTTCGTATATTATGGATTTTTCGTCTTCGTTTTTTTCTAGAGATAATGCCGTCATTAATTGTGGAAGATATTTATTGAAATCTGTTGGATGTTTTTTAGAGTATTCGCCTAATATTTTTTTTTCTATGTTCTCGACATTGTCTGTTGGGGATGATTCTATTTCAAATTCGGATTCTTGAACTTTTATTGAGGATATATTTCTTAGAAATACGTGTGCTTCTTTTTTGTTTATGAAATCTTCGATTTCGTTAAATCTAATATCTCCTGTTTTTCCTTGGGTCAATATTCCTTTTAGTTTTAGTAACACGATTTTATCTCTGAGATTTAGCTTGTCGAGTTCTGAAATTATTTGTTGAGTTGCGATTAGTCCGTTGCTGATTTCGATTTCAATATAGGCAACTTCTTTTAGTGGGACTGGTATACTTTGTGTTTTGATTTTCCCGCCGGAAATTTCGACTAGATGAAAACTACCGTGTTTTAAATCTGCTAATTCTTGGAAGTTGTTTGGGAATGTTGGGCCGGGGTAAACGTATCTTGAGCTTCCTTCTTGTGTTTCAAATTTTTGATGAATGTGACCCATTGCGTAATAGTCTGCGATGGGGAGTTTCTGTTTTTCTATTGAATCGATTGGTAGCGTTCCTATAACATCCTTGATTGTTGTGTGAATCATGAAAATTGTGAATGGATGGACCGATTCGAAATAAATTTTTCTTAGATCTTCGATTTCCATTCCTGATTTTCTTCCTGGGTAACCGTAGATAGCTATGTTCTCGTGCATGTGGGCTTTTAGTTTTATTCTGCCGTCTTCTTGAACTTCCCAGTTTTCTATGTTTTTACAGAATCCTGCTTTTTCAAGAACGTCTAGAAATGTTTTTCCCGAGGCTGAAAAATCATGACTGCCTGCGATTAAATAAACTGGGATTCCTGCATCTTTTATTTTTTTGAATTCTGCGAATGAATCTTTTAATATTTCTATTGGTGGGTACGCTGAATCGAATAAATCTCCTGAGATTAAAACGAAGTCGACTTTTTCTTGAATACACCGATCGACTATTTTTTGGAATGATTGGAAATTTAATTTTTGGAGCTCTTCTTGGCGCCAACTTCCTAGGTGACAATCTGCTAAATGCGCAAATTTCATTACAATAATTCCTCCTTTGCTACCATGAATTGAGAAGCTGTGAGGCGTATATAAAGATAGTTATGGTTTAATGTCTAGTTTGGGAATATGTCTAAAATTAGGAGTTCTTCCATGAAAATTTTCTTTTTTGCTACGATTTTATATTTGAATTTTTTTAATCTATTTGTTGGAGTCAGGGATGAAATTAATAAGAATATTTTCCCGTTTTCTTTTATGTGTTTTTTTGCTTGTTTTATAAATTTTAATGAAATTTCATCTCCATTTTTACCTCCGGTTGTTGCTAACTGTGATGATTTTGGTTCTCTTGGGTCTCTTGGCAAATATGGTGCGTTAAAAGTTATAATATCGAATTTGCTTTTTATTTTTGAAAAAAGATTTGTTTGAGTTGCGTTAAATTTTTCTTTTTTAAGAATTTTGATTGCCTCTGGGTTGATGTCTGTTGCTAGGATATTTTTTTTACTTATAAATTTCGAAGCTGTTTTGGCTAATATCCCCGATCCTGTTCCCATATCTAGATAGGAATTGATTTTATTTTTTGTTAGATATTTTTCTAGGAAATTTTGGAAAAGGTATGAGTCTTCTGCGGGTTGATAAATTTCCATTTTAACCGAATATTTTGTCCCAGAATAATCCTACGGCTCCAGCGACTCCTAGAATTAATATCGATATAATGACTAATATTATTAAGAATGTTTTTGATGCTTGTTTTGGTGGTTGTTTGACTTGTGGCTGAGCTGGTAGTGGTTGGGTTACTGGTGCTGATTGGGGACTTGGTACTGCCACTTCTGGCTGTGGTGTTGATTGTGATTCTGGTGATTGAGAGAGTTTTGCCGTGGCAGTTTCGACTTCTTCGGATGTGTATCCAGAATTTATGAAACTTTGTTTGGCTTTCTCCAAATTATCGCCTCTTTCAAGGGCATTTTGCAAACCTCCGACGAGGTCTTTTTCCTTGTTTTTGCTACCTGCTGATATTACAATTTTAGAACTTCTCCGTCAGCCATTAGATGGCATTGTTTTCCCAACTTATACCCCATTTCTCCTACGAGGTCGGCCATATATTTTGTTTTTTCTATTCCTGCATGAGCTGGAATAACGTGCTGAGGATTTACAATTTGCATAATGTCTCTAAGGTCTTCTTTTCTTGGATGTCCCGAAACATGAGCATCTCTAAAAATTCTTGGTTTAGATCTTTTTAGACGTCCTTCCATTTTTGCGAATTGTTCTTGATTAACTGGTGTTGGAATTACACTCGATGAAAAAACTATGTTGTCATCTCGGTTTAATTTGAATGGGAGTTGATGTCGTGATAATCTTTCTAAAATTGAACCTGGTTCTCCTTGGTGTCCTGTGCAAACTATCATATAATCTTTTCTTCTTCTCTCAACTTTGTGTAGTGTTTTTTCTACTTGTCTTCGGTATTTAGAAATATTGACATCATTAAGGAATGGGGCTATTTTTGCATTTTTTGCTGCTGTTGAATATTTGTCCAAACTTCTTCCTAGAAAAACTACTTCTCTGTTTAATTTTTTGCCGAATTCTACTATGCTTTTTAGTCTTGCAATGTGTGAAGAAAATGTGGTTACTATCATCCCGGCATGTCTATTTTGGATTGTTAGTAGAACTTCTTCCAATAGTGCTCTAGCTATTTTTTCCGACGGGGTCTTTCCTTCGTGTGGGGCATAAAGTGAGTCGCATATAAATGCAAGGACTCCCTCTTTTGATATTTCTCTTAGTCTTTTGTAATTTGATTTTAATCCGAATATCGGGGTGTCGTCAAGTTTGAAATCTGGGGCATAAAGTATTGCGCCCTTTGGGGTATGGATTGCAATCATTAGACATTGGGCGGTTGAGTGCGTTATGTTGATGAAGTCAATTTTGTATTTTTGGTTTTTCCCGTTTACATAGAATGTTGTGTTTGGTTTTATTGAGTAGGTTTTGTTTCTTAGGACTATGTCGTTGTCCCTTAGTAAAGATCCTAGGACTTCGATTGTGAAAGGGGTACCGTAAATTGGGGCGTTATATTTGTCTGACATAAAGGGGATTGCTCCGACGTGATCAAGATGTGCGTGACTTATGAACTGTGCTCGGACTTTGTGTTTTATTTTTTTGATTACAGAATCTTCTGGTACTGCCTTTATTGATTTTAATCTTTTTTCGGTCATAACCTTATCTCGTTCTTCCATTGAAACTATTGCTGGTAAGAAAAATCCCTCGTCGAAGATGAACGCATCTTCTTCTAATTCGATAACTACCATGTTTTTTCCAACTTCTGAGAACCCGCCGACCGTATGTATTTTCACCATCTTATATTAATTTTTAGTGGATGAAGTTTTTAAAGATTTGTAGTAATGTTTTTAACAGTAAAGAGGCTGTTGATATTATGAACAAGAAAGGTTTACTTGGCACGCTTATTTTCGTCGTAGTCTTATTAGTGATTGGGTTTTTCTGGTTCGTTGCTAATTATAATTCTGGTGAAATTTTGTCTGAAGAATGTGTGTTGGCAAGTTGTTGTCATTCTGATTCTTGTGTTTTGGCAAGTGAGGCTCCAGATTGCAATTCAACGCTTTGCACTATGGATTGCAGGCCCGAGACTATGGATTGTGGACAGGGTCACTGTGAATTTATTGACGGTAATTGTGAGGTTATTTGGGATGAATAGATGGATTTTTGTTTTTGTTTTTGGGTTGTTGGCGATTGGATTCGTTAGTGGAGCTAAGGTTGATAAGTCTATTTTGGAAAAATTTGATGAGGGTGAAAATAGGGTCGCTGTGATTGTTGAGAAAAATATTTTGAGGGAAAGGGGATTAAAGAGTATGAATTCTGTTAATCATAGTATTAGGAAAATTTCGGAGAGGGGGAATAAGTATACTGCTTTTGTGACCGAGGAGGAATTGAAAATTTTGAAATCTGATTTTAGCGTTTCTGAGGTTAGAAGAAATATTCCGTTGAAAGTTTTTATGCAGGATTCTGTTGGAATTGTTGGGGTTAATAATTCTTGGAATTTGAAAATTGATGGGATTAATTTGACGGGGGGTTCTCAGTCTGTTTGTATTTTGGATACCGGGATTGATATTGATCATCCTGATTTTGCTGGGAGAATTTTAGCTCAAAAATGTTTTTGCGAATATAGTGATTATGGTGGGGGCGGGTGTTGCCCTGATACTACGACGGAGGATAATAATGCTAGTGATGATGATGGGCATGGGACTCATGTTGCGGGAATTGTCGGGGCGAATGGTGGTATTAGTGGAATTGCGACTGATGTTGGATTAGTTGTTGTGAAGATTATGGATAACAATGGAGACGGTTCTTCTAGTGATTTTGAGGATGGATTGCAGTGGTGTATTGATAATGCTGCGACTTATAATATTTCGGTTATTACTGCGAGTCTCGGGGCTGCTACTAAAAAAACTAGTTCTTGTGATGCTGACGTGAATGCGACGACTTCGATTATTAATGCTGCTGTTGCGGCTGGGATTTCTGTTACTGTGGCTACTGGGAATGATGGATGGGATGACGGGATTACTTGGCCTTCTTGTATTTCAAGTGCTACCCCCGTTGGGGCTGTTTCTAAATCTGATGTCTTGTGGTATAATCGTAATTCTTTGTTAAAATTATTAGGGATTGGTAGAGATGTTAATTCAACTGATTATTTGGGAAGCTATGAAGAAAGGGGTGGCACTTCGATGGCAACTCCTATGGTTGCGGGCGCGATTTCGGTTTTGAATCAAGTTTTGAGTTTGACTAGTCAATCTAAAACTCCTTCAGAGATTGAAGATATTTTTTATGACACTGGCGAGACTATTAGTGAGCTTGGGAATAATTATTCTAGAATAAATCTTTATGACGCTATTTTGTCTATTGATAATATTGCTCCGAATGTTTCGCTTGTTTCTCCTAATGATGATAAGATTAGTTTATTGGAGAATCAGACTTTTGTTTGTAATGCTACAGATTGGCAGCTTGGGAATGTGACATTGAAAATTTGGAATTCAAGTGTGTTTTATTATAATGAGACTGTAAATTTGACGGGGATTTCTAACGAGACGAGTTTTAATGTGACTGGGATGTTTCAAGATAACTATAACTGGAGTTGTGAGATTTATGATTTGCAAAATAATTTTGCTACTGCTTCTAATTATAGTATTGTTATTGCTGGGTCTGAGGTTACCTTGAATTCTCCTAGTAATGGGACGTATACCAATGTAAATGAAACTAATTTTAATTGTACTGCCAGGAGCGATTCTGATTATGGCTTAAGTAATCTTACTTTTTATTTATGGAACTCTTCTTATTTGATTTATAATGAGACCGTTAATATTTCGGGTGTTGAAAACGAGACAATTTTTAATTATACTTTTGAAAACGAGAGTGATTATTTATGGAGTTGCTTTGTTGTTAATAATAATTCTAATGAGAATTTTGCCGAGAGGAATTATAGTATTACTTATGATGCGACTGCTCCTGTGATTAGCGGTGTTTCTGCTAGTGTTACTGTGTCTTCAGCCACTATAACTTGGACGACTGATGAGATTGCGAATTCTTCTGTTAGCTTGGAAGGAACTTCCTCAGCTTATGAAGCTAATCATTCTGTTGTAATTTCTGGGCTTGCCTCTTCTACAATTTATACTTACAATGTTACTTCTTGTGATCGGGCTGACAATTGCAATGTTTCTGAGGGGAATAGTTTTACGACTTCTGCTGCAGTTGTGACTCCTGGTGGTGGAACTAGTACTAGTACTGGTGGTGCTAATCCTAAGAGTCATATCGTAGAGGAGTCTGAAATAAGTGATGGGAAAAGCGTTAGTTTTAAGCTTAGAAAAAATGAGAAAATTATTTTTAATGTTAGTAGTGTCGGACATGAGTTGAGAGTTTTGGGAGTTAATACTAGTTCTGTTAAAATTTTGGTTGAAAGTGAGCCTATTGAATTTATGTTATTTGCTGGGCAGGAAAAGAAGATTAATTTTACTTCTCCTTATTATTATAATTTGCTTGTTAAGTTGAATAGTATTGGGAATAATCAAGCTAACGTTACTATTATGAAAATTTATGAAGAGACCGGTCTTGCGAAGATTGTTAGAAATGGGAGTATTATTGAAGAGGGAGATGAAGTTGCTGAAGTGAAAGAAAAATGGATAAATTATAGGAAGCTTTGGGAGAATTCTTGGATTACTGTTTTTCTTATAATTGCTACGATTTTTCTTGTTGTATCTTTTTTGAATTCTCTCACTAAGAAGCCGAAGAAGTTAAAAGTCTTGAGACACTCTAAAAGGAGAAGGAAACATGGCAGGCATAAAAAGGCTAAAGTTAAAACCGTCGGCAAGAGATAAGAGAAGGTATTTTTTGATTAAGAGTTCTAATGCTAAAGTTGAGTCTGCGATTTTGGAGTACATTGGGGTTCTTGGGTTTTCTAAGGCTGCTTATAGAAAAGTTAATTCTGATAAATTTCCTGGGCGGCTTGTTGGGAGTTGTTTGGTTGGTTCGCTTAATGATGTGAGGGCTGCTCTTGCTTTGGCTGGGATTTCTGTTGAAAAAGTGTCCGGAACGTTGAAAAGTCTAGAATAATAAGTTTTATTAAGGGCGAATTTTGATTATTGTTATGGAAGATATACAGCATCAACAAATGGGATACGATCGGGCGGCGACAATGTTTGCACCGGATGGTCACATTTTGCAGGTTGAGTACGCGGAGAAAACGATTCGGTTGGGTTCGGCTTCGATTGGAATTGTTTGTAAGGACGCTGTCGTGATTGTTTCTGACAGACGAAGTCGAGATTCTTTGGTTGTTGAAGGATCGGCGAATAAGATTCAGGAAATTGATGATCATATTATTGCGGTTTCGGCTGGGATTACTTCGGACGCTAGAGTTTTGGTTGAGAAAGCTAGAATTCTTTCTCAGCAGCATAGGATGACTTATGATTCGCCTCCGACTACTGAGTCTATTGTTCGGGATATTGCGGATGTTAAGCAGCAGTTTACGCAGTATGGTGGGGCTAGGCCGTTTGGAGTTTCGATGTTGTTTGCTGGTATTAACGGGGAGCCTGTTTTGTATACGACTGATATTACTGGGAATTATTTGAAGTATAAGGCGAACGCGATTGGGGAGAATGACGAAAAGATTCGGAAGCTGTTGAGAGCTAAATACCAGGAAGGTTTGACAAAGAAGGAAGGTGTTAAGTTGGCTTTGGATATTTTTAAGGAGATTCAGGGTGAGGAATTTAGCGTTGAGAGATTTGATGCTGGGATTTTGGAAGAAGGGAAGATTACGAAGGTTAGCGGGAAAGAGTTGTTGGATTAATATTTTTGATTTCGTTAAAAATCGTTAGTTAAAATTCTAAAGAATTTTAGATACCAAATCGTTTACCGTCAGGGTCGCAGACGATTTGATTTATAGTGATTTGTTCAACAAAACTAATGTTTAAGTGTAATAATGAATATAAAGACTGTTTGCGTATTTGTTTTATGGGATTGAGACTATGGGTTAATGACTGGGGGCTTTCTAAAAGAATTAATTATACTTCTATTGGTAGAAGATTTGAAAATGGTGATTTTGCTAGGAGCGTAGAGCATTCTATTAAAATATTTAGCGATGATTTTCGGCATGACACATGGCCCTATAAATTATGTGCGATTGCTGCTACGCCGGCATTACCAGCACTGGTTTTAACAACATATGCGAATTTAAAATTTTATAAGGGTGATGATACTTTAGTTGATGATGGTCTTTACGACGAAATATCTATTGCTCCCGGTCTTGTTTTGAATCGATGATTAAATATAAATACTCGAGAGGCTTGATTGTAATATGGGGCAGACTACGGCACGTGTTAAGAAGGGCGGGAAGCATTTTGAGATTCTTGTGGATTTGGAAGAGGCTATGAAGGTTAGGAAGGACGAGGCTGGTGCTAATATTGGGGCGGCTGTTTTGACTGATGCTATTTTTCATAATTTGAAAGCTGGAGAGAATGCTGGCATTATTGATTTAGAGAGTGCTTTTGGGACTAGTGATGTTATGAGTGTTGCTGAGAAAATTATTAAGGAGGGTGAGGTTGTTCGGACAGCTGAGTCGATGAAGAGTGAGCACGATAAGAAGTATAAACAGGTGGTTGATTTCTTGAGTAAGAATGCGGTTAGTCCTGAGGGTCGGCCGTATACTCCGGATAGGATGATGAAGGCTCTTGGTGAGGCTAATGTTAATGTTAAGAATAAACCGATTGAGTCGCAGGTTCAGGATATTATGGATCAGTTATCTAAGGTGTTGCCGATTAAGATTGAGATGAAGAGGGTGAAGTTGACTGTTCCGGCGATTCATACTGGGAAGGCTTATGGGATTGTTAAGGAATTTATGAAGGAAGAGAGTTGGAAGAATAATGGCGATTTGGAAGTTGTTGTTGAGATGCCGACGGCGATGATTTTTGATTTTTATGATAGGATTAATGGGGCGACTCATGGGTCTGTTTTGAGTGAAGAGTTGAAGGCGTAAACTTTATAAACCCTTTTTCTTAGAAATAATTACACGAGAAGAAAAATTGGATGTCACTGGGCATCATAAAATTATAGATTATCTCGAAAAAATAATATGGTTAAGGAAAAAAGACAAATCGTTATACCCGGAGAGGTTGTAGCGACAGGGAATGAGTTTTTACCTGGCGATGGTGCTTACCGAGATGGTGCGGATGTTGTTGCGGGTCGATATGGAATTTTGAATATTTTTGAAAAGCACGTTAGGGTGATTCCGGTTTCTGGAGCTTACTACCCAAGACGAGGGAATACGATTATTGGGACTATTGTTGATATTACATTTAATGGATGGTTGATTGATTTTGGCGGAGCTCAGAACGCGTTTTTGCCTGTTGCTGAAGTGCCACGATATATTAATAGAAATGAGTTGAGGGAATTTTTGGATTTCGGCGAATCTGTTGTTGTTAAGGTTTGGGATGTTAAGTCTCGAGGAATTGATGCTTCTATGAAGATGAGAGGATTTGGAAAGATTGACGGTGGAATGATTATTTCTGTAAGTCCGAATAAGGTTCCTAGAATTATTGGCAAGGAAGGAAGTATGGTTAAGATGATTAAGGGTGCGACTGGATGTGATATTACAGTTGGACAGAATGGTAAGGTTTGGATTAGTGGTAATTCTGCTGAAAAGGAAATTTCTACAAAGAAAATTGTTGAATTTATCGTCGAGAATACTACTATTACTGGATTGACTGAGAAGGTTGAAAAGTTTATTAAGGGACTTGGGATGAATGTTGATACGGTAGAAATTGTTGCAGAAAATACTGATGGGTCCCCATCTCGGGATGACTCTGGTGAGTCAGAAAATATGGAGGATAAAGAATAATGGCAGATAAAGGAATTTATACTAAGAGAAATGATGGTCGAAAGATGACTGAGGTTCGTCCTATGATCGCTAAGGTGGGGGTTGTCCCTTCCGCAGATGGTTCTGCTATCTTTGAGACTGGAAAGACAAAGGCTATTGCTGTTGTTCGGGGTCCGAGGACATTACATCCGCAACATATGCAAAATGCACAAACTGGAATTTTAAGAGTTAACTATGGTATGATGCCATTTTCTGTTGAGGATAGAATTAGACCAGGACCTAATCGAAGAAGTGAAGAAATTTCTAAGGTTACTGAGTGGGCCTTGAGCTCTGTTGTTGATTTATCTGAATTCCCAAACACTGTTGTTGATGTTTTCATTCAAATTCCACAAGCAGATGCTGGAACGCGAGTTGCAGGTATCAATGCAGCAGCTATGGCCTTAGCACACGCAGGAATCCCAATGAAGGAAATGGTTTCAGCTATTGGTGTTGGTAAGATTGATAAGACTTTAGTTGTTGATTTAGACAAATATGAAGATTCTGAATTCCACGATGCTGAAGGATCTACAGATATCCCAGTGGTATTAACTTCTCGAAGCAAAGAGATTGCTCTTTTGCAGCTTGATGGAAAGATTTCAATTCCAGAATTTAAAGATGTTATTGAATTAGCTAAGGTTGCATGTGAAGATATTTTAAAGGTTCAAATGGAAGCGCTTAAGAATGTAAATGGCGAGGATAAAGACAATGAGTAAATATATTATACCTAACTTACAGAGGGAAAAGATTGAATCTTGTCTAGCTGAGTCTGGAAAGAGGCTTGATGGAAGAAATGCTGAAGATTACCGAGAGATTATAGTTAAGGAAGGAATTAGTGAGAATTCTGCTTCTGCAGTAAGTGTTAAGATTGGTAAGACTGAAGTTATAGCAGGTGTTCATTTAGCTCTTGCAACCCCATACCCTGATTCACCTAATGAGGGAACTTTTATGACTAGCGCAGAATTACATCCTATGTCTTCACAGCAATTTGATATTGGAAGACCTGGAATTAATGCTATCGAAATGAGTCGAGTAATTGATAGGGGTATCCGGGAATCAGGATTTATTGATTTTAAGGGTCTTTGTATTAAGGAAGGCGAAAAGGTATGGCAAGTATTTGTAGATATTATTGCTATTAACGATGATGGAAATTTATTGGATGTAGCAGGTCTTGCTGCAATCATTGCATTAGGTCGAGCAAGAATGCCAATCTACAACGAGGAAGAAGATAAGGTTGAAGGCTTTGGCGAAGAAGGAATTCCATTAAACAAAGATGTTTTATCTTTCAGCATGACTTTTCACAAGATTGGTGGGAAGATTGTTGCGGATGTTGGCAAAGAGGAAGAAGAAATTTCGGAATTCAGATTAACTATTGCTGTTGGTGATAACAATGGGAGCCCTAGAATTACTGCTATGCAGAAAGGGAAAGCTGGGACTATTAACAGTGAGGATATGCAAAATATTTTAAAGCTTGTTGAAGATAAATGGTCAGAGTTATTCCCTAAAGTTAAGGAATATGTGTTTGGATAATAACATGGATAAACAAGAATTTTCTAAGTATGAAAGGGCTCGGATTATTGGAGCTAGGGGTTTGCAGATTTCTATGGATGCGCCGCTTTTGACTGATATGAGTGAGGAAGAGTTGGAAGGTGCTAATTATGATCCTTTGAGAATTGCGGAGAGAGAATTGGATACTGGTGTTTTGCCTATTTCTGTTAATAAGCCAATGCCTCAAAAGAGAGAGGAAGATTTAGGTAAGATTAAGGTTGAAGATAGCAAGGTTTCTGACGCTGAAAAGATTAGGGTTGAGAAGGAAGAGGAAAAGAATATTGCTGAAAGTGGTGAGATGATGGAACTTACTGGTTCTGAAGAGGAAGTTGAGAAGATCGAAGCGCCAGTTAAAACTCCTGAGGATATTGAGTAATTAAGTTACTGGCGTTCTGGAGTGAAATAGTATATAAAATTTTAAGTAGTGCTCTAGAATATTATTGCATGGAAGAAAAAATATCTGGGATTAATATTGGTGGGTTGGAGATTGATACTTGTATTATTCAGGGGGGCATGGGTGTTAATATTTCTAAAGCGGGTTTGGCGAGTGCTGTTGCTAATAATGGTGGAGTTGGGAATATTGCTACCGTTGGGCTTGGGAACCATGAGAATTTTGATGGGTCTTATGCTGAGGCCAATGTGGTTGCTTTGGTGTCTGAGATTAATAAGGCGAGAGGGATGTCTAATGGGAGAGGTGTTATTGCTGCGAATGTTATGTATGCCTTAAGTGATTATGACACATTAATTGAAACTATTGTTAAGGAAAAAGTTCCTTTGTTGTTTACTGGTGCTGGATTTGATGCGAATCTTCCAAAGAAAATTGAAGATTCTGATACGATGGCCGTGCCGGTTATTTCTTATGCTAGGTTTATTCCGCATATTCTTAAAGAGTGGGGTAATTATAATTATTCCCCGGCGGCGATTGTTATTGAAGGACCTAAGGCGGGAGGTCATTTGGGTTATGGTAGAAAGAGATTAGAGGATCCTCCATTTGTTGAGAGTTCTCTTGAGAGGGAAGTTAAGAGAGCAGTAGAGAAAGTTAAGGGACTTAATATTCCGATTATTGCTGCCGGGGGAATTTATACTGGTGCTGATATTTATGAAGCTTTGGGTTGGGGCGCCAAGGGAGTTCAAATGGGAACGCGTTTTGTTGTGACTGATGAATGCGATGCGAATATTAGATTTAAGCAAGTTTATCTTGATGCTAAAAAAGAAGATATTATTTTGATAGATAGTCCAGTTGGGTTTCCGGGTCGTGCCGTAAATAATGCGTTTTTGGAAAGGGTTATGAGTGGTGAAAGAGATAATTTTTCATGTCCTTATCATTGTCTTAATGCCTGTAAGCCTAAGGAGTCGCCTTACTGTATTGCTGCTGCTCTTAAGAATGCGGGAGAGGGGGATCTTCATCATGGGTTTGCTTTTGCTGGAACTAATGCTTATCGGTGTGACAAGATTATTCCGGTAAGGGAGTTAATGGATACATTGGGGAAAGAATATTCTGAGGCGGTTGTTGCCAATGAGAAAAAGTAAGTTTTATTAATGTGGTTTTGGTTTTTTGTCCAGTAATGTTTGTGAGATTGGGAGCTCGGCTTCGGCTTCGGCCTCGTTGTTCTGAGAATCCTGGTATAGATAAAATATTTTCTGAGCCTGTTCCTTTGGGAGATGAATCAGACAAGCGAGCTAACAGGAAGAGATGAGAGATGTCTTGTAGAAAAGTGGAAGATCTTTATTGTAAGATTTATGGAGAACGGCTTGAGTAAGATTTATTAAGTAATTTCTATTTTTATTGTTATGTTTATTAGAGAGATGAAGCCGAGTTTGATTAAGAATTCAAGAGGGGAGAGGACTGTTCAGATTGAATTGAAGACTTATGAGGGGAGGTTTGTTTGCTCGGCACCCTCGGGGAAGTCTAAGGGGAAGTCAGAGGTTCCTTCATATAATTCTAATGGGATTGATCGGAGCATGAAGATGTTGCGGGTTTTTTGTAAGAAATTAAAGAATCAGAATTTTATTATAAAGAAGGTTGATGACTTGAAGCAGGTTGTTGAATTAGTGAAAAGGTTTGAGGCGCGATTTGGAAAGCTTGGTGGGAATGTGATTTATGTGCTTGAGGGTGTTTTTTTGAAGGCTGCGGCTAAAGATAATAACAAGGAACTTTGGGAATTGATTAATGATGATGTGAATAAGGGAAAGAAGCCGAAGATGCCGATGCCTGTTGGGAATTGTATTGGTGGTGGTTTGCATTCGAGAGCGGTCGAAGGAAAGAGACCTGATTTTCAGGAGTTTTTGTTGATTCCAAAAGAGAATACTTTTTCTAGGGCGATAACTGTTAACTTGAGAGCTTATCAACATGCTCAGAAATTATTGAAGACCAGGAAGCGGAATGATGAGAATGCGTGGATAACCAAGAAGACTAATGAGGAAGTTTTGGCAATTTTAAGGGAGGTGGCAGATAAGTATTATTTGAGAATTGGTCTTGATATTGCTGCTTCTGGATTTTATGAGAGGGGTGGTTATTACAAATATAAGAATAAGGAGCTAATTCGGGATAAGGTTGATCAGGCTGATTATATTGAGAGACTAGTGAGAAAGTTTGGGATTTTTTATGTTGAAGATCCGATGTATGAGCAAGATTTTTCTGGGTTTAAGGGAGTTTTGAGTGCTGTTGAAAAGAATTCTACGAAAAGCCTTGTTGTTGGTGATGATTTAACGACGACGAATATGAAATTGGTTAGGCGGGCTGTTCAGGGGAAAGCGATGAATGCGATGATTATTAAGCCGAATCAGATTGGGTCGATTTTGGAAGTTAAGCAGGTTGTCCGGTTTTGTAAGAAGCATGATATTACGATGATTTTTTCGCATCGTAGTGGAGAGACTATGGATGATGTTTTGGCTGATTATTGTGTTGGTTTTGGTGGTCAATTTTTGAAAGCTGGAATTTATGGTCGGGAGCGTTTGATAAAGTTGAAGCGGGTTGTTGATATTGAACGGAAGCTGAAATGAAATTAGAAGATTTGGAAAAAGAAATTAGAAGTATTAAGTCTAGGAATAAAAAAGTTGAGGGCGATAAGGCTTGGGAAACAAGTTTTACTAGGAGAATTCTCGTTGCTGTTTTGACTTATTTTGTTATTGTTTTGTTTTTTTATTTTGCGGACTTACCTAAACCTTTTGTTAATTCGATTGTGCCGGCTGTTGCTTTTTTGTTGTCTACTATAACTCTTTCATTTTTCAAGAGAATTTGGTTAGAGAAATATGGGGGTTGAAATAGTTTTTAGATAATCTTATATATGGTTAATTATTTGTGTGAATATGGTGGATTTTCTAGTAAGAAAGCCGAGTAAGATTCATGGGCTTGGTGTTTTTACATCTAAGGTAATATTGAAGGGGGATGTGTTTTACGAGGTTCCTAATGATGACATATTGCATTATGCTAAAGGGGGATGTGTTTATATTGGTAATAATACATGGGTTTCTGATAAATTTGTTTTGAATTATGTTAATCATTCTTGTGACCCAAATACTATTTTGGATATTTCTGGAGATATTCCTAAGTTGATTGCTGCAAGGAATATTAAAGAGAATAAGGAAATTACTGTTGATTATGATGAGACTGAGAAAGATGGGACATTGATTCTATGTGATTGTAAGAGTAAAAAATGTAAGGGTAAGTTTGCTACGATTTTGCAGCCAGGTGACGATTCCAATGTTCTCCCAGATGATAGATAGCGATGAGTTCAGAATTAATTTGTATACTCGAGTATATACTTTTTTTTGACCCTAAACTTTAAATAGTCAAAATTCTCTTCAGTTATACGTATCAGGTGCGGGGCTTGGATAACAAGTAGTAGCGTAAACTCCTGAGCGGAATTATATACAAATGGTAGCTAAAAAAACAGAAACTGTTAAGGAAGATGCTGTTGTAGATGATACTTTAAAAGAGGAAGTGAAACCTGATAAAAAAGAAATAACGCCAAGCGTAAGTGATGGCGAAAAAAAAGAAGATCAGACGATTTTAACTCCTCTTGAAGATTATATTAAGACTGCCTCGTATTTGGGGACAAAGGTTATTACGCCTTCTATGAGGAAGTATGTTTATCGGAGGAGACTTGATGGGCTTGCGATTTTGAATACGTTGCTTGTTGATAAGAAATTGGCTGAGGGTATTGATTTTATTAAGCAGTATAAGCCTGATGAGTGGACACTTGTCTGTAAGAGAGAAGCTGGGTGGAGAGCTGCTAAGATGTTTGCTGAGTTGACTGGTGTTAGGGTTTTTACGAAGAAATATCCTAGTGGTGTTTTGACTAACACAATGCTTGATAATTTTATTGAGACTAAGATGATTTTGATTTCTGATCCTTGGTTAGACAAGAACGCTTTGGCTGATGCTAAGAATGTTAGAGTTCCTGTCGTTGGGATTTGTGATACTAATAATCATACTGCGGATATTGATGTTGTTATGATTGGAAATAATAAGTCGAATAAATCTATGGGTCTGTTTTTCTGGTTGATGGCTAGGGAATACATGAAGGCGCATGGGATAGATAAGCCGCTTCCAACACTAGAAGACTTTGTTGGTGAGGAGCTTATTTTGGAAGAGCCAAAGAAGAAGAGACTTGCTCGAGAGAAGAAAGAGAGAGATTTGAAGAGTGGGGAGAGTGCGATTGAAGATAAGATGAAGACTTTGTTAGAAAGGGCTGATGATGAAGTTAAGGAAGAGATGGCTGCGAAAACTGAAGAAAGTGTTTCTGTTGGTGCGGCTGTAGAGCAGGGAGTTTAAATATCAACATTTTTTCTGACGAAAAAATCGTTGGAGAAATTCTATGAATTTTAGGAATATCTCCCAAGAGTAAATCTTGTACAATATCTTATATATCTGATTTTTAAATCTTAGGTAGATTTATAATTCTGGATTCGTTGAATAATTTATGAATTGGCATACGTTATCGCCTGAGGCTGTCTTGAAAAATTTGGAGGGGTCTAAAGATGGTTTGACTAAATCTGAGGTTCAGAAAAGGTTTGCTAAGTATGGGAAAAATGTTATTAGAAAGCAGAAAACTAGAAGTAAAGTTTTTTTATTTTTAGGTCAGTTTAATTCTTTGTTGATTTATATTTTGATTTTGGCTGCGATTGTTTCTGCGATTATTGGTCATTTTATCGATGCTGCGGTGATTGGTGTGATTGTTCTTTTGAATGGGGGGATTGGTTTTTTTCAGGAATATAAGGCTGAGGAAATTATTGAGAAATTGAAAAAAAGTCTTAGGTATAAGGTTCTTGTTTTGAGGGATGGTGTTCAGTCGGAGATTGATTCAAAGTTTTTGGTTCCTGGGGATATTGTTTTGCTTGATTCTGGAGATAGAGTGCTTGCGGATTGTAGAATTTTGGAACAGGAAAATTTGCAAACTAATGAGGCTGTTTTGAGCGGGGAGAGTTTTCCTGTTGATAAGAATGAATCAATTTTAGAGAAGGATGTTGTCTTGGCAGATAGGAAAAATATGCTTTATGCTGGGACGACTGTTGTCAAGGGAAAGACTACTGCTATGGTTGTTGCGACTGCTAATAATACTGAGTTTGGGAAGTTGGCTGCCCTTGTTCAAACGACGGAATCTGAGAAGATGCCTTTGGAGAAAAAAATTAATGAATTTTCTAGGAATATTTCGATTGCGATTTTGGTTTTTGTGTTTTTTGTTTTTCTTTTAGGGATTTATTCTGGGATTGATAAGGTTGAAATGTTTTTGGTTTCTGTTAGTCTTGCGATTGGGGCTATTCCCGAGGGGCTTCCTGCTATTATTGCTATAACTTTGGCTGTTGCTATAAAGCAAATGAACAAGGTTAATACTTTGGTCCGCCGGCTTCCTGCGGCTGAGACTTTGGGGAGGGCAACTATTATTTGTACGGATAAGACTGGGACTTTGACTGAGGAGGATTTGAATGTTGATAAGATTTATTCTAACAAGACCTATCTTTTGAGCGAGGTTGATAAAGTTGATACTGCTCTTGGTCAGGCTTTGAAGGTTGGTGTTCTTTGTAATAATGCTAGGGATGAGAAAGATAGTATTCTTGGGGACCCGACAGAGGTTGCTTTAATTAAGGCTGCGAAGAAGTTTGGCGTCGATAAAAAGAAATTGACTGCTGCTAATTCTAGAGTTAAGGAATTCCCGTTTGATAGCGAGCGTAAGATGATGTCTATTGTTCGGGCCAAGGGTAATATTAAAACTAGCTATGTTAAGGGAGCGCCTTTGTTTATTTTGGAGAGATGTACTCGTGAGCTCGTCGGTAATAAGGTTAAGATTCTTGATTCGAAGAGGAAGAAAGAGTTGAAGAAAATATCTTTGGAGATGGAAGGGTCGGGACTTAGAGTTTTGGGGTTGGCGTTTAGGCAAGTTACGAAGGTTGACCAGGCGACGGCTGAGAATCATTTGATATTTGCTGGGTTCGATGGGATGATTGATCCGCCGAGAGAAGAGGTTAAGGACGCTATTCGTGAAGCTATTGAGGCTGGCATTAAGATTAAGATTATAACTGGAGACTCTGCTTTTACGACAAGGGCTATTGCTAAAAAAATTGGGCTCGAGGGTGATATTGTTGAGGGTCGGGAACTAGATCGCCTGAGTGATGATAAATGGGATAGAGTTGTTAGAGATAAGGTTATTTTTGCTAGGGTTACCCCACAACAGAAGCTTAAGATTGTTGAGGTTTTGAAAAAGCAGAATGAAACTGTGGCTGTTACTGGCGACGGTGTTAATGATATTTTGGCTCTGAAGAAAGCTGATATTGGAGTTTCTATGGGGATTCGTGGAAGTGATGTGGCTCGGGATTCTTCTGATATTGTTTTGCTGGATGATAATTTTGCCTCGATTGTTAAGGCTGTTAGACAGGGCCGAAGAGTTTTTGATAACATGAAGAAGTCGGTTAAGTTTTTGCTGGCTGCAAATGTTGGTGAAGTTTTGGCTGTTGTGGCGGGACTGATGATGGGAATGCCGCTAATGTTTTTACCGTTGGCTATTTTGTGGATGAATCTTGTAACGGATAGCTTGCCTGCCTTGGCGTTGGCGGTTGAGCCTGCTGAAGAGGATTCTATGAAGAGAAAGCCGCGTGGGGACGGGCTGTTGACTGGGGTTTGGAAATGGATTGTCGTTGCTGGAGTGTTAATGGTTGTGTCTTCATTGATGATTTTTAATTTTGGTATGAATAATTTTGGGCTGGAGATAGCTAGAACGATGGCGATTACGACGGCAATTTTCTTTGAGTTGTTTTTTGTCTTCTCATGCAAGTCTAATAGGAGTTTGTTTCGTGTTGGGATTTTGAATAACAAATATTTGATTTATTCTGTCTTGGTTTCGGGGGCATTGCACTTGGTGGCTGTTTATACTGTGTTTGGAAGCGTGTTTGGATTTGTGGCTTTGAGTGGTTCTCAGCTTGGGTATTCTGTTTTGGCTAGTCTTTCTGGATTGGTTGTTTTTGAGGGTTGGAAAATTGGGAAATATTTTCTTTCTGACCGTCGGTAATCTTGTTCTTATTTTATCGATACATTTATAAATCGATTTTTGTCCGTAATATTACAAAATGATAACTTTGGAGATAATATCCAAGGCTTCAATTGATAATTTTGAGGCTAGAATGAGCGCCCGACGATTCTGTCGAGTGTGATGATGATCAATTCTAGTTGTGTGATTTTAATAATTTATTATTGAAATTGCAAGAATGTCTTAAAGCAATGGAGCGATCTTTCTAAATAATTATTATTCGATTCTGTGAAGTTGAATCGGGTAGGAACATCAGTGCGATGTCGTAGTTATGTTATTTAGATATTATTATACATTGATTTATATTAGTAGCAAATTCCAAGAGGTTACCTTTAATCTTTTGGAAGCAAAAAGGATTTGAATTTATTTCATAAATAAACAATTTT
Organism: Candidatus Woesearchaeota archaeon; assembly: GCA_964514585.1. Taxonomy (GTDB): domain Archaea; phylum Nanobdellota; class Nanobdellia; order Pacearchaeales; family GW2011-AR1; genus JAGVXH01. Next base: position 268,155 of record CAZETU010000001.1, on the reverse strand, counting down.
GTTTAATTCCAGTTTATCCTGCTGGAGGATGCAGCTATTTGGTTTGGGTTTAGACATGCAAGTCTGATTTATAGTCGGCAAACTGCTCAGTAACACGTAGTTAATCTAACCTTAGGTCAAGGATACCCTCGGGAAACTGAGGCTAACACTTGATAGAGGTAAAATACTGGAACGTATTTACCTTGAAATTCGAGCCTAAGGATGAGACTGCGTATGATTAGCTTGTTGGTGGGGTAACTGCCTACCAAGGCAATGATCATTACGGGCTCTTAGCGGAGTTGCCCGGAGAAGGAATCTGAGACACTATTCCTAGCTCTACGGAGTGCAGCAGTCGCGGAACTTTTACAATGCACGCAAGTGTGATAAAGCGAACCAAAGTGTTTTTCGTTTAGAAAAACTTTTTCTTAGTGTAAAAAACCAGGAGAATAAGGACTGGGAAAGACTGGTGCCAGCCGCCGCGGTAATACCAGCAGTTCAAGTTGCATCCCTTTTTATTGGGTCTAAAACATCCGTAGCTTGCCGTTTAAGTCTCTTGTGAAATCCTACGTCTCAAGCGTAGGGCTTGCAGGAGATACTGAGCGGCTAGAGATCGGTAGACGTAAGGAGTACGCCGGAGGTAATGGTAAAATATGTTAATCTTCGGTGGACTAACAATGAGCGAAGGCACCTTACGAGGACGAATCTGACAGTGAGGGATGAAGGCCAGGGGCGCAAAACGGATTAGATACCCGTGTAGTCCTGGCAGTAAACACTGCTCACTAAACATCGGGCCCTCTTCGGGAGGATTCGGTGCTGAAGCGAAGGCGAAGAGTGAGCTACCTGGGAAGTATAGTCGCAAGATCGAAACTTAAAGGAATTGGCGGGGAGACATACAACGAGTGACGCGTGCGGTTCAATTAGATTTTACACCGTGAACCTCACCAGGAGCGACAGCAGGATGAAGGTCAGTCTAAAGGGCTTACCTGACACGCTGAGCGGAGATGCATGGCCGACGTCAGCCTGTGCTGTGAAGTGACCTGTTAAATCAGGTAACAGGCGAGACCCGTGTCGATAATTACTACAGAAATGGGTACCTTATCGAGACTGCCTTGGTAACAAGGAGGAAGGTGCGGGCTACGTTAGGTGAGTACGTCCCTAATCCCCTGGGCTACACGCGCGCGGCAATGGTATGTTCAAATGGATGCGACTCCGAGAGGAGAAGCTAATCCCCTAACGCATATCTCAGTCCAGATTGAGGGTTGCAACCCACCCTCATGACGATGGAATTCGTAGTAATCGGATATTAGCACTGTCCGGTGAATAAGTCCCTGTCTCTTGCACACACCGCCCGTCAAACCAACCGAGTTATGTAGGGGTGAAGCCCTTTTTGGGAAGAACCTTTTCATGACAAGGTAGGTTAAGTCGTCACAAGGTATCTGTAGGGGAACCTGCAGATGGATCACCTCCTATTTTTTATTGTTGACGTTAAATTCTTGGTTAAATTTTCCTCGAGTACTTATGTACACTTCGGAAATTTTAACACTGCGAATTTAACTGACAAAAATAAAAAATTAAATTATATTAAGCAAGTGTTAGAATTGATCATCGGTCTCATCATTTTGTAGTCAGTGCAAGTTTGACACGAGCACTGAAACATGGGCCCGTAGTCTAGAGGATTGTCCAAGACAATTCACGAAGACAACATGCCCAAAAGACAAGGGCCTGTAGTCTAGTGGTAGAATACTTCGCTTGCACCGAAGATACCCGCGTTCGATTCGCGGCAGGTCCATTCATATTCAACCCTCTTTTGGGAAGAAAAAGCAGAACAAGCTTTTAAAAAAATTAACGATGAACCGAATTCAACTTTGTTGGTTTGGGGAGTTTGAGAATAACTTGGCGACAAGTTTTATATTCGATGAGAACAGTATAAGAAATTCACTAAAGACACTTCCCTCTTAGGAGGGAGGTAAATGATTTGATTAAATCAAAGTGAAGAAGGATAGATTCTATGAAACTATTAGATGGATAGCTTGGCTTAAATTTTGATGAAGGACGTGGCAAGCTGCGATATGCTAGGGTGAGGTGCATGCGACTTTTGACCCCTAGATCTCCGAATGTGAAACACAATAATGCCTAACGGCAAAGCTACCCCGGGAATTGAAACATCTTAGTACCGGGAGGAAAAGAAAATAATAATGATTTCCTTATTAGCAGCGAGCGAAAAGGAAACAGGGCAAGCTGAATCTCCCTTGGAAACGAGGGTAGAGATGTGGTGAGATATAATGACTAAGTACTTGAGTTGAAGTGTTCTGGAAAGAACCGCTTTAGAGGGTGACAGCCCCGTAAATGAAGAGTATATGTCAGTTCTTAAAAGAGTAGGGCGACTTGGATTAGTCGTCTGAATATGGGAGAATTAACTCCTAACCCTAAATAGTAATTTAAGTCCGATAGCGAACGAGTACCGCGAGGGAAAGCTGAAAAGTACTCTCACAAGAGAGTTAAAAGACTTGAAATCTAATAGTTACAAAATAGCTACGGCTTTACGGAGTTGTAGCGTGCGTTTTGAAGAACGAGCCAGGGAGTTTATTTGTGTGGCAAGGTTAATAAATGAAGCCGAAGCGAAAGCGAGTACGAAATTGCGTTAGTCACACGGGTAAGACCTGAAGCCAGATGATCTATTCCTGAACAGGATGAAGTTTTTTGAAAGAGAAATGGAGGTCCGAACCGTTGTTACGTGCATGTACTCGGATGATTTGGGAATAGGGGTGAAAAGCCATTCTAATCTGGCGATAGCTGGTTCCTGCTGAAATATGCCTAGGTATAGTTGAGTACAGTTCGTTTATGAGGTAAAGTACAGATAAGTTTTGCAGAGCATAATTGTTACGGAAACTTTTCTAACTCAGAACTTGTAAACTGCGTAATTCCCGAAACAGCGACGGTATGTAAGATACCGTTACGAAACCCGAACAAGGGAGCCCGAAGTTAAGGTCCCAAAATATTTGCTAAGTGTAACGAAGGGAGTCATTATTCTGAGACAGTGGGGATGTAGGTCTAGAAGCCGCCATCATTTAAAGAAAGCGTAACAGCTCACCCATTGAGAATAGTGGCCTCGAAAATGGACGGGGCTAAAGCAAATTACCGATACTTCGGATACATCCAGTTGGATGTTATGGTAAGCAGGCGTATTAGTTGCGCAGAAGATTTCGCGTAAGCGAGGGTGGAGCGACTAGTAATGCGAATCCTGGTGTGAGTAGGATCTGATCTTTCTGAGAACCGAAAGACGTCGAAAGGGTACGGTTTCCTTGGCACTAACAATTAGCCAAGGGTTAGTCTGCACCTAAGTCACACCTTAACTGAATGTGACGACGGAGAACAGGTTAATATTCCTGTACTTAACTTTTTTGTTAAGTTTCCAAATCGCTTTCGGATAGGTGGAGTGCCGAGAGGCATATACATGGAGAATTTTATGGATTGTAATGAAGAGAAGTTTGAGAATCCCTGTAGAATCCGCTGAGTCCAAGAGTCAGTGAAAAGTTTGGAAAATAGAAAGAGTTGAGCAGTACCAAGAACTGGCACTGGTACCCTAGCTGAGAAGGCTAAGACGTGTAGGGTTAATCAAGTTAAGGGAATTCGGCATAAATAGTCCCGTATCTTCGGTAGAAGGGATGTCTATTCTTTTGTATGATTCATTGTATGGGGGAGTAGATCTCAGTAACAAGGATGGCACGACTGTTTACCAAAAACGTAGCTAAGCGCAGCTCCGAAAGGATAAGTATGCTTGGTGAAGTCTGCCCAGTGGTGGTGTCTAAACACAGGTTTCAACCTGTCGAAAGCCCATCAAACGGCGGGCCTAACTATGAGGCTCTTAAGGTAGCGTAATGCCTTGTCATCTGAATGGTGACGTGCATGAACGGCTTAACGATGTTGTCACTGTCCCTAACTTGCACCCTCCGAAATCATTTACCGGTGAAAAGGCCGGTGTCGTCTAGTGGGAAGCGAAGACCTTGTAGACCTTTACTACAACCTGTTGTTGTGATTTTATTATGAATGCTCAGAGTAGGTGGGAGCGTTGAAGCTTAAGTTTCGGCTTAAGTGGAGCAAAAGTGTAACACCACCCATTTTTAATAGAACCACTAACCTTACTGGGACAGCAATTGGCGGGTAGTTTGGCTGGGGCGGCACCCCGCAGAAAATGTATCTGTGGGGCCCAAAGATAAACTCATCCAGTTCGGAAATCTGGAGTAGAGTGTAAAGGCAAAAGTTTATCTGACTGTATCTTCAACAGCAAGAGATGCAGGAATGAAAGTTGGGCTTAACGAACTTACCATGACTTTTAATGGGTCAGGTAAATGTCAGAAAAGGTACCTCAAGGATAACAGGCTTGTCGCCCCCGATAGTTCACATTGACGGGGCGGTTTGGTACATCGCTGTCGGCTCTTCCTATCCTGGATGTGCACAAGCATCCAAGGGTGTCGGAGTTCACGCATTAAAAGGGATCGTTAGCTGGGTTAAGAACGTCGTGAGACAGTTTGTATGATATCTACTAGATGTGTTATTGATTGAGTGGAAGGACCCTCCAGTACGAGAGGAACGTGGGTTCGGTGTCTCTGGTCTACCAGTTGTTATGAGCAGGCTGGGCAGCTACACACTATACCGATAAGTGCTGAAAGCATCTAAGCACGAAGCGGTCCGCAAAACGAATCAATATAGGCCGCAGTAAAAGACTGCGTTGATAGAGACGGAATGTAAGCATTGAGCTTTCGCGATTTGTTCAGTTCGCGTCTACTAAAAGCCACATTTTGTTTGATTGTTTGAGAGAATTTATTCTCGAGGATGATTAAGCATATTATTTATCTACACTTCACTTAATTTTGAGGAATTTATTCCGAGAGAAAGTGATTAAATCTAGACATAGTGATTTTAACTAAGACGTAAGTCTTGGTGAGGAGCTATTCTTTAGTGCATTTCTTATACTGTTCTCAATATCGTTATAATTTTTTTGGAATTTGAGATGTGGGAGTGTAGTAACTTTTAAGTAGTTATTTTTCTTGGTATGTTTATGGTTAAAGATTATATTAGGAAGAGTAGACGTGGCCTTGCAAGAAATGCTTTGATTTTGGGTATCTTAATTCAGGCTGCTGGAACTATTGGCTTGGCTAAGAAAATTCATGATGATTATGATTTTAAGTTTGTTCCGTTGAATAAAGTGGTGGAGCAGGCAGGTGATAAATTGAGGGATACTTGGCCTTATATTGTTCTTATGCTTGGAGGTTGTGCGCTAGGTTGTTTTGGGTTGAACAAGAAATATGATACGAAGGCTAGACATTTTATATATACTGGTGATGGTCATTTTTATGAAGTTCTTTAAATCATGAAATTATTGAGATTAATGAAGTTAATCGCAATAATTCTTATATAGGTTAATTTTCTGTGGATTGTATGGCGCCTGGAGATCACAAAGAAACTATTAGGGTTGTTAATCGATTTGTTAGTAAGAGTTTTGGGCCACAATACAGGGCTGATACTGTTATAACTAAAGACTCTAGAAGTCCTCGAATGGAAACTGGGAAACTTGGGACTATCGCTACTAGATGGAAACTTGGGGATTCGAGAAGAGGGTCTGGCGTTGCTGGCTTTGTTAATCTTGATGGATCTTCAATTACTATTCAAAATACAAGAAGGTTTAGGGTTGCTGCGTTAAGATATGTTAATCTTTATGAAAACCATTTTGGAAAACAAATTGAAATCAATATAAGACCTGATTATTTTGAAGTTAGGGAATTTGCTTAATTAGAAAAATTTAAAGTGTTTTGTTTTATGTAGTTTTATGAGAAATAATATTGTTGCAACGAGAGTTTTGCCTAATAGGCAAAATGAAAAGGTGACTGGTCTTCTTAAAAGGATGCGGGCAGATATTGTTGCTCCGGATGGGAGTTTCCCTGATGTTCATGTAGATAGTATTTCTAATTTATATACAGGGGGGAGTATTTATCTTTCGGCTCGGGGTTCAAGGAAGTGTTATTTGGAAACTGACCTGGGAAATGTTAAGTACTACCCTGGGAGAAAGGCCCATATTAGGTATGTTAAGCAAAATTGGAATCGAAGTAAACATGCGAAAAGGAAGAAAGAGTATAGGTTTGTTATTAGGCTCGCTGGGCAAAGAGAGCGGACTGGTTGATTAGTTGTCGATTAGATTGAAAGATCCATTTCGTAATGAGAAAGCTTGAATCCGAGTTTTTTGTATAATTTTATTGCTTTTTTATTTTTTATGTTCACCCCAAGCTTGCATTTTTTGATGTTTTTTGCTTTGAGGAATTTAATAAATGATTTCATCAAGTGCGTGGCGATTCCTTTTCTTTTTAATTCTTTTGAGGTGAAAATGTCGTCTACATAGCCGCTCTTTTGCCAAATGTTTTTAATAATTGATCCCGTGAGATAGCCCAGGAGTTTTCCTTCTTTTTCTGCGACCAAGATAAGGTGCTCTTTTGATTTTGACATTCCTTCGAACTCTTTTTTGATTTGTAAATCTTGAACTAAGGAAATTTTCTTTTTTATTAAATTGGAGTATTCTGAGATGTCTTCTTTTCGTAATTTTAGATATTGATCAAAATCTTTATTTGTTGCTTTTCTTATTTTCATTAAATTCAAAGGGTTATGCAGCATTTAAAATTATTTATTGGAACATAAATGAAATGTCTCTCATGTAAAGGTCTTTTTCTCCAGTTTTTTCTGAGACAGATTTTTCCAGTAGCCAATCTAAAATTTTTGTTGTGTGAATGCAAAATGGTTTGTCTAGTTTTTTTAAATTCTTCATTCTTGTTTCGGCGTTGAAGGGACAGCCTCCTCCGCAGATTCCGATTGCTGGACAATATGTGCATTCAGGCATATTAAGGGGATATCTTTCGGTCCAGAGTTTTATTATGTCATTGTTTTTAATGTTGTCTAATTCAAAGTCGTCGACGGTTCCTACTTCGTATTTTCGATTACACAAATGGGCTTCGCAAACGCCAATGTCTCCATTTGGGAAAAAAACTAGTTGATTTCCTACACCTCCACAATCTTTTAATCTTGGGATTGAATTATGAAATGCTCTGTATTTTCTTTGAACGCGATCCTCATAAATGCCTTGTAATCTTGCTACTTCTGAAGCTGCAATAAGATTATCATTTAATTTGTTTAATGGCACTTGAGGAATTTTGTAGTAACGTGCATTGAGTAATATATTGAACCCGATGCTTGTCGCCCCCATTTTTTTAAAGAGTTCTATATTTTCCTTTAGGGTGTTGATATTATGCGGTCCTATCGTACATGATATACCGAAAGGGATTTCTTTTTCATTTAACATTTCTAGAGATGAGGATATTTCTTCGAAAGTTCCATGGTTTTCTTGGGTCACTCTCATTTGGTCATTGACTTCTTTTGGTCCATCTAGTGACACCGAAACTTTGACTTTGTACTTTTTGAATATTTCTAGAATCTGATTATCAAATAATGTCCCGTTTGTCGTAATATTAAATTCTGTTTCTGTTTCTGTGTTTTTACAGGCCGCCGATATTCTTTCTAGACTTTTTGAAATCATATCTTTTGCCATTAAGGGTTCTGATCCGTAAAAAATGAAATTGATTTTCTTTTTGTTTGCTTTAGATATTATTCTTTCTATACATGTCATTGTTTTTTCGAAGGTAGGCTCATCCATTGATTGATGAGAGAATTTTGGGTCTGTACTTTTTTCAACATAGCAATATTTACATTTTAGATTGCAATTGGAATTAAATATTAGATAAACAATTTCTAAACTAAATTTGTTGGAATTATAATTATCTTTTAAAAAATCGATAAACTTTTCTTCTTTGTAGTTGTTTCCGACAATTATATGATTTACTCTTAGCTCTTGAATTACATCGTTGTCTTCGCCTGATTTTAAAGAATCAATTAATTGTTCATATTCTTCTTCGGAAAAAATGAAGGACTTGTTTAATATACTATGGCGGATGACATAATAAAATTTATCTTCACCTCCAAATTCGTAGATTCTGGCTAATTTGGAAAGTTTCATCTATGGTTATTCCTAGAATATTAAATAAAAATTTATTCAAAATATTCTATTGCTGGAGTACTTTTGTAACCAACAGTTCCTGGGCTAAAATCGTGGCACCATCCTTTGCATCGGAGATCTGCGCCGTCCATATCTGTCGCAATCTCAAGTTTTTCCATAAATTAATCAGAAATACAAACTATTTAAGAATTATTGTTCTCCAATTATTTTAACTAGAATTCTTTTGTCGCGTTGTCCGTCGAACTCGCCGTAAAAAATTTGTTCCCATGTGCCGAAATCGAGTTGTCCGTTTGTTATTGCCACAGTTGTTTCTCTTCCCATGATTGTTCTCCAGAGATGTGAAAAGCCGTTGTCTTCACCTGTTTGGTGGTGATGGTAGTTGAAATTTTTTGGAGCTAGTTTTTCTAACCATTCTTTAAAATCTTGAATTAATCCTGATTCGGCGTCGTTGATAAAGACTGAGGCTGTGATATGCATTGGGTTGATTAGGACTAAGCCGTCTTGAACTTCTGATTCGTCGACTATTTCTTGAATTTTGTTTGTTATGTTTACGAAGTCTATTCGGTTTGGGGTTTTTATGTGGAGTTGTTTTGTGTGGATTTTCATTTTAATCGATGTGTCCTGGGCATAATATTTTGTAATCTATGTCTTTTAATTTTCTTATGCTGTTTAATATTTGTTCTTCGCTGCCGCCTGGTAAATCTGTTCTGCCTCTGCCACCGTGATGGAAAATCGTGTCGCCTGAAAAAAGTATGTCTTCGTAGAGGATGCAGAATGAGTCTGTGGTGTGACCTGGAGTTTGAATTGTTTTGAATTCTTGTAGGAGGTCGGATGTGTTTTCGTTAGTTATGATTTTTGCGTTTGTGAAAAGGCTGTTGTTCCCTATGTGGTCCCAATGATCGTGGGTTAGAATTAATATGTTTATTTTTTCTGGGGTTATATTTAGTTTTTTTAAGTCGTTGATTAGTTCTTGCTTGTTTTCTTCGCTGGATGTGTCGATTAGAATGTTTTGATTGTTTAATTTTATTAGGTATACTGTGCTGCCGAATATCTGAAAGCCTAATTGAAAGACGTTGTCTTTGATTTTGTTTATCATGAAATTTGTAGAACAACTAAACTTAAAAAGGTTTTTTACTTTGATATATTAGTCAGTAGGATAGCTAACTGTCGGTGTCCTGGTCTAAAAGGCTGGAGAAATGAAATGATTTCTGGACGCTGAGGAAGGTCCGTGCATCCTTAGCAATTTAGTTTGCTAAAGCCCGAAGGGGAATTAACGATGAAAATCGTGCGTCGCGAGGCGTGGCTCTGGTATAGAAACGATCCGATTTAATTCGGCTGGAACGAGCACCCTGATTGATGCAAGGGTTATTGCACCCGCTTAGTCAGATGTTAGTACAAATTGTCCGATTACGGAATTTGACAGAACACGGCCTATTTCCTACTGACTGTTTATTTTTCTTGGATTAAGGGAAAAGTAATTTTAATCCTTGGCCGACGAAACCTGCGAAGACTGGAATTGCTAAGTTGTCGTCAATGTGAGGGAAGATTGTTTCTACGATTGTTGCCATTAGTGCCATTGGGATTGCGATAATTGGGTCGCCGATTATGAAAAGTCCTATTGCAACGTCAACTATGAATTCTGCGATGCAACCCTCCCATGCTGTGTCTGGTAGGCTCTTGATCCAGTGTTTACCGAAGGCGATTCCGAATATTGCGGCTGCCATATCTCCGAATACTGTCATCAAAATTACTGCGAGTGCTATGTTGAACTCAAATAAACCTAGTGCTATAATTATTCCGAGCATGAAATAAACTTGTCCGCCGAGGGTGTTTTCTTCTTTTGATCGCCAGAGAACGTGGAATATCGGGATTTTCATGTGTTCTTTGATTCTGAAAAATTCTATTGTGATGAAAGTTATTAAAATACAAAGGAGTATTAGCATTGCGATTCGGTGGCCGAGAAGTTTTAGGGCTAGCCAGTAGATGAGAACATATGTGAGACCAAGAAGGTGGATTAATTTTCTTTTTGCTTCGAATCCTAGTTTCGACATAGTAGAGTTAAGAAAAGTTTCTTTTTATTGTTTTTGGAAGAGCCTTACTATTTGTAATTAAACTTAAAAAGTAACTTTTCTCTTGATATTGAATGGGGCTGTAGCTCACCCGAGAGAGCACACGGCTGAAGACCTACTCACAATCATGTCTGCAATTATTTCTAAATTTGTTCAGACCTAATCGTTCGGTGTAGACGTTCGATTCTCGCACTCCTCATGATTAAACTTAAAAAGTAACTTTTCTCTTGATATTGAATGGGGCTGTAGCTCATTGGGAGAGCACACGGCTGAAGACCGTGGTGTAGGGAGTTCGATTCTCCCCAGTCCCATTTTATTTTCCCATAACTTTTATAAAGAAAAGAAACGATAGACTTGTATGAAAAAGGGTGCGATAGAGTTGTCTATTGGGACGATTGTTGTGATTGTTTTGGCGATGTCGATGTTGATTTTGGGGTTGGTTTTGGTTAAGAATATTTTTACTGGGTCGAGTGAGAATATTTTGCAGATGAATGATAAGGTTAAGGCGCAGATAAATAAGTTGTTTGTTGAGGATAAGAGGACTGTTGTTTATTTGCCGAATCAGATTGCGAAGATTGAGCAGAATGAGGACTGGGGTATTGCGTTTGGTATAAAGAATTTGGTGAGGGGGACTGCTGAGGTTGGGAAGTTTAGTTATGAGGTTACTGTTTCTGATCCTGATGTTCGAAAGAAATGTGGGGTTGATGAAAAGGCGATTGAGGGTTGGCTTAAGACTGGGCGAAGTGATCAGATGACGATTGCTCCTGGGGATTCTTATTTTGGGATTGTTAGATTTTTTATTCCTGAGAATGCGCCGCTTTGTACGTTTAGGATGCATATTGATGTGAAGATGGACGGCTCTGCTTATGCTACTGATTTCTTTGATGTTGAAGTACTTGCTTAAATTTAAATAATTGTTTTTGGATGGTTGGATATGAAAGTTTATACTACTAAATCTTCATTTAATTGTGGACCTTGTGCTTTTATTAACCTCGCTGGGATTAAGGCAAATAAAGAAATTGAGATGGGACTTTCACGGACAGGGAAACTTAAACCATTTAAGGCGTCTTCTTATTCTGCTTTTTTGGTTTGGGCAAAAGAACATAATGTAGATTTGACGATTTATACTTGCTCTAAAAAATTAAATAATAAAATGTTCGACTTGATGATTCGTCATGAGAAAATTCCTAAAAAGTTACAGACTGAATATAAGGCTGCAGCTAGGAAGAGGTTTAATGGTTTGAATAAGAAATTTTCTTCAATGGTTAAGGCGCTTGATGATCCTATGAACAAGTTAGACGCTTTGTTGGCTGCGGGAAATCGTGTTGCAGTGCTGACTTCTAGTTTTTATATGAAGAATGGTAAACCTTCGGTCCCTCATTGGATTGTTGCCTACAAGAAGGAAGGGGATAAGTATTTTTTTATGTGCTCGAGAGATGGGTTGATTACTCTTTCTAAGAAAGATTTACTGAAGGGGTTTAAGATTAATAAGCGACAGGGGTATAATCCTGTTTTGGTTGCTCATAAAGTGAATAGCATGAAAATTCTAGTGATTGGTGATTTGCATGGGAGACGACCTGTGATTAAGGATAGGGATTTTGGTTGTATGGTTTTGGTTGGGGATATTTGTGATGACCGGAAGATTGCGCCGATTTACAAGAAGTGGTTTAGGGAATTGAAAAAAGTTGGGGCGACTGATACGTCGTTGGATTTTGAGGCATTTGCTTCTAAAATTTTGGGAAGCAGAAAGAAGCTAGAGAGTTATGAGAAGATGTCCGTTGAGGAAGGTAATAAGGTTTTGAAGTATCTTGATTCTTTTGGAAAACCGATTTTTATGGTTGGGGGGAATTGGGATCAGAGTTATGGAAAGTCGAGGATTAAGAATTTGGATGCAAGTAGTTATAGCTATTTGAAATGGTTTTATGATTCGTGGGCTGGAGATGAGATTAATTCTAATTTGATTAAGGGGACGAAGAATGTTCATAATTGTATGTTACATAACGCCCCGTTTGGTGGGATTAATTTTGTTGGTTATGGGTTAAGTAGTGCGCCGGAGAGTTTTGGTAAGAGAAAAAATGGGGAGTATAGCAAGAAGCAGGTTGAAAAATTAAAGAGAGCTCATGATAGGATTGTTGGGAAGTTGGAGGGGGCGCATAAGGGTCGGAAAAATAAACGGTTGCCGACTTTTTTTATTAGTCATAATATTCCGAATGGGACGAAGTTGGATAGGGTGATGGACAAAAAGTCTTATGCTTATGGGAAACATTTAGGGTCGACGATTGCGCGGAAATTTTGCACGAAGTTTAAACCTGTGGTTTGTGTTGGTGGACATATTCATGATCATCCTGGGCGGGATAAATTGGGAAAGACTTTGTTGATTAATCCTGGTTATGGGAAGCGGGCGCAGGTTATGATTGATTTTGATTCTAAGAAAGGAAGAGTTAAAAGTGTGAAATTTCTTAGTTGAGTATGAAAGTTCTTGCCCTTGGTGATCCTCACGGAAAGCTTCCAAAGAATATTGACAGTTTGATTAAGAAGTATGAGATTGAGTTGATTATTTGCGTTGGGGAAGTTTTCCCAATCAAGAGAAGTAAGAATAAAGGAGGATTTCCTGATTTGAAAAAAGGTGAGGCGGTTTTGAAAAAACTTCTTTCTTGTGGGCTTCCTCTAATTATTTTTAAGGGCAATATGTTTTTAACACAGGAGGGCTCTAAATATTTTAAGGACTTGCTTAGAAAATTCAAAAATAAGAATCTTTATTATAGGGAAACGGGGGCAGTTAAAATAAAGAAAAAAGTTTTTGTTTTGTTCGATATGATTTATGAAAAGCATTCTCACTTTTGGCTTGAGGAAAAATTTAAGGGATTTTATAGTAATGATTTGAATAATAAGAGATTTTTGAAACTTTCTGAATTGCTGAAGAAATACAAAAATTCTGTTTTACTATCTCATGCTCCACCTTTTGGTCATGTTGATAAAATTCACTCTGGGAAGCATGTTGGTTCCAAAATATTATTGAAAGCTATTCGTAGATATCAGCCTAAACTTGTTTTGTGTGGACATATCCATGAGGCTCGAGGACAATCAAAAATTGGGAAAACTAAGGTTATTAATTTAGGTTCTGAAGGGGATTTCACAATTCTTGAATTCTAAAGTTTTATTAATCTAATTTATTTCACTTGGATATGATAAAATTGTATAATACGTTGACGCGGAAAAAGGAAGATTTTGTTCCGATTAAAGATGGGAAGGTTGGGATTTATACTTGTGGGCCGACGGTTTATTGGTATGCGCATGTTGGGAATTTTCGGAGTTCGGTTTTTGCTGATGTTTTGAAACGGGTTTTGATGTATAATGGTTTTGATGTTAAGCATGTGATTAATGTGACGGATGTTGGGCATTTGACTTCGGATGGTGACGAGGGGGACGATAAGTTAGAGAAGGCGGCGGCTAGTGAAGGGAAGACGGCTAAGGAGATTAGTGAGTTTTATTTTAAGGCGTTTAAAGAGGATTTTGCTAAGTTGAATTTGATTGAGCCTGATTTTTGGCCTAGGGCTACTGAACACATTAAGGAACAGATTGATTTGATTAAGATTTTGGAGAAGAAAGATTATACTTATAAAACTAGTGACGGGGTTTATTTTGATAGTTCTAAGTTTGGTGATTATGGGAAGTTGACGAATAAGAAAATTGAGGGGCTTAAAGAGGGGAAACGGATTAGTGCTAAGGAGAAGAAAAATAAGACGGATTTTGCGCTTTGGAAATTTAGTGGGACGCCGGGAGAGAGGCAACAGGAATGGGAGAGCCCTTGGGGACTTGGTTTTCCTGGATGGCATATTGAGTGTTCGGCTATGAGTTCTAAATATTTGGGAAAGCAGTTTGATATTCATACTGGCGGCGAGGATTTGGCGTCGGTGCATCATGAGAATGAGATTGCACAGTCGGAGTGTGCTTTTGGGAAAAAGCCGTGGGTGAAGACTTGGATGCATGGAGCGTTTTTGAATATTAAAGGTGGGAAGATGTCTAAGTCGGCTGGAAAGATTAAGACGATTAGTCAGTTGGAAGAAGAGGGAATTGATCCTTTGGCGTATCGGTATTTTACTTTTTCGGCGAAGTATAGGAAGCCTTTGACTTGGAGTAATGAGGCTATGCAGAGTGCTGTTGATTCTTATAGGAAGTTGAGGAATATTATTTCGGGATTGGAGAATGTTCGTGGGATTAATAAGAAATATTTGAAAGAGTTTGAGGCGAGGATTAATGATGATTTGGATATGCCTGGGGCTTTGGCTGTGCTTTGGAGTTTGGTTAGGGATGAGAAGGCTGAGGGTAAGATTGGGACGATAAAAAAGATGGATCAGGTTTTTGGGCTGAAGTTGTTGGAGACTGAGGAAGTTGAGGTTCCTTCGGAGATTAGAGAGATTGCTGATGAGAGGGAGAAAGCTCGGGCTGAAAAGAATTGGGGGAAGTCTGATGAGTTGCGGGATAAGTTGAAAGAAATGGGATGGATTATTAAGGATAGTAAAGAAGGGTATGTGTTGGAGAATGGAAGTTGAAGATTTGAAAAATAAAAATATTGCGTTGGCGAGTGTCGGTCGAGACAATTGTCCTCACAATATTGCTGTGGAGATTAATGATATTAGGGATAATAAAATTATAATTACAAATAATTTTATGAATACTACTATTGAAAATATTAAAAGCAATCCTAATGTTTCTCTGGTTTTCTGGGAAAATGATGAAGGTATTGAAATTGATGGTATCGTTGAGTATTTTGATTCTGGGAAATGGTTTGATTTTGTAAAAGAGTTGCCTGAGAACGAGGAGTTTGATGTTAAGGGGGCGATAGTTATTGAAATAAAAAATATTAAAAAAATATGAGTGAAGTTGAGAATCCAGATTGTCCGTGTACGTGGGATTGTCCTCGACATGGGAGATGTTCGGAGTGCCAAGCATATCATAGAAAATGTGGGGACTGTACTAGTTGTGGGAAGTAGGATGGAAATTAAGGTGGTTATTTTTGATTTATGGAAGACACTTGTTTACAAGGATTTGAGAAATGGGACTATAGATGTTATAAGAAGGGAATTTAATTTGAAAGGGTCAAGGGAAGTTCTTCGGAAAAAATTTGAAATGGCTCTTCAGACTAGAAAATGGAAAGACAAGTATTCCGCTTATGAATTTTTATGTAAGAAGATGGGGATAGATGCTTGTGAGCAAAATGTGAATACTGTTTTGGGAATTAGGGATAAGAGGGAGAAAAGGGCTAGATTATATTCTCATTCGCTACCTTTGATTAAAAAGTTGAAACAAGATGGGTACAAAATTGCTTTGCTTTCTAATACAAGTATTTTTTCGGTTGAATATTTGAGGAAGAATACTTCTTTATTAAACTCTATTGATTATACGATGTTTTCTTTTGAAGATGGAGAAGTTAAGCCTTCGTTGAAAGGTTTTAAAAAAATTATGAAGAGATATGGGGTGAAACCCGACGAGGTTTTGATGATTGGAGACAGTTTGGTTGATGATATTCGTCCTGCGAAAAAGTTGGGAATAAATACTATTCGTTTTGAAAATCCGAGGCAACTGAAAAGAGAATTGAAAAGATTTGGGATTGATTTTTGATTATTCTATCTCTATGAAGAAGAAGTACATTGTTGTTTGGGTGTCGGCGTCGTGGCCGTCTTCTGGGACTACCATTTGAAAGTCTACCTCTTTATTATTGAAACCTTTCTTCGAATTTTCTAAAATTGTTGAGAATATGACGCTTCTTGTTGCTGGCTCGTATAGAATCAATTCCTCGAAGGAACCGTCTTCGCTTTGAGTTTCGTTTGTAAAAAGTTGTAGGCTTCGGCATTCGTCTGCTGAGAATTCTTTGTTTGAAGTGTAAAATAGGTCGTGATTTTTTATAGTGAAGGTTTCATTTATTCCGTCTAGGTCTGTTGTGGAAATTCCGTATTCGCTTTCGAGTATCGTTATGTTTGTTCCGTATTGGTTTGTTGTTCCGCCGTTTCCTGACTCGTCTATGTAGCTTCCGTTTGCTGAGAAGTTGAAACATTGGATGTTTACCCATGTTATTGATGAGTTTGTCGAGGCGTATACTTCGCCGCTTGGCGTTATAAGGCTCCAGTTATATAGGATGTTGTTTGAGCCGTCTCCTAGGCTTAGTCCCCCTGAGACGTTTCCGTAATAACCTTGCCAAGTTTGTGATGCTCCGTCTCCTGAGAAAATTGTTAGTTCGGTTATATTCCCTGCGATTGCGGAATGGTTTGATGCTTGGCCAGAGTCGGGTCTTTCGGATGCTCCCGGAGTAATTGAGGCCCCGTTAGGCGTTGCTGGCATTAGATGTAATGTTAATATTAAGATGAGTGTTATTGAAATTATTTTTAGAGTCTCTTGTTTCATACTGTTATTGCCTCCGAATTATAAATTTGATGAAAAAGATTTGGGTCTTTGGTAGCAGGGGAAATCTCACAACTTATTTTGTTATTGATTTCTTTAAGAAAGGATTGTATAATTGATTCTATTTTTTTGTTTTTTGAAGAGATTGTGACTTTGGATTTTTTTGTGTCGATGGATATTTGAGTTATGTCTTCTAAAAATGGCTCGACTCTCCATAATAATTTTTCTGAAAAGTAAATTAGATCTTTGTCATCTAGCATCCAAATTCTTAATACTATTTTTTGATGGATGCTTGGGATTATTTTTTTCTTTTCTGGGGTTTTGTTTATTAGAGCGGTTATGTGGAATATATCTTCAGAGATTGAATAAATTAGACGGGGTTTTCCTTTACCTACTTCTCTTGTTCTTTCTTTTTTTATTATTCCTGCTGCTTCTAGAAATTTTAGTTGTTGGCTTACATATGCGACGGAAGTTCCTATTTCTTCGGAGATTTTTACAGGAGAGGAAGGCTTTTTGGCAATTAATTCTAGTATCTGCCATTTTGGCTGTGTTAAAAAATCATCAAATTCCATGATTCTTTTAATATGTAATACTATTTAAGTCTTTCGTTAACTTAATTTACTTGATATATTTAACTAAATTATTAAATAGAGGTGTGAGAAAATTCTTTGTCGTCTTTAACTTTGAATTTTGATAAGATATAAAAACTAATTCTGCTTGTTGTTGGGATGGAGGGGCGATCGATTTGGGATTATTTGGCTTGGCTTGCCCTAGCTTTTCTTTTGGTTTGGTTGGCCTTGGAGATATTTGTTTTTGTTGAAATGCCTTTATGGTTGAAACATTCTCCTTGGGCTGCGGTGATTTATCTTGCTGGATGGGGTGTTCATTCTCTTGAGAGTATTGTGACTAATATTTATAATATAAAGAGATCTGAGGTAGATATAGCGGGGGATATTAATGATATTAAAGAAGACATGAGGGAAGAAAAGGAAAATAAGAATTTGCCTCTTCTGTCAAAGAAAAAGTAAAATGGGAAAGAAATTTGATTTTGTTGATTTGAATTATAAGCCTACGAGAAAGGACTTGATTTGTTTATTTAAGGTGACTCCTAGTGGCATGAGTTTGAATGAGGCTGCTAACAATGTTGCTTTGGAGTCGAGTATTGGGACGTGGTGTAATGTTTCATCTAATAAGAAGTATGTAAATAAGTTGGGGGCTAAGGTTTTTGCGGTTTCTGGGAATTATGTGAAGATTGCTTATCCACAGGACTTGTTTGAGGATGGTTCTGTTGCTAATATTTTGTCGTCGATAGCGGGTAATGTTTTTGGGATGAAGTGTGTTGAGGGATTGAGACTTGAGGATATTAAGTTTCCTAGAAAGTTATTGAAGACTTTTCCTGGGCCGCGTTATGGTATTGAAGGTTATCGTAAGATTTTGAGAGTTAGGAAAAGGCCGTTGGTTGGAACGATTGTTAAACCAAAGTTGGGATTGAAAACTAAGGATCATGCTAAGGTTGCTTTTGAGTCTTGGGTTGGGGGTTGCGATTTGGTTAAGGATGATGAGAATTTGTCTTCGCAAAAATTTAATTTGTTTGAAAAGAGGGCGGCTAAGACTTTGGAGATGTGTGATAAGGCGAGCGAGGAGACTGGAGAGAAGAAGGGTTATTTGATTAATGTGACTGCGGAGTCGATGAGGATGATGAAGAGGGCTGATTTGGCGAAGGAGCTTGGCGGGAAGTTTGTAATGCATGATATTATTACTGCTGGTTTTGCGAGCTTACAGACTTTGCGTGAAAATACGACGCTTGGGATTCATGCGCATAGGGCGATGCATGGTGCGTTTACAGAGAACCCTAATCATGGCTTGTCGATGATGAGTGTTGCTGATTTTGCACGGATTGCTGGGGTAGATAGCTTGCATATTGGAACTGGAATTGGGAAAATGAGAGGAGGCAAGAGAGAGGTTGGTGAGATTAATGAGGAGATGGAGACTATGGAAGTTAAGAGGACTAAGCATCGGCTTGAGCAGAATTGGGGGAGTATTAAGCCTGTTTTTTCTGTTTGTAGTGGGGGAATTTATCCTGGGCATGTTCCTTATTTGATGAAGAATTTTGGCGAGGATATTATTATTCAGGCTGGTGGGGGATGTCATGGTCATCCTCAGGGGACTAGAGTTGGAGCGACTGCAATGAGACAATCTGTCGACGCTGTTATGAAGGGTAGAACATTGGGGGATTATAGTGAGACTAATTCTGAGTTGAGAAATGCCTTGAAGTTTTGGGGAAAAGTTAGATTCTAGTTGGGATAAAATAGTATATTTCGGGATAATAATATTTTTAAAGGAATACTGATGATGTTGACTCATGAGTTTATTACCGAGGAGAGAAATGGGAACGGATGTTTATGGTTGTTATATTGCTGTTCCTGGCTTGAGGCGTCCCCTTCCTGACTCTGATAATTTAGTTTATGTCCTTGATGATTTGGATGCTATGGGAGAAAATTTGTTAAGAAATGGGATGCATGAAACTCCTAGTCCTAATTGTACTTGGGAGAGATGAGTTGGGTTAGTTTCTTAAAGTGTTTTCTCTTGGTTTTTAAATGAGAGAATTTATTTATTATTCGAAGAGTGCTGTGACGGCTGGGAATATGATTAAGGATGATTTGATGAAGGCTGGGCGGATGGATATAGTTTGTAATGTGATAATTTCTGTATTTTTTGTTTCGAATGCGATGAGGGATGATGTTCGGTTGCATTTGATTTTTGATGGGCCACCTAGTGCTCCTCGTCATTTGGTTTTGGAATCGAATAAAGAGATGCCAATTTCTAAGAAGAATGTTGCGGGGTTGATAAAGAGGATGTTGTATAAATCGCCTGACAGCGAGGGGTTGTTAGAGGTTTTTCCTGGGGCTTTAATTGAGAAGAAAAGTTTTGAGCATTTAGCTAAAGAGTTGGATAAAGATGGGAAGGATGTTTTGTTGTTGGAAGGTCGTGGGAAGGATGTACGGGATTTGAAATTGAAAGGGAATGAGGTTTTTATTATTGGGGATCATGATGGGTTTCCGTCGGATAAGAAAAAGTTTTTGAAAAAGATTGATGGGGTTTCGGTTGGGCCTTTAACGCTTTTTGCGAGTCAAGTTATTACTGTTATTCATAATGAGATTGACCGACAGGAGAAAATGGGTTATTAAGATAGCCTTGGTATTCTGAGTATTTTGTAATTTTCTAGAATTCTAAAATAGATTATGTTTCTTATGAGGGGGAATTTGTCTCTTATTCTTTCTATGATTTGAAAGTATTCTTCTGAATTTTCTACTTCGATGTCGAAATCTATGTCGTAACCTCCGATTGTTTCTGTTGTGGCTGTTATTTGTGGAAGTTTTTGGATGTATTCAATTAGTTCTTGTTTTTGAGTTGTCTGTTTTAAATTTATTTTTACCGAATAAAAGACTTTCATTAGTTTTCTTGTGTTTAGATGGATTGTGTATCCTAGTATTATTTGTTTTTCTTCTAGTTTTTTTATCCGATGATGAATTGTCATATTGTCGATTTTTAGAATTTCGGCTAAATCGATTAGGGGGATTTTTGAGTTCTTTGATAATTCTTCTAGAATTTTTTTATCTGTTTCATCTATTTTTTCTGCTGTTGGTTCGCCGCCTATTGTGAAGAGTTTTTTTGAAGGGGCGTTTGTTAGGTGTCCTCTTGAGGAAAGTTCATATTTTATGACTGGGCAGATTTGCTGTTCCCCGATTTGTGGTTTGAATTTTAGATTTAAGTCTGCAAGTATTTCTTGGAGCTCAGTGTTGCTTTTTGTCCAAGTTGCGAAGACCATATCCCATGCACCGTCTAGCTTTGAGATCCACCAAATTTGTTTGTTTTGTTTTAAGTGTTTTATTATGGAGTCGAATTTTTTTGTGTCAGTGTCTATGAGTTTTAGAAGGATTCTGTGCGAAGTGTAACCTAGTTTTGAAGGGTTTGTAACTGATGAAAATTCTTTTATGATTCTTATGTCTATTAATTTTTTTATTTTGTAGGCAACTGAGTCTTTGCTTGTTCCGATTTGTTTTGCTATTTTTATGTTTGATTGCCTGGAATTTTGTTCTAATTGGGATAATAGCTTTCTATCTTTTAGATTTATTTTTGCCTCCATATTAAGACATAATAGAATATTCTTTATAAGTTTTGTTATTATGTCTTGTTTTTTTATGAAAAGTTTTTTGTATGTATTCATGATTACTATATTATGGAATTGGATGATGAGTTTTTGTCGCAGGATAGGGGAGCGGGTATACCTAGAAGGTTTAGGGCTAAGTTTAAAAGAGAAACCTTGCGGGAGATGAAAGAAGAGATGCGTAAACATGTTAATAATTATCATGCCGCTAGGGATAATCCTGAGTTGGTTGAGTATGCGGCTGAGTGGTATGCTTATAATATTGATCCGAGACGACTTAAGAAATATAGGTCTAATGGATCTAGACCGACATATTATATTAATAAATCAATTGAGAAGGCATTTATTTATTACGTTCCTCAAATATTATTGCGCTTAAATGATTACATTAGTAGAAGAGACATTTTAGAAGAACTTATGGCTGAAAAAAGGAGTAGCGGGTTTCTCTTGAGGGGTATTTTGCAATCTTGTATGGGGGGTCTTTCGGATACTGATTTTTTTGTTGAGCCGAAAGTTCCTATACCTTATGAATATAGTCATTCTGCTGATGCAATTGCTGGGGAACTTATTAACAAAAGGAACGCAATAATAAGATACTCCTCTAAGGAAGAAGGGGAATTTGAAAGAGAACTTGACGAAGAGGCATGTTTGGAAATTTCGAATGTTTTGGATAAATATCGTAATATGTTTGACGTTTCTTTTCCGAAGGAAGTAGAGATTGAAAAAAGGTTGACAGAGGTCGTCGCTAATTATGATAATTATCATGCTGGGTTTTGGGAAGCTTGGGATAGAGCCAAAGAACATAATGAAATACCTGACCGACAGGAATAAAAAGTAAGTTTGATTTCTTACAATATGAAGAAGGCGGCGAGGTTTGTTGTGCAGGGGACTGTTCAGGGGATTTTTTTTAGGCAGTTTGTCAAGGAGCATGCTGATAATTTAAAGTTGAGTGGGTTTGTTCGGAATTTGAATGGTGGGAATGTTGAGATACTTGTTGAGGGTGAGCAGGATCAGATTGATAGGTTGGCTGGGTTTGTTCGGAAGGGACCTGAGCATTCGCAGATTCGTCATGTTCAAATTGAGGAGCGGAAGTGGCAGGGCGATTTTAAGGAATTTAAGATACTTCGGTTTTGATAGTTTTATAAATATGGTTTAGTTGATGTTAATATGGAGCTTAAGGGACGTGAGAAGCAGATAGTTGATGAGAGAATTAAGAAGATAGCGTCGCTTCGAGAGGAGGGGATTGATCCGTATCCGCATCGGTTTGATTTACATGAAGACAGAGTTCATTCTACTGATATTAAGGATGAGTTTGGGAAGTTGAAGGATGAGGAGAAATCTGGGCAAGAGAGAGTTGTTGCTGGTCGGGTTATGACTAAGAGGAGTTTTGGGAAGTTGTCGTTTTTTAATTTACAGGACTTGAAGGGGACGATTCAGATTGTTGTTCAGAAGGGTGAGGTTCCGCAGGAGGTTGTTAATAGTTTTAGCAGGATTGATGCTGGAGATATTGTTGGTGTTAAGGGGGAGGTAATGAAGACTCGTACTGGGGAGATTTCACTTATGGCTAAGGAGTTGTTTATTTTGACTAAGTCGATTTTGCCGTTGCCAGATAAACATAAGGGGCTGAAGGATAAAGAGGAGAGGTATAGAAAGAGATATTTAGATTTGATTATTAATCCTGATGTGAAAGAGGTTTTTGTTAGACGTGCACAAATTGTTGATATCATGAGGGATTTTTTAAAGAAAAAAGATTTTTTGGAAGTTGAAACTCCTGCGTTACAGCCTCTTTATGGAGGAGCTGAAGCAAGGCCATTTATTACAGAATTGCATGCCTTGAAGATGAAATTATATTTGTCTATTTCTCCTGAAATTTATCTGAAGAAATTGTTGGTTGGAGGTATTGAAAAGAATTTTACTATTTGTAAAAATTTTAGAAATGAGGGGATTGATGCAACACATAATCCTGAGTTTACTATGATGGAGGCTTATGCTTCTTATTGGGATTACAATGATATTAGGAGGATGGCTGAACAGTTATTAGAGAGTATTGCGAAAAAAGTATATGGTAAAACTAAAGTAGAATATCAGGGCAAGGTCCTTGATTTTAAGGCTCCGTTTAAAGTGATGACGATTGAGGAATCTATAAAAAAATATTGTAAGATTGATCCATGTAATGAAGCTGAATTGAAAGATTATGGTAAAAAACTTGGATTTTCTGGGACTCGGGATCAACTTATTCATTTTGTGTTTGATGAAGGAGTTGAGCACAATCTTATACAGCCAACGTTTATTATTGATTATCCTAAATCCACTTGCCCTTTAACTAAGGATCATAGGGAAAAAGAAGGCACTGTTGAAAGGTTTGAATTATTTATCAACGGTACTGAGATTGCCAATGCCTATAGTGAATTAAATGATCCAGAAGAGCAGAAAAAAAGACTAGAGGATCAATTAAAAGGTGAGGGGCGACTTGAAAAGTTTGAGGCACATTTTGAAGCAAATGTTATAGACAAGGATTTTATTGATTCTATGAGGGTGGGAATGCCTCCTGCTGGTGGAATAGGGATTGGTATTGATAGAATTGTGATGTTTTTTACTAATCAACCTTCAATTAGAGATGTTCTTTTATTTCCTTTCATGAGGTCTGAAGTAGAAGAGAGTGATAAGAAGGTTAAGAAATAGATGGTGTTTGTTGAAACGTTGCTTGGAATGAATCGGAGCTTTTTTGCTTTTTGGGGATATTTGATAGTTTTTCTTGCGCTTTTTATTGAGTCGACTCCGTTTATTGGGGCTTTTATTCCTGGGGGTACTATTGTTCTTTTGCTAGCTGGAGTTTTGGCTCGGTTTGAATTTTTTGTTTTGTGGAAAGTTGCGGTGGTTGCGATTGTTGCTTCAATTTCAATTGATACTTTTAGTTATTGTTTTGGGAGGTTTGTGAAGAAGGACTTTTTTCATAGATTTGCTAATAAGTTATTTGTGAGGAAGGCAACGCTTGAGAGAGTTGGTTCTGTAGTTCATGGTCATCCGGGGAAAGCGCTAGTTTTTGGTAGGCTTAATCCTGTGACTCGTTCTATTGCGCCTTTTATCGTCGGGACTGAAAGAGTTAAGTTTTCTAAGTTTTTATTTTTTAATATTATTGGGAGTATTTTGTGGGTTGTTATGTTTTTGTTTATTGGATATATGTTTGGTGGAAATTTTACTGGTGTTAAGGAAATGGAGAGTTTTGTTCTTTGGACGACGATTGCGATTGTCGGTGGATTTTATGTTTATTATTTGTTTAATGCTCTTAGGCCGACTAATGGTGGAACTAAATGCGAGATAAAGAAAGATGGGATTGATTGTAAAAAGTAATATTCGGGAGAACTTGGAAGGTTTGAATTTGGGCGAGGATTTGGCGATGGCGCTTGAAAAGAAGACTGATGAGGCGCTAAAGAAAGCAGTTGAACGGGCGAAGGCAAATGGGCGACGAACTGTGTACGCAAGAGATCTTTAGATGTTTTTGATTATCTTTACGTTTTTGATTCTTTGATTTGTTACTTCTCCGACCTCAATTACTGCGTTTCGTAATTTTATTCTTTCTCCTTGATGAGGAATTCTTTGGAGTCTGTGTTGAATATAGCCTCCGATTGTGTTGAAGTGTTCTCCCCTGATTCCTAATTTTAGAATTTTGTTTAGCTCATCGACTGGTGCTTTCGCATCTACCTTTATGATATTTTCTTTTAGTTTTTTGAAGTAGAGATTTTTTGCTTTGCTTTTGTCGAATATATCTCCGACTATTTCTTCAAGGATGTCTTCAACTGTTACTAGTCCTTCGATTCCGCCGTATTCGTCTACCACAACTGCCATTGGGACTTCTTTGCCTTCGAATTCTGTTAAGAGGTCGTCTATTTCTTTTGTTTCTGGGATGAATAATATTGGCCTTAGGAGTTCTTTTACTTTTTTGCCGAGTTTTTTATCTCTTACTTGTTTCAGGACGTCGTCGATGTCTAAGATTCCTTCGATTTGGTTTTCTTTGATGTAAACTGGGTATCTTGAGTATGGCGTTTTTACAATTAGATCTAGAGCTTCGCTTATTTTTTTATTTCCGTCGATCATTACCATTTCGACTCTTGGTGTCATGATTTCTTTTGCGACTGTTCCGCCGAACTTTAGAACGTTGTGCATTATTTCTGCTGCTTCTTTTTCAAGGAGTCCTTCTTTTCTTCCCATTGTAACGACGGTCTCTAGTTCGCTTTCTGAAAGTCCGCCGTCTTCTTCAGAGTTCAATAGACTTGACATCATTTTTGATATTTTTTCGAAGAACCAGACGAATGGTGAAAGTATAATTGAGAGTATTTCGACTGGGCGTGCGACTATTAGGGAAATTTTTTCTGAGTTTTGTGCTGCAAAAGTTTTTGGTGTGATTTCTCCGAAGACCAAGATTAAGAAAGTCATTACGCCTGTTGCGATTCCTATTCCTGCTGAGCCGAATAAGTCCATGAACAGAACTGTTGCCAGGGAAGCTGCCCCAATGTTGACTAGGTTGTTTCCGATGAGTATGGTGATTATTAGTTTGTGGGGGCTTTGTTTTATTCTGTGTAGGACTGATGCTCCTTTTTTGCCTTGTTTAACTAGAGATTTTACTTTTATTTGGTTAATTGACATTAGCGCTGTTTCAATGCCTGAGAAAAATGCTGACAAGAAGAGTAGTACTAATAGAATTAAAATTTGGATTCCTAACATTTATGATCTCCTGATATGTTAAAATTTGGGGATTATATAAAGTTTTATAATTCTTGGTTTGTTGGTGTTGGTATGGAGTTGAAGAGTCAGGAGGAAGAGGTTGAGTATAAGCCGGTTGTGTTGGATGATGGGACTGTTAAGTTGAAGAAGAAGTCTGATATGAAACGGGGGGCGAAGAGTAAGGCTGCCGGTGGGGCGTTCGAGCTTAGGGTTCGAAAGGATTTGGAGGAGAAAGGTTGGGTTGTTGATAAGTGGTCTAATAATATTGATATTGACGAGGATAAGTTGGTGCCGTGTAAGAGGCTTTTTAGGAAGTTTAGAAATAATATGGGGGTGATGACGATTGGGACTGGGTTTCCTGATTTTGTTTGCTTTGAAAAGCGAGGGGATTTGTATAAGGTGATTGGGGTTGAGGTTAAGATGAATGGAACTTTGTCTAGGATTGAGAAGGAGAAATGTAAATGGTATTTGGATCGTGGGATTTTTTCGGAGATTTTGGTTGCGTCTAAGGAGAAGGAGAAGAATCGGGTGCGGGTTGAGTATATTGATTTTGGGGAGATTGAGGGGCGAATGCGATGAGAAAAATACATGAAGAATTTGTAGAGGTTGTCAATGCCTTAGTTGATAAAAAGATTAATGAAGGTTTTATTCAAGCAATCATTCTTGGAGGAAGTGTTGCTAGAAGAGACGAAACTGAACATAGTGATATTGATATAGTTTTTTATGTTAAGAAAAAAGATATGCCAAAAAACCCAAGAAGGTTTTATAGGTTTGGAGGAAAATATATTGAAGAACATTATTTTGAAATAGAAAATTTGAATAATGAAAATATTTTGCCAGAGGAAAAAATTCTTTACGACAAGACAGGTAAGATAAAGAAAAGTAAGTTTAATGAAAAAGTGGCAAAAAAGAGATTTAATAATGAATTAGAAGAATCAAAAAAGTACCAGAAATCAGCAGAAAAATCTTTTAGGAATAAAGATTATGAAAAATCTTTTCATCATTTGTATGGACTCGAAAGCCCTGCATTTATTTTAATGCACACTTTGCCTCCAAGGTTTAATTTTCCCTTTCCAACTTTTAGATTATTGACAAGTTTGAAGAAAATTGATAGGAAATATAAAATTAAAACCTATGAGAATATTGAAAGATTGTATACTTTTGAAAATGAAAATGAAAAACAGATTTTAAGGGATTTTAAAAAAGCATATCTTCTAATGAATAAAATAAAAAAGTCTGAAAATCCAAGCTGCGAAAACTTTGGTTTTTTTGATAAGATAAAAATTAGGTATAATATAGAGGGATTAAGAAAAACTTTTGAAAATTATCCTTTTGTTTTTGCATATAGATTTATTGTGGGATGTTTAGTAACGTGGGCTTTTGATAAAAAGATAATAAAAAGCGAGAGAACTGAACTTAAAAAAATTCTTTTGAAAGTTTTGGGGATTGATAAAATTAATGAAAATATGATTAAAGATAAATTGAAATTATCAGAGAAAATTTTAAAGGAATGTCAAAAATTAAAATAAAAGCTAATTGGAGATTTTGCTTTTGTTTATGATTGTAGATATTTCTACTGTTTAGATTGGGGGCGGATGTAGTAGGGAGATTATTTAAAGAAAGTTTGTTAGGGATTTCTATGAATGGTATTCATCATATGCATAAAAGGAAGAGAGTGCATAAAAAGTTGGAGATATATCCGCATGAAAATAAGTGGGTTCGGTTTTTAGATAGGTTTTTGGTTGTTATTGCTGTGATTGGTCCGTTGATTGCGTTGCCTCAGATTTTACAGATTTTTATTTATAAGAGCGCTATGGGAGTGTCGGGTTTGTCTTGGGGGCTTTATGCTTTGTTTAATATTCCTTGGTTCATTTACGGTATTGTTCATAAGGATAAACCTATTGCCATTGCGTACTCGCTTGGATTTATTACTAATATGACTGTTCTTATTGGGACTTTGATGTATTAAGATGGCTTTAGATTGAGTATGTTAATTTTTGGGGCATTGAAGAACGAATGAGGGATTAGTGATAAAAAATTTATTTTTCGACAACTTGATAAGCTTCATATCTGGGTCCGGGATTTGCAAAGTGGTTATAGCCCGTGGATTCGGATTTTCTTTCAAATCTTGGGTCTTGAAATCCTCTTAAAAAAGTTAAAAGCTTCCCGGGGTATGCTGGATCAAAGTTTAGCTCGATGGGTAGATCTAAATGATTTGTAACATCCACATATGCACCTACTCTCGTATCTACACCTTCAAAATTACCATGAACTGTAAAAGAATTCCCGGGACGCCCATTTCTGTGTACAAGTACAACTTCACTACCAACAGGTACGCTTTCCAAGCTTTCTAAAGTTTCGAGCTTTCTAAGTGTATCATTATCACTTGCCATAATTGTATTAACTTAATAGTAGTATATAAATGTTTTGCTGGAATATTTGTTTTTCTATTTGTTGGTATGTAAAATTGATTTCGGATAATTTATATGCTTTGATATTATGTATTTTATATGAAATATCTATTACTTTTTCTATTGATGATTTCTTTTGTTTCTGCGGTTGATATTGATTTTGATTGTCCTGATGAAATTTTTGTCGATGAAGAGTTTGAGTGTTCGTTGGAGGTTTTTGATGGTGATGGGGTTTATGACGTTAAGGTTGAGTTGGATGAGGAGCGGGATTCTGTTTTGAAGATTTGGGATGAGGATGAGGATGAGTGGAAGTCTGGGTATTATTATTTGAAGGAATTTGTTGAGAGTGGGGATGAAGAAGATGTTTTATTGAAGGTTTCTGATGATGGGAATTTTGATGGGTTTGTGAAATTGAGGCAGGGTGATAAGCGGGAGTTTTTTGAGATTGAGATTGAAGTTGAGGAGGCTGAGGAAGAGGAAGTAGGGGTTTTGGAGGAGGTTGTTGAGATTGAAGAGTATGACGAAGTGATTGTTTTGAAGAAATCTTGGGAGCCGGAGGTTGTTGATTTTGGTGGTGAAAGTAAGGATGAGGTTGTTGTTTTTGAGTCTAGGGATTCTAAGGCTCTTGATTATTTGCCTTATGTTTTTTCTTTGTTCATGATTTTTGTCGTTGCGGTTTTGATTTGGGGAAAAGGTTAAAAGGGGAATTGGGTTTATCGATTCATGGTAAGAGCTATTATGATTGTTGAGATTGCGGGGCGGCCTGCGAGTCATTTGAAAGAGGCTTTGTCGCAACATATTGGGATTTTGAATCAGGTTAATGATATAGAGGTTCATTCGATTAAGCTTAGTGAGCCTAAGGAGATTGAGGGACATAGGGATATGTTTACTTGTTTTGCCGAGGCTGATTTTGAGACGCCTAATTTTGGTCGGTTGGCTGAGACGATGTTTGATTTTATGCCGAGTTCGGTTGAGGTGATTGAGCCTGGGAAGGTTACGATGGATATGGTTGAAGCTACTGCTTTGTTGAATAATATTTCTGGACGAATGCATCGTTATGATGAGATTGCAAAGATTGCTAACATTAAGATTAATCAGCTTAATGCGCAGTTGCAAGAAGCTCAGAAGAAGTTAGAGGAGAAAGAGAAGCCGAAGAAGGTTGCTAAGAAGAAGGTTACTAGCAAAAAGAAAAAGAAATAATTATCCTCGCTCTAGTCCGCCAGTTAATCTTTTCGAATATTTGTCTGTAGTTTCTTTGATTTGTTGATCTGGAGTTTTTTGCTTGATCCCTTTTGATTTTTTGTAGAAGTAAAATCCACCTGCTCCTAGAATTATTAAAATGACTAGTCCAATTAGCCAACCCCAACCGCCGCTTCCTGGTTCGTCTGTTTCTATTGGAAGGCAACTTCCTAGGCAACAATATTCTCGGTCTATTGAGTCTTGCTTTTTGGTGAAGATTGCTTTGCCGTCGCAGACTTCACTATCTGCACAGACTATTCCGAATTGGTCGGAACAAGTTTCTTCGGTGACGTTGAAGTCTTCTACTGTGCTTCCTTTTGGTAGGACGAATATACTGAGTGGAATTGAGATTGTTTTTTCTTCATCGTATTGTGTGTATGTTATATTGATGTCGCCTTGGATGTGGCCTGGATAGTTTGGTGAGAATGAGAGTGATAGGTTGTGGATTTCTTTTCCTGTCATGTTTTCTATTGTTTTGATTTCTATGAAGTCTATATCTGTTACGAACACCATATTTGTTATTGATTCGTTTCCGAAGTTGAAAAGTTGAATTGTTTCTGTTGTGTCGTTATCTACGATTAACTCTGCAAAAAGTAAGTCTGGGTCGTGTTTAAGATCGAATTTTTCTTCTATAAATGGTGTTTCATTTAGGCTTGAGTTAAATGTTGGGTATATTATTGAAACTGTAAAATCTTTGTATGTTGAAATTTTTAGTTCGGAGAATATTTTTTGTGGATATGTTATTATTTCTTCTGTGTGGAGTGGCTGTATCGTTATTTCGTTTTCGTCGTAAGTTACGTCTATAGGGGAGGTTCCTTTGTTTATTAGTTTTACTTTTGCTTCTGGGTTTGCTATTACTACTCCTGGTTTTATTGATAGGATTTCAGTGTAGGTAGTGTTGTCGTCTGTTAATTCGTTTGTTTGAATAAGTAGAGGTGTTGTGATTGTTGTTGATTTTAGTTCGCCCTTCTCTGTGTATAATATATTTGAGATTTTCATTGAAAAGTTTCCTTCTCTTGTCGTATAAACATATAAGTAATGAGTGTCTTCGTAGAATTTTATGCCTGATTCTAAAAATATTTCTTTTCGGCCTTCGTAGAATTTGACCTGGTCATTGCTTATTTCTTCTGAGAATTCTCCTGTTGTTGTAATTGCTGCAAGAATTGTTTCGCCTGGTTGAGTTTGTTCGTGTTGGAATTCTAATAAAGGAAGGGCTGATGCCATGGATATTAGAAATATTGATAACAAAATTGCTACGCACCTCATTTGGAGAAAAGGTTTTCGGGATTAATAAATCCTTTGCCCGAGGAGAATTACTTTGACATTTCTCGGAGTTTTTTGAATGTTGCTGACATTTGAGGATCTCTTCTGTCGTAAGGTCTTCCTTTTTGTTGAGCTACTGGGGTAGGAGCCCTTCTTACTGGAGGAAATCCAGGTCGTGGTGGCATACCTGGTCTTGGGCCTGGGCCTGGTCTTGGTGGCATACCTGGTCTTGGGCCTGGGCCTTTTTTGCCTTTATCTTTTTTGAACTTTGATCTAAATTGAAACCACCATAACTTTATTTTTTCTCTGTAAATATATCCTATTGCTCCTAGTGTTATTAAGATTAAAATAATTAGCATCCAAATCCACCAAGATGAACTAGGTTCTGATTCAGTTTTGGTTCGACAGCAAACTTGAACACCGTCGCAAGAATATGTTGATATTGATTCTTGAAATTCTGAGCATTCGTCCATACATGTGTAGAAATTCTCTTCGCACTCTGATTCTGTTGGCTTTTCTACACACTCTCCTGTGCAACATGTTTCTATATCTGTTGATTTTCTGGAATTTCCTGCACAGACTTGAGTTGACTCACATTGTGAGCCGCCATATTCTGAACAGCTTTTTAGGTTTTCTGACATACAGCATGTGTCTGAAAGTGAACCACAGAAATAATTATTTCCTACATCTTCTGAGGCTGGGCATTCGAATGTTGGGACACAGAAATAACCTGCTTCTGAACAGTATGTTACGCCGCCGCCTGATGAAGCTCGTCCTGCTCGCCCTTCAAGTGCCCATAAAGCCATTGCCGTATCTTTTATTGAGTTTGACCAGCAACCGTTGGAACCTTGTGAAAATAACAGCCAGTCTCGTGCTTTTGTGATTTGTTCTGATGAGGATGAGCTGCCTAATGCAAGTAATGCTAGTGATGTGTCGTAGTGCCGGTTGTATGCAGAATTTTCGGCTTCCCAATAGTTTCCTAATTTTTGGCTTGCGACTAGTTGGCTTGCATAATCTTCGTAGTTTGTTAGCATGTAGATGAATGCTTCTGGTAGGTATCCTTCGTTTGTGTCGGACATTGCGATTACGTATGGTATGAATTCTTCGACGTTGTGACCGGTTAATAAAAGTGCTAGTGTTGCCCATGCTGTTGCTTCATATTCACATGAGTTTTTTCCAAAGCATTTTGATTTTACTGATAGTGATATTGATCCGAAGGCTGGAGAGCTTTCAGTTCCTTCTAATACATATATTGTTGAGGATTTTTGGTTTCTGTATAATAGGTTTGCTATGAAATCTTTGTCGCATTCGATTATGAATTCTTCTTCGAAGCAGTTTGAGTTTATTTGTAACCAGAAGTTTGATTGAGCTCTTGTTAAACATGACCCAGCGTTCTTGTCGATCTTTTTGTTTTCACCTATTGTTATTAGGTAATCTTTTGCGTCGTAGCCGATGTGGCATTCTGTTTGTTCGTTTGAATCTTCTTGCAAGTACCAGATTAATTCTGTTGGGGTTTGTTCTTGTTCGAGTAGCCATTCTTCGTAGTCGGTTGTGTCTTCACCTGCGTGTTTTAGGGCTATGATTGCTAGTGCGGTGTCTCGGACGTTTCCCCAGTTATCTGAAGATTCTTTGTCGATTAATTCCTCTACGCAGTCGTCGAATATGTTGTCTGGAGTTGCTAGTATTGTTAGTGCGATTTCTTGAGTTGTTAACCCTGAACAATCGTCGGCCTTATCTTCTAGACAAAGAAAGGCTTCGTCAATTTTTTCTGGGTCTTGTTGGGATTCTGTTTCGTCATCGTCATCTGTTGTGTCGTCTTCGATGATGCATAATTCGTTGTCGCATATTTCTCCAGTTCCGCAATCTTCGTTTGCTTCACATGTGTCGTTTTCTGCTGAGAGAATTAGTGGGACTAATGAGAATACTAATAAGAATAGCACTATCATCACCCCTGTCTTTTTCATGTGTAGATATAGGACAAGTTGTTTATAAATATTGTTAAATTTTTATAGTTGGTTAGTATATAGTTTTATGGGGAATTTTTATTTGGATATCGAGACGACGGGGT
Organism: Candidatus Woesearchaeota archaeon; assembly: GCA_964514585.1. GTDB lineage: Archaea > Nanobdellota > Nanobdellia > Pacearchaeales > GW2011-AR1 > JAGVXH01. Next base: position 235,781 of record CAZETU010000001.1, on the reverse strand, counting down.
TGAATCCGAATGTTGATGAGATTGTGACGATTCAATATCAGGAACTAAGTCGTGGGACTGGGGAAGCTATTGGTCCGTTGGTGATTTTGAAGTCTTGGGAGAGTTGTGAGAAAGATATTATTGAGAAATTTTTGAGAGAGACCAGCTTTCTTGATGATTATGATTTTAGTTTCGTGCCTGTTGGGTATAATTTGACTTTCGAGCATAATTTTTTGAAGAGGCGGGCTGAGATTCATGGGTTGGCTGAGATTGATATTTTGTCGAAGCCGTTTATTGATTTGAGGGTGATTGGGATTTTGATGAAGGGTGGTGAGTTTAAGGGGTCGGGGTTGAATAAGATTACTGGGAAGGATCGTGATGGGATGATGGTGCCGATTTGGTTTAAGCATGGGGATTATGATAAGATTATTGATTATGTGACGATGGAGACTCGGGAGTTTGTGAAGTTTAATGCTTGGTTGTATAAGCGGATGCCGAAGATGATGAGGGAGTGGTTTGAGGAGCTGGGGTAGATGAGAATAAGAAGAAAAGGTGTGGCGATTGTTGAATCTAGAAAAGGGGTTTTGGTTGTAGCTGGAAGAAGAGAGGTGTTTGCCTTGCCTGGGGGAGGAGCGGATAAAGGTGAGTCAAGAAAAAAAGCAACAATGAGAGAATTAAGAGAAGAGACTGGATTGTGGACTAAGAGTATGAAATATCTTTTTAGTTATAAAGGATATCAATGGCATGACAATAAAGGGAGAAGGATTGTTAATCATGCAAAGGTCTTTTTAGTTAAGGCTTCGGGGAAATCAAGACCAAGACATGAAATAAAACATATTTCTTACTGGAAACCTGGGAGTAAGACGAAGGTTTCTAAGAGAACTGAAAAACTAATTCGAAAATATTTAGATATGAAAAAAGGCTAAATCTCGCCTTTGTGTTTTGGTTTGACGTAGAAATTTCCTGAGGATTTGTTTTTGGCTTGCATGGCTCTTTTGATTGTGTAGTTTATTGGGTTTTTCATGCCGGGTTCTGGGGGGTTTGTGATGCCGAATTCTTTGTATAGGGGTTTGTCGTAGTTTGGAGGGAGTCGTTTGTTTTTTAGAGACCATGAAATTTGGGATTTGATATATCCTTCTTTTAGGGGGTGGTAGTTTTTCTTGTTCCATTCGGCTATTTTTTCTATTATGAAATCTTCGGGGAGTTCGAGAGATGTGAAGAAAGCTAGGAGTAGGGATAGGGCTCTTTTTCGGCCGTCTTTTGGGATTCCTTTTAGAATTTTTTGGATGACTGGCGGGAACATGTTTTCGGTGATTGTTAATCCTTGCATGTCGATTGGCCCGCCTTCGTATTTTTTCTTTTCTTCTTTTGGCGCGTTTTCTCTTCCCCACTCAAGGGCTTCTGAGAGGAGTTTTCTTGCTTCGCCTTCTATCACGTTTGGCATGAATGATTTTGGTTCTTTGATTTTTAGGGGGTCGGCGTCGGTTGGTTTGAAGTCTTCGATTTGGTCTTTGTCGATTACGATTGAGGCGAAAGCGGTTTTTTCGTGGAGGGAATATGGGGCTCTGAAAAGGTGGCGGGAAGAAACTAAGACGACGTCGACTGAGTCTTCAGTTGATTTGATTGTGTCTTCTACTTTGAACTGGGTTGTGTTTTGTCTAACTTGTCCGCCGTATGTGCTTGAACTTGCTTCGAGTTTGGCTGTGCTGATTTTGCAGGTTTCGCAGAAGTCGATTTCTCGTTGTGAGACTCTTTTCATTTTTCCGTTGCAAGAAGGGCAGAGCATTTCTTTTCTGTTTGATTTCATTGATTCGACTTCGGTTTTACATTTGATGTCGGGACAGACGTATTTGCCAATTACTTTTTTTACTGTTGGACTGTGGCATTTTGGACAGAGGTTTTCGGAGACTAGTTCGCCTTGTTCTCGGAGTTTGTCTCGGGTTGTTAGCCTTAGGATTTCTTGGTTCATTTTTTCTCGGATTTGACTGAAGATGTAGCCTGCGATTAGTCGTGGCCATTCTGGGAAGTGGTCTTTTGTTAGTTGTCCGTTTACTTCTTCTGGGAATGCCTTGAATGGGACGATGATGTGGAAGCCTTTGCCGCCGGAGAATTTTATTCCGAAGTTTTTGATGTCGTGTTTTTCTAGTTCGTTGATAATTAGTTTTGCGGCGATTTTTCCGTAGTCGAGGAATGGGGAGTCGATGTCCACTAGGAAGTCCCAGCCTGTTTTGATTTCGTTGTACTGTTGTGGGGTCATGTCGGTTTTGATGTCGAGTGGGTTAGTCCAGATTTCTTCGGAGCAGTGGAATGATGTTGCGCCGTTTCTTGCAGCATTTGGGATATCGGTTGGGTAGTCGAAGGTGTCGGGGCGTTTTGCCCAATAATCATAGTTGAAACTTGCGACGCTTTCTCTATGGCGGCAGAATTCGAACATTTTTGCCTGAATGTCTTTTCTGTTGTAATATGATGGGGCGATTAGCTGGGTCTTTGTTAAAGGTTTTTTGGAATATTCGGGACTTTTGTCATGACCTTCTTTTTTGTTATTGTCCATGTTAAAATTAAGAAATGTTGGTTTTTAGAGATTGTTGTGATGGGAAGTTTTATATAATATAATGGGGTTGTGGTTTTATGAAAAAGTTATTTTTGGTTCTTGGATTTGTTTTGGTTTTGAGTGTTTTTGTGGGGGCAATAAGGGATAATCTAGATTATACAGATGGTGGTTCTATTGATACTGAAATAGATAGCGTTACTGTTAATGTAGAAAAGGGATGGAATCTGCTTCATGGTTTTGGAAATCCCGATTGGATAGAATCTGGAGATATTTCTTCGGAAAATATTAAAGCTGTTTATGCTTGGAATTCTCAACTTCAAGAGTACGTTAGATTTTATCCTAGTCCTGAAAGAGAGAAAATGGGAGGAAGTAATACTCGGTGGGATACTTACATTAGTGCTAGTTCCTTTTGGGTTTATTCGGATGTTAGAGGGGAAATGACCTATAAAACACTTGAATTTATTCCTTTAGAATATGTTTCGCTGTTTAGTGGGTGGAATTTTATTGGGTTTACAACTAATATTTTTTATGATGATACTTTCTCGTGGGATAAGATAAAGGGAAATTGTAATTATGAAAAGATATATGCTTGGAATCCCGAAGATGGTGAATGGATGTCAATTGCTCCTGATCTTGAACATTTTGATTTAAATGATTTTTTAGGAATGGGTATGATCGTGAAAGTTTCAGGAGATTGTAAGTTAGAGAAGCCGAGTGAAGTAGGACCTCCTAGTTTACCTGTTAGTGATGATGGTTGTGTTGATAGTGATGGGGGATTGAATTACTATACCAAGGGAACTGTAACTGGTCAAAATGAAGATGCTCCAGTTGAAGGAATTACTTCTGCTAGTGATACTTGTAGTGGAGATACTTTGTTTGAATTTATTTGTAAAGAATCTGGGGAATATGATGATGAAGCTTATATGTGTCCTAATGGCTGTGAGGATGGGGCTTGCTTGGATTCTAATATTCCTAATTTTGCTATGATAAATGCCCCTTTTTATTTGGAAGCTTGGGGTGTGAGAGCTGATGACAATACAGGGACTATAGATTTAGGATTGAAAAATAATGCTGAGGATGATTTAATTCTTTCTGAGGCTACTGTGGATACTGATGGGGGAATTATATGTGTTGCTGATTCTACGCCGGTAGCAATTGTTTCAGAAGCTACGATAGATATTCCTTTTACTTGCGATGCTGGTTTAACTCTTGGAGATAGTTTTAAGGGAGATATAAGTATTAAATATACTCGAGAAGGTGATACAACACAGTTGGCTTCTACCGGCTCTATATCCACTACAGTGATTGAGGCATTTATATAATGAAAAATAAAAAGGGGCAAATGGCGCCAGAGCAACCTAATATGCAGGAGGTGAAACCAAGACCAATTGCTACGGAAATTGCGACTGAGCCAGTTGTGAAGAAATCTAAGTGGTGGATTTGGTTAATCATTGCTTTGATTTTGGTTGGAATTGTCGTTGGTGTTTGGTTGTTGCTTAGTGGTGGAGATGGTGGAAGTTTGATTGGGAATTCTATACCTCAGCCTCCTCCTTTGCCGGTTTAGTTGAATGAATAATCTTGAGTGTAATAATCTTTAAATAAGGAGAGGAGTTTTCTTTTTTATGATATTAAAATTGGATGATCCGAAGTTAGTTAGTGACGCGATTGGTATAATTTCTGAGATTGTGAACGAGGTGCGGATTAAGTTGAATCCTGAGGGACTTAGTATTGTTGCTGTTGATCCGGCGAATGTTGCTTTGGCGATTTTCAAGTTGCCTAATACGAGTTTTTCGCAGTATGAAACTGGAGATGAGGTTTGGGGTGTTAATTTGGATGATTTGAAAAAGATTTTGAAGAGGGCGTCGAGTTCTTCTAGTGTTGTTTTTGAGCAAGAGGATAATAAGTTGAAAATTACGATTTTGGATAAGGTTAAGAGGATTTTTACCTTGGCTTTGATTGAGGTGTCGACGGAAGATAAAGAAATCCCTGAATTGAATTTTGGGGCTCGTGTTGAGATGGGTGCGCTTGGGTTTGCTCAGGCTGTTGAGGACGCTAATGTTGTGGCTGATAGTTGTGCTTTTTCTGCGGAGGAAGGTATGTTTAAGGTTTCGGGAAGTGGGAATTTGAATTCGGCGAGGGCGGAGTTTTCTAGTGAGGATATGGAGATTTTTGGGAGTGGGAAGTCTAAGTATTCTTTGGAGTATTTGATGAAGTTCATTAAGGCGATTAAGATTAGTGAAAGAGTTGTTGTTAATTTTTCTAATGACTATCCTTTGAAGCTGGATTTCCCTGGGGAGAAAATGGGTATTGGATTTGTATTGGCTCCGCGAGTTGAAAATGATTAAGCTGTTTTTATTTTGATTTTTACCGTCTATAAAGTTAATTAATTGTTATTTATTTTTCAAAAATTATATTTCCGTAACCTTTATATATGAGTATTCATAGTTATCTGCATAACTAAACACTTACTGATACTGGTAATGATACTGGTACTAGTAATGTTATTGATACTAATATTAATATTAGTATTGGTACTGGAGATAATATTGATATTAATCTTAATACTAAGATTGCTATTAAAGTTGCTATTAATATTACAATGTATACTATTATGAATGTTCATAATTCAAAGATAATAAACTTGATAAAAAAAGAGAAAATTGTAACAAGTAGTGAGATTGCTGGTCACCTTGGGGTCTCTTGGAATACGGCTGAAAAATATTTGTTGGAATTGATTATTGATGGGAAGATTGATAAAATAAAAAAGGTGGGGGTTAATTTATGGATTTTAAGGGCTTGATTTTGGTTATGATTTTGGTTATGTCTATTTCGTTTGTTGTTGCTATACCTACTGGACCTGACTCAATCAATATTACTGCTAATGAAAGCGGATCAACGGCGGCATCGAAAATAATTAATGTTTCTGGCGGTAACATAACAACGGTAAATGTTACTGCATCAACCCAGAATTCTCACTGGAAAGCTTTTGTTGGTTGGATTGATGGACTTTTTACGTTGGATGATGTAGGTGGATCAACTATTTATGATTGGTCTTTGGCTAGTGTGAGTGGTGAGGTTTATGCTACGAGAGCGTCTGGAACTGTTGAGTGGTCAATGGTTAATTGTGCGAATCAGACTCACATAGACGCAGAAGATGCGGCCCTTGAGCATACGGGGAATGATAATATTAGTTCTACATTTTTAGAGAATAATACTGAAATAATTCGAGTTGGTGATGTTGAGATAGGGGCTCAAAATTGTTCCGCAATTTATACTTATGTAAATGATGCTTCACAGACATCAGATTTTGAAGAAATTTTATTATATGATTATACAAATTCGGATATTATTTTTGCAACGCTATTAGAGGATGGTGGGAAAACAGGTTTTGATGGAGTTAATTATGATTTTCAAATGATTGTTCCGGAGAATGCGAATGAATCCTCTTCGGTGGAAATGACGGCATATTATTTGTATGTGGAGTTAAGTTAATGGTAAATGAAATGAAGAAAGGGGGGCAAGTGACGATGTTTATAATTTTGGGAATCGTGATTGTAACTGGGATTATAGCTGCTTTGTTTTTTATGGGTGGAAATACTTCTATAGAGCCTTCTGATTTAAACCCCAAGGAATCTGTTGACAAATGTGTTCGTGACGCTGTAAAGGAATCTGTTGAGACTATTTTGTCTAATGGTGGCGTGATTATACCGAAAAGGGCGATAATGTATCAGGATGAGGAATGGAATTATTTGTGTTATCAGGCGGACTATTATCAGGGTTGCTATAATATTCATCCGATGTTGGAAATGGAAATAGAAGACGAGATTGTTGCGGATACTCAAGGCGCGGTTCAGGATTGTTTTGATTCTATGAGAGAGGATTTTGAGAATCGGGGTTTTGATGTTAGCGGTGGAGCGGCTAGTTATTCTGTTGATGTTTTGCCTGGTGCTGTTGAAGTTAGCTTGAAGAAGAAGTTGCATGTTACGGGAGAAGGTTCTACTCAGGATTTTGAGAATTTTGATACGAAAATTATTTCGCCGATTTACGATTTGATTAGGGTTGCGCGGGACGTTGTGAATAGTGAGTCGCAGTATTGCCACTTTGAGTATAATGGGTATATGTTGTTGTATCCTGAGTTTGATATTCGGAGGGTTGATTATAGTGATAGTAAGTTGTATCGATTGATTGACCGTCGGAGTGGGATTGAGTTTAAATTTGCTGTGAGGAGCTGTGCGTTTGCGCCTGGGATTTAATGGAAGGTAAAAAGATAGTTGCGAGTTTTGAATTGACCTTGATGCTTTTGGCTATGTTTGCATTTTCTTATGGGATTGCTGCAACGGATGGAGTTTTTGAAGAATTGGATAAGCAGTATGAAGAGAGAGATAGACAGATAGCGGAAAGAATGGCTACGTTGGATATTAAGCCGGCGAAGTCGATTTTTAGGAAACTTTCAGATGCAATTGTGGAGGGTTTGAAAGAACCAATCTTGCCGTTGGCTTCGGCAAGAGAAATAAATTTGACACTCGAAACCGGTTATATTTTAACTGAGGAAGTTACTGTGGAATCTTTCTCAATCTCGTCCAATGCCGCTAATGTCGGGTGTTGCTTTTTAGCTAAGAATGGAGAGAAATGCGCCACTTCTGCTCCGTTGAGTTGCGTAGAGACGTCCCCTTTTGCCGAGGGGAGTCTGTGCGCTTCTACTTCTTTTTGTAAGAAGGGGTGTTGCTATGATGAGAGTTTGGGAATTTATGATAGGAGTGTTTTAGAGGGTGATTGTCCGACGAGTTGGGTAGCTGATCCTAATTGTAATATGCTTGAGGCGCGACTTGGCTGTTGTATTCTTGGAACTGAAACTATTTTTGAAACACGGGGACAATGTGAGGTTGATACGACGCAGTTGGCACTTGGGCCTAATTCTGTAACTGATTGGAGGCCTGAGGTTAATGAGGGGCAATGTGCGGCGATGTCTTCGATTCAGACTGAGGGAGCTTGTGTTTTGGCCGGGGGTAATTGTAAGTTTATTACGGAGAGCGATTGTTTTAGTTATAATGGTGAGTTTAATGAGGGGTATTTATGTACAGCTAAGGTTTTGAATACGTCTTGTGAGAAGACTGATCAAACGACTTGTGTTGATGGCAAGGATGAGGTTTATTTTTTGGATTCTTGTGGGAATTATGCTAATATTTATGATTCGTCGAAGTTAAATGATTATAATTATTGGGAGAGGGTTGCTGAGCCTGAAGATGTTTGTGGGGATTTTAGCAAAACTGGCAATGCTAATTCTGAAAGTTGCGGGAATTGTAATCGATTTATTGGGGGGATTTGTGCATCTGCCTCGGAAGATAATTTTAATGTAGATAATGGAAATTTTTATTGTCGGTCAACGTCTTGTGAGTTTAAGGGTGAGATTTATGGGAATGGTGAATCATGGTGTGAGTATGATGGGAAGATTGATGATGGAGATGATGTTGTTGGGAGTCGGCATTGGAAATATGTTTGTTCTCAAGGTGTTGTCCAAATAGAGCCTTGTGCTGATTATAGAAATCAGATTTGTGTGCAGACTAATACTTTTGATGTCCAGGGGAATGAAGTTGAATTTAGGAATGCGGCTTGTATTGCTAATAATTGGAGGAAGTGTCTTGATATGAATGGGGATAAAGATGTGATGGAAGAATGTGCGGATACTTTGAATTGTCGAGTTGAGGAAGTTAAAATTGCTGATAAGTTTAGTTTTGATGTTTGTATGCCTAGATATCCTGGCGGATTTAATCTTCGGGACGAGAGGTATGAGATGACAGCTAAACAACTTTGTGGGATTGCGAGTCAGACGTGTACGGTTGTGTATAAGCCTAAGACATGGGGAGGATGCGAGATTGTTGCGAATAAAGGATGTTTGGGAGCGGGATTTGTTGAGGAGATGAATGATATGTGTAGAGGTATTGGGGATTGTGGGGGCTCTGTAAATATTTTGGGGGAATATAATGATAATTATAAACTTAGGAACTCTCCAGATTTAAGCACTAAATATATTTCTGATTTGATTAAAATGTCTGCGCCTGTTCCTGGACAAATTGCTGAAGTCGAAGATTATACAGAATTTTTGGAGGCTGCTGGATTGATTGGGGATTTGGAAACTCCTGTTGGGGAATTGGGGGAGGATACTTTAATGAATAATATTGGAATGGGGGCTGTTGGTATTGGGTATGCTGCAGGATTTATTTCACTTGTTTCTACTATTGGTTCTTTGAGTGGAGCCCTTGCGCTCGAGGGAATTTCTGCAGTTGCTACAATTTCTCAGTCCACGAGTGTACTTGGGGCGGCTGGAAGCTTGGCTCCTTTCGCTGGATTTGCTATTGGACTTGGAATTGGAATGATTGCTGGAGCTATGATTGCGAAATCTTTGGGTCTTAGTCCCGGCGGATCTTTACTTATGTCTATTGGTGGCGGGCTTATAGGTGGAATTGCTGGGTATGCTCTTTTGACTAATAGCGCTCCTCTTTTGGGCATCCCTGTGCTTGGTCTTGCTTTATTTATAATAGGTGTTGTCTTGGTTATTGTTTCTTTATTTTTTGGAGGGGATGATTGTGACCCGATTGAGGTTCAGTTTGAGTGTAAGCCGTGGCAGGCTCCGAGTGGGGCTGATGATTGTGAGAAGTGTAATGGTGACCCGTTGAAACCGTGCTCTGAATATCGTTGTGCGAGCTTGGGGGCTGCGTGTGAGATTATCAATAAGGGGACTGAGGATGAGATGTGTGTTGATGGGAGTCCTGATGATGTTAATCCGCCTGTTTTGGGGCCTTCGATAAGTATGATTTCTGAAGATGAGGAATATACTAGTATTAGTGAAAGCGGTTTTAGTATTACTTCTGGAGGGGGTTGCATTGATGCTTATACTCAGTTGGTTTTTGGGATTACGACTGATGAGCCGGCGCAGTGTAAGTTTGATATTGCTATGAATGAGTTTGAGAATATGGAATTTGACCTTGGTGGGAATTCTTATATTCGGAATCATACGACTAGTTTTCTTTTGCCTGATCCTAGTCATGGGCAGAGTCAGGGTGCTGATTGGAATGGGGATATGACGCTGTATGTGAAATGTAGAGATGTTAAGGGGCATGAGAGTCCTGGATTTTATACGGTTGATCTTTGTGTTGTCGAGGGTGATGATGTGACTGCGCCGATGATTCGTGGGAGTGAGCCAAAGAATGATTTGATTATTGGGTTTGAGAAAACTTCGCAGGATGTTAGTATTGTGACGAATGAGTTGTCGACTTGTAAGTGGAGTTCTACGGATGTTGATTATGGAGCCATGGCTAACTCTATGATTTGTAATGATACTTTGGCGCGGCCGTCGAATCCTTTGGGATATACTTGTAGTGATATTTTACCGGTTTCTAATGGGACGAATACATATTATGTGAAGTGTATGGATCAGCCGTGGGTTGTTGATGAGACTGAGAGGAATGCTAATGTTGAGAGTTTTGTTTATGAGCTTCGGAAGCCTGAGAGAAAGATTGCGATTGATTCAATTGAACCGAGTGAAGACTTTGAGGTTAATACGACTGTGACGACGATTTATGTTGAAGTTGATACTTCTGGTGGGGCCGAGTATCATTGGTGTTCTTATTCGTTTTCGGGATATGAGAATATGATTCAGATGTTTGAGACTGGCGAGAGTAATAGTCATGAGCAGATGTTGAATCGGCCGGCTGTGACTAATCATATTTATATTGAGTGTACGGATGAGACTGGGGATTTTGTGAGGGGCGAGACTGAGTTTAGGATTATTCATGATACTTCGACGCCGCAGGTTGCTCGGGTTTGGCAGAATGGTGGGACGATGTATATTGTGACGAATGAAGATGCGGATTGTCGGTATTCAACTAGCACTTGTAGGTTTGATTGGGACAGTGGTGAAATGCTTGGTGTAGGGGAGACGCATTCATTTTCTACGACTCGGGGGGATACTTATTATATTAAGTGCGAGGACGAGTTTGGAAATATTCCTAGGGAATGCTCTATTACTGCTCGTGCATTATGATAGAATTTATAAATAAGGGATGGCTATAATGAGCATGGAAAGGGGCAGTGGCAAAAAGGGTCAGGTGACTATGTTTATTTTAGTGGCGATTGTTATTGTTTCGGCTATTTTGGTTTTCTTTTTGTGGGCGCGGCCGACTTATTTTTCTCAAGAAGGGAAGAAGCTTGGGTTTGAATCTTGTATTGAGGATGCAGTTGAGCAGGTGATGGAGGATCTTGAGGCGAAGGCTGGGTTGATTGATCCTGAGTTTACTTATGCGTATAAGGGAGAGGACTTGACTTATCTTTGCTATACTAGTGAATATTATAAGACTTGTACTGTGCAGAGGCCGTTTTTGAAGCAGACTTTTGATGATCAGTTGGAGATTTCTATTCGGGATAGTATGGATACTTGTTATAGTAATTCGATTAATGAACTGAAGTCTCAGGGTTATGATGTTGTGAGTGGGGAAATTAATTATGATGTTGTGATTGAGCCTGGTGTGATTAGGGTTGAGGTTAATGCTCCTACTACCGTTGGTAGTCAGAGATTTACGAAGTTTAATGTTCGAATAAATTCTGCGCTTTATGAAACTTTGATGATTGCGACTTCGATTTTACAATTTGAAGTTAAGTATGGGGATAGTGATGTGACGAGTATGATGGGCTTTTATCCTGATTATGTGATTGATAAAATTAAGCGTGGAGATGGCACTACTGTTTACATGTTGGAGAATAAGGTTTATGGAAATAAATTTAAATTTGCTAGTCGAAGTTTGGCTTGGCCTCCGGGGTATGCATGATGAATAAGAAAAAAATAATTAGTGAGATTGAGAAAAGAAAAGAAAAGTTGAAAGCGAGGGGTGTAAAAAAAATTGGGTTATTTGGTTCATATCTAAAAGGAACACAGAAGAGAGGAAGTGATATTGATTTTTTGGTTACTCTTGAAAAAGAGAATTTGGGTAAAAATTATTTTGAGGTTTTATTTTATTTAGAAAATTTGTTTAAGAGAAAAATTGACTTGGTTTCTTCTCAATCGTTGAGACCTGAATTAAATTATATAAAGAAAGAGGTGGTTTATGTTAAAATATAGTTTAAATTTAAATTTGATTAAGGAGATGATTGGAAGGATTGAGGGAGATTTGAATAAATCATTGGAGGATAAGACGGTTTGGGATGCTATGCTTATGAGATTTCAGGTTATAGGAGAAAATATTGATAAATTGCCTCGTGAGATTATAAAGAAACATAATGAGATTAATTGGAAAAAGTTTTATGCCTGTAGAAATTTAATAAGTCATGTATATAATGATGTACCTATGGAAGTAATTATGGAACTGATTAACGAATTGCCATCCTTAAAGAAAGTAATTGTAAAAATAAAGGGGGAATTAAAATGAATAAGTTGAGTTTGTTGATGAGTGTGTTTGTGGTTTGTTTTACTTTTAGTGTTGCTGCTGAGACTGTGATGTCTGACCCGAGTTTTTGTTGTGAAAAGACTGAGAGTGGTGGATGGTGTATTAATGCTCCTGAGGAAACTTGTGATTCTGGATTTAAGAGTTCGCCGACGTCTTGTGAGACTACTTCTTATTGTAAGCTTGGGACTTGTTATGATAGTGAGGAAGGAATTTGTATGGGGAATACGCCGCAGAGAGTTTGTTCGGACGCTGGTGGGACGTGGGATTCTCGAAGTGTTGAAGAGGTGCCGCAGTGTCAGTTGGGATGTTGTATAATTGCTGATCAGGCTGCGTTTGTTCCGTTGGTTCGATGTAAGAGACTGTCGACGCTGTTTGGAGTTGAGAATGATTATAGGTCTGATATAACTAATGAGGTTAGTTGTATTGCAACGGCACAGGCTCAGGATATGGGTGCTTGTGTTTATGAGAAGGATTTTGATAGGGTTTGTGAATTTACGACTCGGGCTGATTGTGGGGCTGGGGAGAGAGTTGAGACGGTGAATGGTACTGAAGTTGCCTTGTCGGAGCAGAGGACTTTTTATGAGGACTTTCTTTGTTCGGCTGAGGAATTAAGTACGTCTTGTGCTAAGCAGACTTCTACTTCGTGTTATCGGGGTCAGGTTTATTGGATTGATTCTTGTGGGAATAGGGAGAATATTTATTCTTCGGATAAGGTTAGGAGTTGGAATAATGGGAAGGTTGCCGAGGCTGACGATATTTGTGATCCTAATGATGGGTCGAATAAGAATTGTGGGAACTGTGATTATATGTTAGGGTCGCGGTGTGCTGAGTGGGAAGGGGTTTTTGGTGGGCCTGCGGATAGTGATTATTATTGTCAGAGGACTGAGTGTGTGGATGCTGATGGTGAGAAAAGAATTAATGGGGAAGCGTGGTGTGTTTATGATGATAATGTTGGCGAGGGGAACGACCAGGTTGGGTCGAGGTATTTTAGGGAAACTTGTGTTGATGGTGAGGTGAGGGTTGAGCCTTGTGCTGATTATAGGAATGAGATTTGTTTGTGGAGTTATATTGAGACGAGCGCTGGGGATTTTGGGACTTCTGGATGTAGAGTTAATAGGTGGCAGGATTGTACGGCTCAAGAGGATGAGGATGATTGTTTGAATATTGATAGGAGGGATTGTATTTGGGAGCCTTCGATTGCTGGGCTTTTAATTGGGGCTGGAAGTAGTGATGGTGGTGGAGTTGGTAGTTCGACTTATTCTAATCCTACTTCGACTGGATCGTTTAGCAATCCGACTTATACTGGGAATGTTGTTGCTCCGATAACTGGGAAGTCTATTTTTGGTGGAGATGATGATGAAGAAGTAGTTGAGAAAACTGTGACTAATAGAGCTAGCGGGGTTTGTTTGCCTAATTTTCCGCCTGGACTTGCTTTTTGGGAAGAGGGAAGTGCGTCGCAGATTTGTGGGCAGGCTAGTGCTAAATGTATTGTGACTTATGAAAAGGGCTTGCTTGATGATAATTGGAAGTGTGTTGAGGGATGTGAGTGTTTGGAAGAGGAATGGGCTCTTGGGGCTAATAGGATTTGTACTGCTCTAGGTGACTGTGGTGGTTATGTTAATTATCAGGGAGAATATACTGATGATGGATATGTCTGGACTGTTGATGGGAGCGAGGAAGAGTTTGCTCCGAATACTGTGAATATTGTTAGTGGTGGGTTTTCTGGAAGAGTGATTGCGGCTATTAGTGGTCGGGTATAGAAAAGATAAAATTGTATAGAATTGACTGTAACTATTCTATAGTAATGTTTTTAAATTGAGAATTTGTTCTTTTCTTATGTTAGGTCCATATACTGCAAATAAAGATGGGACAATTTCCTATAAAGGGAATAAGGTATTCTCAAAAATTGATAATGTTTTATCTGTAGTTCCTCCCATTGAAAAGTTTAAAGAAAGAGTTAATCAATTTAATGAAGATGAAATGTGGGGACATATAGCTAAAATTAATCATAGGATAAATCTTTCTGCAAATGAATATTTCGATAACTTAAATGCCCTTTTTACTGCACTTCCAATGACTACAAGAATGATATCTTCTCCTGGAGCGGTTTATGGCAAAGAGGCTTTGAATTACACAACAGATACATGTCCAATAACTCTTGATTGGTTTAACTTGCCCAAAAAAGCTTTTCTGTCAGAATCTTCACAAATTTATTTGGAGCTTGCAATGATGCAAAGTGGTGTGAATCATGTTTATTCAATTTATAATTCATTCAGGAAAGAGATATCTGATGCAACTCACTTGTCTGAATTCCACCATATAGAATATGAAGGGAAAGTTAATCAAAAGGAGAATGAATTTATTGCTCTTAATTTGCTTAAAAAAATAATAGAAGATTTGTTGGTAAAAAATAATGAGGACTTAGCATATTTTTTATCTAAAGAGAAGCTAGGAGAACTTGGCGAATTTGCCGAGAACATATTAGAGATACCGAAAATTACATTTAAGGAGGCGCTAGAAATTTTATACAAAGAAACGGGCGAAGAGAAATATAAAGAATTTACACTTAAGCATTTTGGATCTTGGGAAGAAATTAAAATTACAGAAATAATGGGGAATATGGTTTTAATCAGAGAATTCCCTCTCTTAGAGGTTCCTTTTTATCATTCTATGATAGATGGTAAAATCCCAAAAGTGGCTAATAATTCAGATATTATTTGGCCAGGATATAGAGAAACTATTGGAAGTGGACATAGGGTTAGGTCTAGAGAAGAGCTCGAAGAAAAATCTGAGATATTTAATCTTCCAAAAGAAGATTATGAACCATACCTTCAAACTCGTAAATTAAATAATTATAAAGAAACGTCTGGATTTGGACTTGGATGGGAGAGATTTTTACAGGGTCTTTTAGAAATGCCATTTATTTGGAGCGCTAATCAATTCCCAAGAGTTGATGGAACTTTAAAACCTTAAAATGAAAATTGAAGAATTAACAGCGGATGATATTGATAAAATGGATTACAATCAATTAATTGGCTTAACTAAAGAAACAAACAGGATCCCGGGTGGGAGAAATACTGTTTTTGAAATTGCAAATAGAACTTGTATAGATAGATACAGTAAGGTTTTAGAAATTGGGACCAGTACTGGATTTACCGCGATTGAATTAAGCAAACTGATTCCCTGCAAATTAATTTCTATAGATATAAACGAAATGAGTCTAAAAGAGGCGGCAAAAAGAGCTAATGTGGAGAAATTGGACAATATTAGATTTAAAAAAGCAGATGTTAATTCTCTTCCCTTTGAAGATGAAACATTTGATTTGGTAATAGTTGGCAATGTGCTTTCTTTAATGTCCAATAGAGAAAAAGCGTTTGAGGAATGTAGACGAGTTTGCAAAAAATCTGGATTTATTGTAGCAGTTCCTATGTATTATATGGAGGTTCCATCTAAAAAACTAATTGAAGATGTTTCAAAAGCAATACATGTAGATATAACACCACTCTATAAGAAAGATTGGATTAAGTTTTTTGATTTGCCTGGTTTAGAAAAATATGTTGAACTTAGTTTTAAATTTGATTATATTAAGGATGGTGTTGTAAGTGGATTTGTCGAGGATATATTAAACAGAAAACACCTTAATGATTTACTCCCAGAAACTTTAGAAAAATTAATGAAAAACTACAAGGAATACATGTTTTTATTTAGAGAAAATTTATCAAAGATGGGATATGACATAATGATACTCTCTAATAAAATGGCTTGGGAAGATTCGGAGCTTTATACTTCTAAAAGAATAAAATGAGAATAAGTAAGTTGCCTTTTCCAAATTCATTTAAAATTCCTAATAATTTTCAAGATTTTAGAACATCTGATCTTTTAGAGCGGGGAGTTTTTTTCTCTTTTAAGAATCCTGGATTGCCTTTTTCTCTTCCAATTGGATCTATGGTACGAGATAATCTTACTAGATTAGTTAGAGAAAGCCATGAAGGAATGGACGCGTTACATATTGAAATTCCTAGTTATATGAAACGTGAAGTTTTAAACGATGGAACAGAAATCCAAGATACTTTCGAGAGAAAGTTTGTTACTTTGCCTAGCCCAATGGAAAAGTATATAGGGCTTACAACCCATGAAATGGAAATTGTCGATTGGCTAAACAGAGATACTGTCTCTTATAGAACTTTGCCATTGAGATTATTTTTTTATAAGAGTCTACTAAGACCTATAAAAGATCCTCGAGGAATTTTAAAATTGCGAGAGTTTGAGGTTTGTGCAATGCTATCTCTTGATGAGGATAGAAGAAGATTTGGCCTTTCACTTAATCAATATGAATCAGCCTGTGAAGGTCTTTTTGATAGATTGGGGATCAAAGCAACAAAAAGAAAGAGAGGTGAAAACGTTAGAAGAGGGCCTCATTTAGATTTTGATTTGGAATATTTCTATAAATGCCCCGAGGGAGATAATGTTAATTGGGATGATCAGCAAAATAAGGCATTAAGTTTAGCCATGGGATATGAATACGTTCCAAGAGTTAGATCTTTGAAATTCACTAACGATAAAAATGAAAATGTTTTTCCTGTTTTGGGATCATTTTCTATGGGTATTGAAAGAATGCTTTACTCTGCATTTGATGCTTCGAGAGACAGTAGGGGGTTTGACTTGCCTGAAGAGATAAGACCATTTGATACTTCTGTTTTAATGTTTGGTGATTCAGAAGATGTTTATGCTAGAACTAGAGAAGTTTATGAAAAAATAAGATCTGAAGGCGGGCGTGTTTTACTTGATGACCGTAGAACAAGAAGAACAACGAAGGCAAAATTTTCAGACTATATTGGAGTTCCAAAAAAAATTATTGTTTCAAGCGCTGGGGTTCGAGAAGTTGGGAGAGATGAAGTTAATTAGTAGATTATTTGTTTATCATAAATAAATTTTTCTCGGAATCTAAATCTGCATTTGCTCCTAAAGGAATTGTTATTTGGGGATCAGTATGTCCTATATCTATCCCGAATAAAATTGGGAAACTGTAATCTTTAGTGTTATCAAGAATTGCTTCTTTGAATTTTTCGACTTCTTTTTCTGATTGGCCAAAAGGTCTTCCTATCACCAAGCCTTTTATTTGTTTAAAAATCCCTGCAATTTCGAGGTCTGCTAACTGAGCATCAATTTCGGCCAGTGATTCGCTTTTCTTGAAGTCTTCCCCTTCTGGTGTTTCTATAAATAAAATTTTTTCATTATGATTTGGCCAATATTCTGTTCCTATTAAGTGTGCTATGGAATGGAGACACCCGCCGATTAATTCTCCGTTAGCTTTACCCTCTTTTAGCCATTTATAGCCCGGGTTTTTTGATAATTTTCTAGGTCTTTCTAGATCTTTTTTTGCAAACCAATCTAGGGTTTCTCCAGTCCATTCTTCTGATGATTCTACTTCTCCAATGTTCCCATTTACAATTGCTTTGTTAAAATATTCTATAGTATAGCTCAGAGGACTTGGATACTCTCCAAACTGGGTCATCATACATGGACCGTAAAAAGTTGATAGCCCTGTCTTTTTTAATATTGCATAATGAAGAACGCTTATATCTGAATACCCACATAATATTTTTGGGTTTTCTCCGATTTTTCCGAAATCTAGATATTTTAATACTTTATTTAGAGTGTTCCCACCTATTGAACATATAATTGCCTTTACTTCTTCGTCTAAAAATGCGGCCATTATATCTTTGGCTCTTTCCTCTGCTGGAGCTGATTCCCATCCATTATTTTTCCTCGTGCAAGAAAACTCTTTTACTTTATACCCTTGATTTTCTAAGAATTTAATTGCATTATCTAGTCTGTGAGGAGCGAACGGAGCTAGGCCTCCCGAAGGAGAAATAATTCCTATAGTGTCTCCCCTTTCCAAGTTTTTTGGTTTAATGAGATCCATATATTTAATAGAGAATAGTGTTATAAAAATTTACCTATGGATTAATTAGAATTAAATAATTTCTTTCTTTGTCTCTTAAGAGTGATGACAAATCGAAAAGCTTTTAAAGTTTGAATTCTTGTAGTTTGTATGAGAAAAGGTAATATTACTAGACGTGGTTTTTTAGGAGTTGGTCTTGCTGGCTTGGCTGCTGTTGCTGTTAATGGATGTATGCCTATTGCTACATATGAAGCAGGGAAGCATGTTCAGAGGAATAGGGATAGGCAGGCCAATGCTAAAACTTTATCAGAACAGTATTTCCCAACTCGTACTAATAAGAGTCCTGATCCCAGAATGAATTTTAGAGAATGTGATGATAAGGATGAAAATGGGAATATTGAGATTTCAGAATTGGGTAATGATGCTGGAAATGTTATTGACAATAGAAACATTGGAATATATATTGATTTAGGGGCTTATAGTGAAAGAGAGCGTGTTTCTTATGAATTTAGAGACAAAAATGGTAAGTCTTTTGATCGGTATAACGCATTGCCGGGGAAAGCATGTATTGTTAGAAAAGACTCCTTACTTCCAGGAGAATATGTTGTAATTGCTAGAGCAGAAAGTGGAGCTGCGGATGTAAGAAAATTTAGGGTTATCGAATAATAGAATTTATAAATAACTGATTGTTGTAGTATTTATGAAAAAAGGGTCTGATTTATTTGTTAAAAAATCCGTTGCTAGTTTTGAATTAGGCTTGTTTATTTTGTCTGTTTTTGCGTTTGCATTTATGATTGGGAATATTGAATTTGTTAGTGCTGGCACTCCTAGTGAAGTTGACCTTCAATATGATATTAATGGTGATGGTATAATTGGCGATGGTAGTGTTATTACATCTCAACATGCTGCAGAAGCAGGAACCTCTACTGTTGAGACTGGTGGTGCTGGGGGACTTAAGGGATCCGCTGGGGCTGGGGAAACTTCAAAACTTCCAACTCCTCCTTCTAATGCTCCTAAGGTTGATGTTACGAATTACGCCTCGGGCAATACGGGCTCTTGGTCTGGAACCACTACTTATGCTGCTGACTTAACAACCCAACTTCCTGCTGGAACTTATAATGGTGGAACCTTACAATACATGGGAGAGAAAGGTATTGAAACTGCAGCTTTAGGTGACGGAACAACTGCCACTGTTACTGCTGGTGCTGAAAAAGGTACTTATGATATGGTCGTTACTAATTCTAATGGTGTTACAAAAACTGTTGAAGGAACTTCTTCCGTTGTTGCTAAGACTCCGGTTACTAGTGCTGGCCAAACTAGTACTAAATTTGGATCTTCTCATCTTGGACTTATTAAAGGAACTTTTGCTGATGCAGCTGTCTCTGGTTTGGTTTGGGCAGGAATTGCTTATTTTGCTGGTCAGATGATTGGAAGTTTGTTTGGGATGGAGGAACAAAATACTGAGGCTTTGTCTACGGCTTTGGCCGCTGGAGCTGGATCTTATAGGTTTTTTTCTACTTATAGTAAAATTCTTGAGTCGCAGTCTTGGAAGTGGCTTTCTAATCCTTTGGTTGGTGTTGGGATTGGGGCTGTTGTTTTTGTTGCTATGTATCAGAAGATGGATACTGAGGTTGTGACTTTTGAGTGTATGCCGTGGCAGGCTCCGTCGGGAGGGAATGATTGTGAGATTTGTAATGATGACTCTTTGCCTTGTTCTGAGTATAGGTGTAAATCTTTGGGACAGAATTGTGAGATTGTTAATGAGGGAACAGTGGATGAGAAGTGTGTGAATATTAATCCTCGGGATGTTGATATGCCTGTGATTAAGCCGAATTATAATGAGCTTAGTTTGGGGCATAAGTATACTGATGTTAAGATTTCGCCGCCTGGTCCTGGATTTAAGATTGTTAATTTAGAATCTAGTGATGGGTGCTTAAAAGCGTTTACACCGTTGGAGTTTGGGATTACTGTTAATGAGCCAGCGCAGTGTAAGATTGATTTTAATCATACTGAGACATTTGATGAGATGATTAGTTATGTGGGGTCGAGTAATTTGTATTCTTATAATCATTCGGAGAAGTTTAGTTTGCCTGGGGCTGCTGAGATTGAGGGGACTGGTCTTGTTTTGGAGAATGGGAAGGATTTGACGTTTTATTTGAGGTGTAAGGATAAGAATGGGAATGAGAATTCGGCTGAGTATGCTATTCGGTTTTGTATTGATCCGTCGCCAGACGTGACTGCTCCGCAGGTTAAGGCTACTTCGGTTGTTAATGGTGGGTGTGTTGCTGAGGAACAGGATACTGCTATGGTTGAGTTTTATGTTAATGAGCCGTCGACTTGTAGGTGGAGTACTCAGGATCAGGATTATGATAATATGCAAAATGAGATGAGTTGTTCGAGTGAGCTTTATCAAATGAATGCGGCGCAGTTGTTTACTTGTCAAGGTGAGCTTAGTGGGATTCCTAGGGATGGAGCTGACTTTTATGTAAGATGTAAGGATCAGCCTGGAGTTGAAGAGAATGATAGGAATGAGAATAAAGAGAGTTTTAAGTTTAGCCTCAGAGGGAGCACTGGTTTGAAGTTGAGAAGATTGATGCCTAATGGGACCATTTTTGGGGCTGTTAGTCCTGCGCCTGTTGAGTTATATGCTGAGACGATTTATGGTTGTAATAATGGTCGGTCGGTTTGTTATTATTCTGAGACTGGTAATGAGAATGACTACATTATGTTTTATGATACGAATACTGATGATGGAATTCATACGCAGAGGTTAGATTTGGTTGGTGGTGAGCATGATTATTATGTTAAGTGTATCGATGAGGGTGGGAATTTAGCTTTAGATATTGCGAGTTTTACTTTGGATGTTGATACTAATGCGCCGGTTGTTGCGAGGATTTATGAGGAAGATCAGATGTTGAAGCTTGTGACTGTTCGGGATAGTGAGTGTGCTTATTCGTTTAATAATTGTGACTTTAGTTTTGATGAGGGAGTTGAGATGCCTTATTCTAATTCTAGTGTTCACGTTGCTGAGTGGAATGATCAGGAGACTTATTATATTAAGTGTCGTGATGCCTTTAGAAATGAGGACGCTGATTGTTCGGTTGTTGTGAGACCGACTCAGGATTTTTTGTAAGATAATAATGTATAATCTGCTGGGGTATAAAAATTTAAATACTTTGTCGACGTTGATTACATATACTTAACTAAATTATAGGAGGTATAAAAATATGAAAAAAATAATAACATTTAGTTTAATTCTGCTGATGATGTTTTCAACTATTGGTTTGGTTTTTGCTGGGAGTGAAAATAAGGAGAAGACTTCTGGTCAATGTATGACAATTCAAAGTGGAGAATTGGTTAATTCTGAAGGAGAAACTATAACGACTGGTTTTGACGAATGGGGCTATAATTATCAAGGAAGATTTTTTAATGGCGGGTATTGTGATTCCTACAGAGATGCGGAATGGTGCCACGATTATAGGGATATTAAATTATCTATGAAATGGAACGATGCATGGTTAAGTAATAAAGATTGTGATGACGATGGGTTACTTGATAGACACTATGGACATGAGAGTTATATTGGTTCTGGAGCTTGGTTGACTAATCATCAAAGTGGCGAATATGAGGTTAAAGGAGAGATTTGTAAATGGAACTATTTTGTTAAGATAGTTGCTGCACCTACGGACGCTGTTTTGGTTGATGAGATTTGGCAGACTGCTGATGGAACAGAAATCGGACCTGAAATTTGGGGTGCCTTTGCAATAATACAACAAATTGAAAACGACCATTGTGCTGGATTAAATGGAATGCAATATGTTTCGCCTGCAGGAGCAGGACTTGGACAATATAAAGAAAAAATCACGTTTATTCATTATGCGGATGGCAGACATGAACAGATTGGTGGGTCTAAATTGATTAAGAAAGCTAAGCCTGTAAAAGATGATGCTTGTTATAGTTTCATATCGAGAGATATGGAATGGTGGACATCGCCTAATTATCTAATAAGTGTAACGGAAGGAGAAGAAGGCGTTACGGCAGAGCAATTTGTAGCTGCGGTTGATAAATCGATAGGTGAATGGAATGAGCCGGTAGATTGGGCTGACACGGATTTTATTAACTTTGGAGTTCAAACTCTTGATTCTAGTTATCCAACCGGAATTAATGGAGATGGGACAAATGTAATCTCTTTTGGCGACTATGATCAAGATGGTGTAATCGCAGTTTGTTCAGTTTGGGGTTATTTCGGAGGACCGCCAAAAAAGAGGCAAATTACAGAGTTTGACGTAATGTTGGATACAGATTTCGCTTGGGGAGATGGAGATCCTTTGAAAATGGATTTACAAAATATCTTAACACATGAACTTGGACATGCAATTGGTTTAGGAGATTTGTATAATTCTGAATGTGGAGAACAAACAATGTTTGGCTATTCTTGGGAAGGAGATATTGGGAAAAGAACTCTTAACTTTGGAGATATTGCAGGTTTGAACATCCTCTACTGAATATAAAAATTATTTTTTTATTTTTTTATTAATTTTACCAACGGCAAAATGGTGTTGTTGGAGATTGTATAGTTTTAGCTATAGTTTTATAAAATCGGTTGCTATGTAATTATTATGAGGTTGAAGAGGGGACAGCAGACGATGGGAATGCCTTTTGGTATGATTTTTGCGATTTTGTTGATAGTTGTTTTTGTTGTTGTGGCATTTATTGCGGTTGATTATTTTTTGGATATTGGAGATGCATCGAGTGTTGGGTTGTTTTATCGTGAGTTGCAGGGGGGTGTGAATGATGCGCTTAGTGGTCAGTCGAGTGCTGTTAATTTTGATATTGATTTGCCGTCGGGGATTGAGAAGGTTTGTTTTGCTAATTTGTCGGCGACGATAACTAGGCCTGGGGCGGATTATGATCAGATTCGGAATTATGATGTTTATAGGGCTAATACTTTTTTGGTTCCGCCGGAGAAAGCTGAAAATATGCAGTGGAAATTGATTGAACATATTAATTTGGAGAAGATTACTGCGCAGGGGAATCCTTATTGTGTCGAGGTTTCGAAGGGGTTGAGGATCGAGAAGGATTTTTATGATAAGTTGGTTATGATAAGCTGATTAGGAGATTTTAAAAAAAGTATTGGCATTGTATTTTTATGAAAAAGGGGCAATTTAATTTTGCGTGGTTATTTGCGATTATCGTTGGTGGAGCGATTTTATTCTTGGCGATTTTTGGGGCTATGAATACGGGAGATACTCAAGTTTATGGGTCAAATACTGAAATTGGAAAAAGTATTTCGATAATTACTGATCCGTTGCAAGCCGGTTTTAGCGAGGGTTCTTTTGGTCAGATAGCTTTTAGACAGGAAACTAAGATTAGGAATATTTGTTTCACTGGTGGTTTCGGGAAAAATGATATTGCGGTTGCGACGGAAACTGGGATGAATGGTGAGTGGGGCGATTTTGGCGGGGCTACTTCCGTTTATAATAAGTATATTTTCTCTTCGGAGAAGAATACCGGTAAGGATTATTATGTTTTTTCTAAGCCTTTTGATTTTCCGTATAAGGTTTCGGATTTGATTTTTTTGACGAGTGAGAATTATTGTTTTATGGATGCACCTGATGAGATTGCTGATGAGGTTTTGAGTTTTGGGATGCCTAATGTTGGGGTTTCAGAGTATGATATTTCGATTGGGAAAAATGTTGGCTGTGATTTTCCTGAGGCTGTTAATGTTTGTTTTGGACAGGGGAGTGATTGTGATATTTCGGTTTATGGATCGTGTTTGTCTAAGTGTGATTCGGTTTATGATGAGGGAATTGTTGTGAAGAAGGGTGAGGACATGAATTATGTTGGGAGTTTGATGTATGCTGCGATTTTTTCGGATGAGAATATTTATGAGTGTAATGTTGAGCGGTTGATGTATCGAGCTGGGAAGATTGGGGAGATGTTTGTTGAGAAGGCTGATTTGATGGATGCTCGAGGCTGTAATACGAATTTGAAAGGGGATTTGTTTGTTTGGAGTGGCTTGGTTGGTAATGCTACTACTGAAGATTTGATGAATTTGCGGCCTTTAGGTGATACTCTTGAGAGGAGAAATGATATGGAGTTGTGTGGATTATGGTGAAATGTCGCGCGCGAGGGCAGATGAAAATTATGCAGATGGCGTTTATGATAGTTGCTGTAATGTTCTTTTTTGTTTTAGTTGGGTTGTTTTTTCTTGGGATTTGGGTTGGTGATATTCAGGGTGGGGCTGCTTCGCTTCAGAGAGATAAGGCGATTTCTTCTTTGCGGGTTATTGCAGATATGCCTGAGTTGAATTATGATTCTAGTGAGAGTATGACTTTAGATGAGGATAAGCTTCGGATTATGACTGGAGATTTTAGTGCTGCTTATGAGGTGTTTTGGCCTGTTGCTTCTGTGAAGGTTTATTTGGTTTATCCTGCGTTTGATGAGGTTAAGAAATGTCCTGGGTTTAATTGTAATTATTATGAGATTTATGATTCTGGGCAGAGTAATGTGAAGGAATATTCGAGTTATGTGTCGATTTGTAAGAATATGAAGGAATTGGGTGGTGAGCCGAGGTGTGAGATTGGAAAATTAGTTGTGGGGGTGAAGATTCATGAGGAACAATAAGGGGCAGCAGGAGATGGTTGGGTTTGTTTTGATAGTTGTGTTGGTTGTTGTTGGGTTGATGGTTTTTTTGGTGATTTCGCTTAGAGATGGGCCGGATGAGAGCGATAGTTTAGAGACGAGTCATATATTGAGTGCTTTGATGAAATATACGACTGATTGTGCGATTGTTTACGAGCCGGATTATGATGCTGTTGAGGATTTGTTTAAGAGTTGTTATGAGGGTGATCGGTGCAGCAATTTGGGGGTTTCTGCGTGTGATTATCTAAATGAGAGTCTGAGTGATATTTTGGGGGATTTGATGGAAAGTGAGGCAAGTGTGAATGCTTATCAGCTTGATTTTTTTGTTAAGGAAGATGATGGGACGCAGGGGCTTTTGAGGATAGATGAGGGGAATTGCACGGGGAATGTTTTGGCTTCGCAGAGAAGTATTGTTTCTGGTAGTGATAGTTTAGTAATTCGAATGAAGGTTTGTAAGGTCTTTTAGACGTTAAAAATTTTGCTGGTGCAAAATTCTTTGGGGGAATTCTGCAGAATTCCTTTGGATATCTTCCAAGAGTGAATCTTGTACGATATCTTATGTGTTTTTGTTGCGCCGCTTTTCGGCGCTTGTGTATATTTAGATATCTATGATTATTTGGAGTCTGTCTGCTACCAGAACTGGCATTAGGGATTCTCTTTTGCCGACTTTTTCTGAATGAAAATCGATGAAGCCGAATCTTTCTAGGACTTTAATATCTTCTCTGACCGATTTGAAATCTCGACCCAGGAGTTTGGCTAACCCGTAAATTGATCTTGGTTTTTGGGTTTTTATGGCATAAAGAATTCGTGCTTTTTCGTTGCTCAGTAGACTTCTGAGGAGTTTTACATCTGAGAAATCGTGGGTTTTTTTGCCGCCCATTAACTTTGAGACGAAGTTTCCTTTGTTAACATTTACATCAACATATCTTATTTTTGTTTTCTTTTTTTGGGGCATTTTTTGTGTGATTTTGGGCTAATTTTGTATATATGGTAAAACTACTTAGATATATAAGCCTTATGCTTTAGGTATAGGTGGTGTTTTATACCCCATATTTTGAAAAAATAATTTTATCGAATGTAAAACTATGTTGAAATGTGTTATATTTTATCGTGACAACGAAAGCTTTATAAGTAAACCAGTGAAAATGGGTGTAAAAACCGAATATTTTCTAATATGTCTGGGGAAAGCTTTATAAGGGAAAAATGGATGTTATAGTCAGGCGTTATTGTTTATCAATAATGCATTGACTAGTCAGTGTACATATAGGGACACCCTAGAGATGACAACTTATAACGCTCCCTAGTTATAAGATCCTGCCAGACTATTAGAAACGTTGAACGTGGGTTACCACGGCCTTGAACAAGGCGGCTAAGCTAATGGTACTGAAAGGAGGTTTAATAATAATGAAAAAAATATTTAGAAAAGCTATTACAGTATTAGGAAGTGCTGCTTTAATAGGTGCTACTGTAGGTACAGCTGTTGCTGCTTCTTACCCGGCTCCTTTTACAAGTAACACTGCAATTGTTGTTGGTGCTAACGCAGCTCCTTCAGACAATATTGCTGCTTCTAGTATTGCTTCTAATTTGGATGCTGCAACTGCAGGTGGTTCTGTTACAACTTTAACAGGTGCTACTGGAGTTACAGAAGATGAAGTTGCTCTTGGTGGTTATATTAATTTAACTACGTCTAGTGCTGCTTCTAAAATAACATCTACACTTACAGATAGTAAGATCGATTCTCTACTTGACACAAAACTCAACTGGGATGACGGTGGTGCTTCTGGTGCTGATGATTATAACATTCATGAAGAGATTAGAGTTGGTACGATGGCCATTAAAACTACATTAGATGATAATGATTTTAGTGAACTTCTTGCTATGACTAATGATAAAGCTCTTGAATACAGATATGTATTTGACGATGCTTTTAATGTAACTGCAGATTGGGCTGCCGCTGGCGGTACTGCTGACGTTCTTTACTTGACTCTTCTTGGAAAGCAATATGAGATTGATTCTATGACCAATACTACTATTACAGTTGTTACTTCTGATGAAATTTCTCTTGCAATTGGAGAGAGTACTACCGTTGACGGTGTGACTCTTACAGTTGATGATGTTTTCGAGGGGAAAGCACAAATTAATGGAGAGATTATCACAGCAGGTTCAACTAAGAAGATTGGTGGCATAAAGGTTAAGGTTGACACTGTAGGATATCATTCTAATGCTCCTGAACTTAGCAAAATCATTATAAAGGCTGGTAAAGAAATTTCCAAGACTTATAGTGATGGAGAAGAATATATTGGCGAAGACGAGGACGACCCAACTTGGGTTTGGACTATGGCTGACCTAAGCTCTGTTAATGGTTACGTTGGTGTGAAATACAACCAAAAGGAGACTAGAGATACTGACGATGTAGTTTACGAAGGTGGAAGTTACTTGCTTCCAGAAAACTTCGGTGAAGTTAAATTCTTAGGCACAACTGATGTGACTTACGAAGACTTCAAGATCTACTTCGATGATACAGAAGACTTATGGAACAATACTGATTTGACATCTACTGCTAATACATTAGATGCTCCTGTTTTGATTATTGAGTCTACTGATGGAGTTAAGGACTCTATCGTATTAAAGACACTTAGTCAAGAAACTTCTAAGATTTATCTTAGATGGGCTAGTTCTACAGATGCGACACAAGGAACTCAAGTTAACTCTTCGTTAGAAGTGTTCTATAGTGACGTTGATGGAACTATTCAAGATTCTATCAGACCAAGGTTCTCTGTAGCACATACTTCAGACAGTAATAATACTGCTACTGCAGATATTGTTAGTCAAGATATTGGTGATTTGATTTCTGGTGATACTACTGTTGCAATGAATGTTTCTGTTACAAATGGTAACTTGATGATAACTTTCGTTGACGGTGAGGCTGCTCAACCATTTACTATTGATGTTGGTGGTGTTAATTTGACAGGTACTGCTGGTAAATTGAAGTGGTTCGGTGGAGACAGTGAAACTACTGATAAAGAGGATGGTCTTGCTGGTGACTTAACTGTTGGCGGTACTGCTGTTGGTACTTATGATAACGATATCATGACTACAAACGGTCAGATTATCCAGACTCCAGAGGCTAACTTGGATAACGATGAGATTGTCTTTAGTGTTCCAAGTGATCGAGTTTATGCACGTGTTTCTGTTGTTGCTGGCGGTGACGCTAGTACATCTACAGAGGCTGGTGTTATGACGGTAATGGACAACGCTGTTGCTACTGTTGCTGGAAAGAACTTGATTGTTGTTGGTGGTTCTGCTATCAACGCTGTTGCTGCTGAGTTACTTGGTGGTGCATACAGTGAAGCTGCATTTACATCTGCTACAGGTATCGCTGCTGGTGAGTTTTTGATCCAATCTTTTAGTAGATCTGGAAAGACTGCTCTATTAGTTGCTGGTTACAATGCTCCTGATACAGAAAAGGGTGTTACTTATTTGATTAATGAAGACGTTGATACAACTGTCGGAACTAAGATAAAAGGCACATCTGCTACTGAAGGAACTATAGTTACTGCATAAATCAATACATAGAAAATTATTATTTTTTATTTTTACTCGCCCTTCGGGGTCTTCCGCAAGGAAGATCCTGAAGGGCTTTTTTTATTTTAGACTTATGAATTTCTTGCTGAGGTTAGTTTTTTAAAGTCTTTTTTCGATGGTTATTCATGAGAAAAATTCAAACGCAGGCGGAAATTGATAAAAAAAGGCATCGGAATCAAATTATTATTGGAGTCGTTATGATTGGGTTATTGGTGATAGCTCCGTTAGGATATTCTTTATTTAATGGCGATGATGATGATAAATCGAAGGTGACTGAAGGTGATATTGATTTTTATAGAGAAAATGGACTTTGGAAGGCTGCTCTTGATGGACGAGTTTTTGGTTTTCAAAATTTGCCTTCAGAAGTTGAGAATGTTTCGATTGAAGGAGTTTATGATATCGGGCAATATACTGGGCAACCGATTTATTTTGTTGGGTCGAATCAAGCTGTTAGTGAAATTTTGAGTAATATTGCTGATTATGTTTTGAGGTATCAGGAGGCCTGCGTGATGCCAGAGGGGTTTAATGGGAGTGATGAGGATTTGAATGAGAGTTTTTGTAACGGAGATTTGCCCGTGAAGGACTGCAATAGTAATTTGATAATTTTTGAGGAGGGTGATGAAGATATGGTCTATCAGAATGGTAACTGTGTTTATATCGTCGGTGATTATATAAAGGGAGCCGATGCATTTTTATATGAGGTTTTACATTTTTAATTTTAGAATATGGCAAAGAAAGAAGTAGTTGAAAAAGAGAATGTTACTGAAGGTGATGCTGATGTTAAAGAGTCTGTGAAAAAGAACGAGAATAGGCAGGCTCTTTGGTTTTTTGTAATTGTTATTATTCTTTTTGCTAGCTTTTTTGTTCCGTATTTTTATATGGGGAGCCTTAAGAGTTTTGAATATGTTGGCGCTGATTGGAGAATTGAGGATTATGAAAATTTGAGAATTTATCACGGGAGATTTGCGGCATTAGATGGTTCAAACCTTAACTATAACATTTATTTGAGGGGAGATCCGAGAAAGAATGACGTTGCTGTTGAGGGAAATTTTGACATGTTTAAGCATGGAGGAATTGTTTCGATAAGCCCTGAAGTTGATGAGTGTCGAGGTGAAATATCTAGGGCGATGATTGATTTGGGTGCTTTTTTGAGAGAAGGTGTTGGGGTTGGAGCCTTGGAAGTTGCTTCGACTGATAAGTTTGTTGCTGTAGAGAATGAGAGGCTTTATGCGACGTGTGAGATTGTTGCTGATAGGACTTTGGTTGTTGTGGACAGAGGTGATGAATCAAAAATAACTCAAGACGAAAAAAATCTTTATTGCTATACAATTTATATTGATGACTGTAATGATATTAGCTCTGTTGAGAAGTTTTTGATTGAGACTCTTGATGATTTTGGCGGAAAGAAATAATGGATACTCAAATTTTAATTGGGCTTCTTCTGACTATATTGCCGATTTTTGAATTGAGAGGTGGGCTTCCTGTTATTGTTGAATATTGTGTTAGGAATCAGATTTCTGTTTGGCCTTATTTTCTTATTGTGTTGATATTAAATATTTTATTGATATTTTTTGTTTTTTTGTTTTTAGATTTCTTGCATGAGTTATTGATGAAAAACAGGATTTATCGAGCTGTCGTTGGACGATTCTTAAACAAAGTTCATCATAAGTCTGAGAAGATTAAACTCAAGATGAATGATTGGGGTTATCTTGCGTTGATGTTTTTCGTTGCGATTCCACTTCCGGGGACTGGGGCTTGGACTGGGGCAGCTGTGGCGTGGATGATGGAGTTGGACAGGTTTAGAAGTTTTGTTGCTATTGCTTTGGGAATATTGATTGCAGGATTACTTATTCTTTTTCTTTCGTTTGGTCTTTTTTCCGGATTGCATTAGGCTTTTCATATATTTCAAATCTGAGTAACCTGGTATTGATTTGATCTTGTATATTTTTACGACAGCGAACCATGCTGCTAGTACGAATACTGTTGATAGAAGGTGCCAGAATGTCCAATGAAGTACTGCGAAATATGAGAGTCTGATCATGGGGATTAGTAGCAGTATTCTTAGGATGTTTAGCACGAATAGTATTGCAAATGCTGTGATTGCTGCGTAAAGTCTTTTTATGGGTTCTATATCTGCGCTTGAGAATATCAATATAAACAATAGATAGAATGCGGCTCCTGCGATGCATGCTGGAACGATTTCTATTATGGCTATACCTTTGATGAAAATAAAATTATTTGTGAACACGGGGGTTGTGAAGATGGATATCGCCCATCTTAGAACTACTATTGTGATTGGAGTTAGAATTTTGTAGAACAAATATAAATTGCCGAGCCCTGCTAATATTATAACGATGTATCTCGAGAATAATCCTATGATTTTTTTGGATTCTTTGTCCATATAATTACATTGAAAGGTTGTTTAAAAAACTTTAGTGCTTTGATTTTTGAGAATTAATAAGCTGAAGATTTGCTTCCTCTAGATGCAACTCTTATAATCAAAGTTAAAAGGATTAATACTAAGACTACCACGATTGCTATGATTATGTAGAAGATTGGGTCGCTGATTCCTTCGATGATTGTTGGGCTTCCTGCGACGTTTACTGATACCGGCTGAGTGTATGTTTCTCCGTCAGATATCGTGTTGATATTGAAAGAATGGACTCCTTCTTCTTTTGGTATAAGTGTTACTGTGATTTCTTCGAATTCTCCTTTATTGATTGATGTAGACTGTGTGCTCACACTTACAAGTTCTGCCCATGATTCGTAGTTTACAATAGTGAACGCGAAATCGTTTTCTGCTCCGTTGTTTGTTATCCTAGCTTTTACTACTAATTCTTCGCCTAGAGTCATTTCAGATTCTAAAGCTACGTTAATTGTTGGTGAAGGACCTTGGCAAGATAAAACTTCTAATCTTACTGAGTAGTCTTCGTCAATTTCGTCTGAATCTTCATCATAAGCTAATAGGTCCATTTCGTCTTCGTCATCGTCGTAGTCGAAATAGGTCATAACTTCTAAGTCATAGATTTCTTTTGTTAAGTCTGCTGGGACGTCGAAGAAGAATGTTACTTCTTTCCTTTTTCCTGACTTTAAGTCATCGATAACTATCTTTTCATCTATTCCAAGGAGTGAGTTAGATAGTGTTACCAAAACCTTTTCTTCCTTATCTGAACCTAAGTTATATACGTTTAGAGCTAACATTACGTTTTCGTCTCCACATGAAGCTGAGACTTTTAAGATATCTTCTTTAACAACAACTGCTGGATCGTGTTCTCTGTTTATCTTGATTTCTTGATATGTGTCTTTGTCCATGTCATTTGATTCTGCTATACACTGCGTATCTTCGTCATTTTCTGAGTATGCTTTAATATATAATTTATAATCGCCTTCGTCAAGATCTGCTGGGACCTCGTCAATTGTGAAGATTGCTATTTCTGATTCGTCGTCTTTGATTCTTCCTAAGTCTACTTCTTCGTTGTCAAGATCGAAGTCGCTTGTAACGTCTTCTCCGTTGTGCATGATTTTGATTTCTACTAATACATCATCTACATCGTCTGTATTGTGTGTGTTTTCGATTTCTACTTCGATTTCTACTTCATCAAGTAATTCCCACTCTTCATCTTCTCCTCTTCCAAGGTTGTTTATTACAAAGTCTGCTATTTCTAAGTCTCCTACATTTCCGTTAATTTCACAGAAGTTGTAGTTCGGGTCGTCGTATGTACACGATCCGTCATCTACTGTTGCAGATGAGTCGTAGTTGTTTGCGCTTGAGTCCATACATCCGTATACGTCTGTTGTTACGTCAGTAATTGAAACTGTGAAATTTGTTTCATCGTCTCTTGCTGAATCTTTTGTTGCGTTTATTGTAACTATTAAGTCCTGTCCGCCTTTATCTGCGAAGTTTGATACTGTTCCTGTAATTGTTTTTGTTTCAGATGCAACACCATCCATATTTTCTGCGTTTGGGATTACTAATGTCCCGAAAGTTGAAACAATTGAATCTGCGAAAGAAATGTTTGCGTCTGAAGATGCTCCTGTGTAAGTTATATTAAAAGTGAACGTGAAAGAACCTGCGTTCTCTGCTACACTTGTTGGGGTAATTAAATTGTCGATTGACATAACGCTACTTGTCGTTGCGCTAACCAAACCTAAAGTTAGAAGTAAAACTGCGAAAATCCCCAAAATTGTGAATTTGTTTTGTTTCATGTTGTAATTATTGAATTACGTCACTTTATAAACTTTTCGATACTTTTTGGATAATATTGATTTGAGCTAGTTAAGAGAAAGTTTATAAATTTATGAATTATGTAATATTATGGTGAAATCGAGAGAGAATTTGCTGGGGGCATATGCGTTCTTGACAGGTGTTGTTTTGGCTATTGTTTTTGGATTATTCAATAAATCGCTTGAGCAGGCTGGTGGGCTGTTTTATTCTGCTTTGGTTCTTATTGGTCTTATCGTTGGTTTTATGAATGTTGGCGATAAAAATTCTCAAACTTTTTTGTTAGCGAGTCTTTCTTTGGTTATTGTTGGGGCGCTTGGAGTTGAGCCTTTGAAATATGTTGCTTTGAATAATTATGTTGTGACTGCTCTTAGGAATGTTTTGACATCGCTATTGGTGTTATTTGTACCTGCTACGATTATTGTTGCGCTGAAAACTGTGTTCTCGATGGCGAAGGTGTAAACATCAACATTTTTTCTGGTGAAAAAATCGTTGGGAAAATTCTGCAGAATTTTTAGGGATAACTCCCGAGAGTGAATCTCGTACGTTATCTTGTGTACTTTTACTGGGAGTCGGTTGGGGCGTCCATGACTTTTGTGACTTCCATGGGTGAACGTTTTAAGTGTTGTCGACCACGTACTTGTGATAGATAGGGGGATAAGTTTTTTATAATTAGAAAGCTTGTGGGAGTAATGAAAGAAAAGTTTTTTGAAGGAGAAGATTTTGAACAAGGAGAATTCAAAGCACTGATTCCTAAATATTATCCCAAAAAATATCAAAAATATATAAATGATGAAATGAGGCTGTTAAGAACTAAGCTAAATATAAAATCTCAAATTCTTGAGGCAGGAGTTGGGATCGGAAGATTAATTCCAAAAATTGCTCCATTTGTAAAGGAATTCATAGGAATAGATAATGCACATCTTATGCTAAAAGAGTCAAGAAGAGTTGCAAAGAATTTTTCTAATGTTAAAATTCTCCAAGGAGATTTGGAAGATATAAGTAAAATGTTTCCTTTAAAATATTTTGATTTTAGCCTTTGTGTTTGGAATACCCTAGGGAATGTTAAGGACGAAGTTCAAACTTTAAAACAAATTTCACAAGTGACCAAGAAAAGTATTTTCATAAGTGTATATCTAAAAGGAACCCTAGAGGACAGAAAGAATTGGTATAAAACTGTAGGAATTAAAATTTTTAAAATTAATGAAGTTGATGAGATATTTTATTCAGAAAGTGGATTAAAATCAAAATCATATAGCCTTGAGGATATGAAAAAGATAGCAAAGGCTTCGGGCTTACAAATTAAAGATTCCAGAATTCTTGCAGACGTAATTTTATGGGTTGAATTGTCTAACCTTCCTTAAGTCAATATCCACCCACCAAAGACACAAACTTCCAGTCAAAATGGCTGTGGCGTTTCTTAATTTATAAATTCTAATATATCTGAAAGGTTTATGATTCGCATGTCGTCTCTTGCTAGACCGAAGCATGCTGTGTTTATCCACATTTTGATTTGGGGGAAGTTCTCGAATTCTGACGTGTCTATATTGTTTGATTCAAAGATGTAGGCTTTTTTGCCGAATTTTTCTATTTGTTTTTTTATTGCTTTAATGTTTTTAGCGTGTTGGCCGTGTTTTGATGAGACTAATAATCCTACTTTATCGGCTGTTAGGAATTTTTTCTTTTTTGTTAGTGTTTTTTTGTTGTGGTCGTCGATTTCTTTTTGGGTGATTCTTTCTAGGGTTTTGCCAGAGAAAACTAGGATTGGTTTTTGGAGTTGGATTGCGTTATTTATTGCGTGGAATTTTCCGTCGGTGATTACGAGAAGGGTGTCGGCTGATTTATCTAGTGCTGATGAATTGCAGCCTAGGATGTGGGCTTTGTAATGTGCTCCTTTTTTGATTATGACTTTTTTGTTCTTGGATTCTAAGTAGGATTTTACTTTTGGGATGAGGTCTATATATTGGATAGTGGCTGCTAGCGAGATTGTTTTGCCTTTTAGATTATCTAATAAGGATAGATTTATATCTGAATCTTTGAATTTTCGTTTTGTTTCTATGAATAGGGTTTTCATAGGTATATTAGATAAGAATGCTTTTTAAAATTGAGGGAGAATTAGTATCTTTCGAGTTCGTCAGATCTTGGGGTTTCTACGAATTCTGCTTCGCCTTTTTGAATGTCGAAAACTTTTGAAGGTGTTGCGATTACAACGTTTTCTCCGAATCCTGCGATTTTTCCTTCAAGTGCTTCTACTGTTTTCTTAATTTTTGAAATTGCTCTTTTTAACTCGACAACGTCTTTTG
The DNA here is from genome assembly GCA_964514585.1 of Candidatus Woesearchaeota archaeon. Lineage (GTDB taxonomy): Archaea > Nanobdellota > Nanobdellia > Pacearchaeales > GW2011-AR1 > JAGVXH01. The sequence continues at coordinate 201,154 of CAZETU010000001.1, read as the reverse complement.
ATTTTAATGTTTTGATGTCTATAACTGCGATTGTGTAGCCTTCTCGAAGAGCGTTTAAGATTGGGTTGATGTCTTCATAGACTTTTAGAACGAATGTTTTTACTAAGACCTTTGAATTGGATTTTTCTTTCTCTAAGTCAATTTCTATGAACTCTGGGGAGAATTCCTCTTCGCCGCCTCGAATTTTTTTGAATAGGTTGAATGCCATATGTATCTTTTAGATTGTCAGTATTTAAATATTTATGTAGTGAAGTAATTGTGTTGATTTATCGAGGAAGAATAGACTCTCGTCGTGTTAAAAATAAAGAAAATTAAGTAATAATAAAAAGTGGGATTATCCCTGGATTGCTTTCATTACTTCTTCACGAACTTTTTCGATCTTTTCGGAAAATTCTTTTTCTTGCTCGTCGATTTGCTTCATTCTTGTATCGATTAGCTTTTTCTTGTTTTTCATGTCTTCTAGAATTTCTTCCTTTGTTGTTTTGATAACAACTTGGTTTCCGATGATCCTTGAAACTTCGCCAGATGTTTTTTCAACTTCTTTGATTATGAAATCTGTTTCGTTTGATTCCATAGAAAATGCATTCTTTTGCATTAAAAGTTGCTGAAAGCCTTGTTCCATCATTTGCAATTCCTGGATTTTGGCTTGAGTTGCCTCATCTAGGTTTGCTAATGGATTTGCTGGTTGCGTTGGTTCTTCTGCCATTAATCTGATTTTACTGTTTTCATTTTAGTTCGTGGTTTGTAGAAAATTCTTGAGCCGCAATCTGGACAGACAAAACGTTTGTTTAAGTCGTCCGACTTGAGTTTTTTTCCACAATGAAAACATTTGTATCCTGCCATATTATTTTATATCCAGAAGGGTTTTTAGTCCTTTAGGTGGAAGGTTCCTCCTGCAAATTTCTTTCCGCATTTTGAGCATAGCCAAATTGACCTAGCTTGTCTTTTCGCTCTGCCTTTACAGAATGGGCAATCTTGTTTTGTTCGCTGTTTTGCTTCTACAGCTATAAGTTTGGTTTTTACCTTACCATATCCTGCGCCGAATCTTCCTGCGCTTCCGATTTTCTTCTTCTTTACTGCCATTTTTGTTTTGTTATTTTAGTGAATGGGGCTTTTCTCTGAATTTGAATGGGGCCACGCAGATTTGAACTGCGGTCGCGAAGTCCCAAACCTCGAATCATACCAGGCTAGACCATGGCCCCACGATTATGAGGTGATTGTTTAATTAATAAAGTTATTCTTTCTTTTCTTCTGTTTCGGCTTCTGGGGTTGCTGTTGCTTCTTCGGCTTTCTTTTCTTCTTCGGCTGCCTTTTCAGCTTCCTCGGCCTTCTTTACTGCTTCTTGTTCCTCTGCAATTCCTGCAAAGTATGAATCTAATTCTTTTTGTTTTTCTGGATCAATATCAGTTTTCTGGGCTTCGATTTCTTCTTTATATTTTCCTTCTTCGATTTCTTGTAATACTTCTGGGGCTTCTTTGCTTTCAACTAATACACCTAGAGCTTGGCAAGTTCCGATGACTGATTTTACAGTTGAGACGAACTCGTTTGAAAGCATGCTGGCGTGTTTTGCTTTTGATACACCGATTACTTGTTCAATTGCGAAATTTCCTACTCGTTGTTTTAATCTTGCGCCGGAGGCTTTTTCGATTCCTAATTCTTTTTTGATTAATTCTGAAGTTGGTGGGGATAATACTTTGATTGAGACTTCCTTTGTTGCTGGATCTACGTTTAAGTGGACTGGAACTGTGACGCCTTTAAACCCTGATGTTGCTGTGTTTACGTCGGAAATAACTTGTCCCATGTTGATTCCCATTGGTCCTAGCTGTTGAGCGACCGCTGGTCCTGGGGTCATATTTCCGCCTTCAACTAAAAGTTTGATTAATGCCATTGTATTTTTTTGAAAGGTTAGTTTTTAAGCTTTTAGCTAAAACTATTCCTCGTCTTCGAGTTCCTCCCTTCTGATTACTCTTATATTATCTAGTTTTACTGTAACTGGGATTGGGACTGCTGCTCCAAGTAGAGAGACTACACATTCGTTCTTTGCTTTATCTATTCTGACGACTTTTGCTTTTTCGTTCTTGAAAGGTTCTGAGATGATTTCGATGATGTCGTTCTTTTCGATTTTTATGTCTGCTGCGACTGGCTCGAGCATTTGTCTGATTTCTTCGTAGGTTACTGTCTTGCCGATGATTCCTTTGACGTAGGGTAAGTTGAAGACTGCTTCTTCTGCGTGTTCTCGGTCAGGGGATTCTAAGAATACGTAACCTCGAAGTCCGTGTGGTCGTGCAAGTGCGTAGACTCCGACTTTTTTCTTCTTAACTTTGTCAGCGATCATTTCAAGGGCTTTGTCTTCCTTGTTTGTTGTAACCTTTACTACAAAAATCACATTTTCAAATTCTCTTTTTGGTTTTGCGGCTTCTGTTGCTTTAGCTTCTTCTCTAGCTAAGGCTTTCCCTCTTTCGGTTAAATCTTTTTCGGACTTCTTTTCTTCTTCTGGTTCTTCAACTGATTCTTCGTTTGCTGATTCTTCTGGCATTAAGGATTGTTTTTTTGATCCCTTGATTTTTGGGGCGAAAGCGTCTTCGGTTGCGTTGCTATCTTTCTCTTCATCGAGATAGTCAAATTCGTCATCATAACCAATTGCCATTATTTTGCTCCAGCTAATTCTTAAAAATCTAAGAATTAGATATTTAAATTAGAAAATGTTGGTTTAAAAAGATTTTGGTGATTGAGGTTGGAAGTAAATATAAAGCTTAATTCTTTAATTGAGGTATGGCCTTGGAAAATCTTACTGGTTGGGAAATTATGGAGGGTGCTGCCATGATTGGAGCTATTACGCTTGGGTCTGCTATGGTTTCTCATTATGCCGTTGAATTAATGTCTTATTTTGTGAATGATTATTCTAATTTTAGAGAAAGACGTGATATATTAAAACATCATCTTCATAACGATTGAGATTGCGAATCCTATTGCTCCGATGACTAAAAGACCGATTGCTGAGACTTTTGAGACGGTTTTGAATTCCATCATTGTTGGCTTTTTTAGAAGTCGCCAAACTCTTAGATATTTGTGATATTGCGACGAAATTTTTCTTGATATTTTGCTTGCCATGTTGATTATAGAAGTTTTGGGTTTTTAAGATTGTTGATTACTCATCGAAGAATTCTATTCCTAATTCTCCTTCCATGTCTTTTCTTCTTGCGACTTCTGGTGGGAGTCTTTCTCCTGAAATTTGCGGGGATTTTACGCCTGTGATTATTACCATGACCTTTAGGGATTTTTCCATGTCTTTTGAGATTTGGGCTCCTGAGATTAGTTTTGCATCTGGAGATAATTGTTCGCCGATTTTTTGGACGACTTTTTTGTATTCGTCTAGTGCTAAATCATTTCCTCCGATGACGTTGACTAGTGCGCCTTGGGCATTTTTGATGTCGACGTCTAGAAGTGGGTTGTTCAGGGCTTTGTCGACTGCCTCCATTGCTCGGTCGGATGAGTCTGATTCGCCCATTCCGATAAGGGAAACTCCACCGTTTGCCATTACTGCTTTGATGTCTGCGAAGTCTAGGTTTACTAATCCTGAACTTGTTACTAGTTCTGTTATTCCTTTTACTGCGTTTGTTAGTATTTCGTCTGCGACTTTGAATGCTGTTGGGAGGGGTAAGTCTGGGGCTAGGTCTAGTAGCTTGTCGTTTGGGATTACAATTAGTGTGTCGACGATTCCTTCCATTCTTTCGAGGCCTTCCATTGCGTTTTCGATTCGCTTTGCTCCTTCAACTGTGAAAGGTAGAGTTACGACTCCGATTACCAGGGCTCCTTGTTTTTTCGCGATTTCGGCTACAACTGGGGCTGCTCCCGTACCTGTTCCACCGCCGAGTCCGCATGTTACGAAAACTAAATCTGAGTGTGCTAATTTTTTCTTGATATCTTGCTGTTGTTCTTTTGCTGCTTCTGCTCCGATTCGAGGATTACTTCCTGCGCCTAATCCTTTTGAGATTTCACGTCCGATTAGAATTTTTTGGTCTGCGTTCGCGTAAAGTAGATCTTGGGCATCGGTGTTTATTGCTATAATTTCGCCGCCCTTTATTCCGATTTCTCTCATTCTTGATGTTGTATTTCCGCCTCCACCTCCGACACCGACAACTTTTATTCTTGCGGATTGTCGTTTTAGAATTTCCTCTAACTCTCTATCTATTTCAGAATTTGCGTTGGCTTGAGGAAACGGCTGTAGTTCTGAAATATCATCTCTTTCTAGTATATCATCCATGAGTGATTGGGGAAATTTGAGTTTATAATAATTTGTGGGGTTGAGTGGATAATTGTGTATATAAAAATTATTAAAGGGATTGGGATTGGAGCTCTTATGGTAATATCAAGTAGAAGGGAATATTGGAAAAAGAGACGTGAGAAAAACCAAAGACAGAAAGAGAAAAGATTTGGAGGTGATAAGGTGGAGGCGGGGGTGCCCTTTGTCGATAAAGATCATTCTAAATCTGCTAATTTTAGGGCATATTGGGAGCTTGTTTGTAATGGGGTTAATTTCATTAATGTCGTGAGATTAAGAGGTGGTGACGGTCATATTGAATGTTTGAAATATTGGGTTGAACAAAAAGAAATTCTTGAAGTACTTTATCATGGATTGATTGCTGATGAAGATTCTTTTCCTAGCTTTACTTATTTTGGAGAGAGTGAACCTGATTTTGCTCCAGAAATTGGTGAGATTGAGAGATTGGTTAATAATTTAGAATTGAAGCATAGTCGCAAATAGTTATTCTTTTTTATCTTCGGGTTTCTTTTCTTCAACTATTTTACTTTCGACTTTAAAACCCAAGATTTCTTCGAATTTTGGGGCGAACATTTTGATGAATGGCTCGAATTCTTTTGTGATTTTGAAGGTTACTGTTTTGTCTTTGAGGTCGAATTCAAATTGTTTTCGGAATAGGAATTCTTGCATTGCATTGATTTTTTCTTTGTCATCTGTGATTTGCTTGTTTAGCTTGTATGTATAGGTGACTGGTTTTCCTGCGAGTGGGTTGTTGAAGTCGACTAGTGTTCGGCCTCGGTCGGATGATAAGATTTTTACGAGTTGACCATCAAGGGAAAGTTGCATTCCTCTTTGTGGGTCGATTTTTTGTTCATGGAAAAGCTTTGTTGGGATCATTCTAACCATTTGAGGGTTTCGTTTTCCGAAAGCGTCTTCTGGTTTTAGGTCGAGTGTGTATTCTTTTTCTAATTCTTTTCCTTCGATGTCATCGTCGAAACCTTTTGGTAACATCTTGTGTCCGACTGCTAGAACGAATGGCTTGATGTCTTTGGCGTTGAGATTTGCTTTTTCGGCTTGTGCTTTTATATTTGTATCGAAAATCTCGTCTGTGTTTGTAATTTTTCCTGTGAATTCAACCTCAACGAAGTCGTTTTTTTTGATTGTCATGATTAAATTGAGAATGATGGGTTTTTAAGAGTTGGGTTTAGCAAACTTTTATAAATGAACTTTTTGTTTTGTTAAATATGGTAGCAAGAGTTATTGAAGCGACGGAGATGCGTGTTGGAACTTATTTATTGATTGACAACGTAGCACATCAGGTTAAGAAAATGGATATTTCTAAAACTGGAAAGCATGGTCACGCTAAGGTTCGGTTTGAGGCTGTTTCGATTATGACTGGGAAGAAGAAAGTTATGGTTATTCCTGGACATGATAAGTTTGAGGTTCCTATGATTGACAAGAGGCAGGCTCAGGTTCTATCGGTGAGTGGAGATACTGCTAGCATTATGGATAGTGAGAGTTTTGAGAATTTGGATTTGACAATTCCTGAAGATTTGCAGGGCACTGTTACTGACGGTGTTGTGGTTGAATATTGGGATGTTGAAGGCGATAAATTAATTAAAAAAGTTGTTTAATTTCTTAAATATTTTAACAACCTATCGACAACTTTAAAAACTAAAATTCTGATGAATTAACATGGCAACAAAAATTCCAGCGGCGCAAAATCGATTGTATAAGAATGCTTTTGTTTGTAAGGTGTGTAAGCATAAGATGAAGCTTGAACCTTTGAAAATTTTGGGCGGGAAAGCTAGATGTCGAAAGTGTGGTGGAACTGATTTTCGACCTGTGCGAAAGAAGTAGTTTTTTAAACTCTTTTTTATATTTAATAAGATGGTGAGCTTTTTGGTGTATGATATTGGTTTTTTGATTTTGTTTACTGCATTTGTAATTTGGTTTCTTAGTTCGCGAAAGAAGCAATTGAGTCGTGAGGGGATTATTTTTATGTATCGGACGCAGGTTGGTGTGGATGCCATAAATTGGGTTGGTACTCATTGTAAGAAAACTCTTCATGCTTTGAAATATTTGATTGTTGGAGTTGGGTTTGTTTTGATGGGTGGTATGATTTGGATGCTGGGAAAGACTGTTCTTATATATGTTTTACATTCGAAGGAGATTGTAGAAATGGTTGCGGCGCCTCCGATTGCTCCGTTGATTCCGTATTTTCCTAAGCTGTTTGGAATGGAATCGTTTTTCCCTCCATTTTATTTTACTTATTTTATTGTGGCTTTGGGAGTTGTTGCGATTGTTCATGAATTTAGTCATGGGATTTTCATGAAGCTGTTTGGGGTTAAGATTAAGTCGACTGGGTTGGTTTTTCTTGGACCGATTTTAGGGGCGTTTGTTGAGGAAGAAAAGAAGGGTTTCCATAAGAAGAAGAAGTTGGAGCAGATGACTGTTTTGGCTGCTGGGGTTTTTGCGAATATTGTTTTTGCTTTGATTTTTTATGGGTTGTATGTTTTGTTTTTCTCTACTTCGTTTACGGCTTCGGGCTATGCTTTTAATAGCTATGGGCTTGCTGAAGTAAATGTGAGTTCAATTGACAGTGTTGGCGCTGATGTTGGGACGCTTTCTATGCTTTTAGGAGGGCAGATTGCGGACACTAATTTGACTGAATTAATGGTTGATGGCAGGAGTTATTTAATGGGCTCTGAGTTTAAGGGGGCTGTTTTAAATCCTGCATTTTCTAATTTGACTATGGTTGTAGTTGAGGACACTGATGCAGTTAGGTCTCAGATAAGGGGGGCGATTATTCAGGCTAATGATGTGAAGATAAAAAATCAGAATGATTTAATGTTGTTTTTGATAACGAAGAATCCTGGGGATGTTGTTAATTTTGTTACTGAGGATAAAACTACGATGGAAACTCAGGAATATAGTTTGACTTTAAGTGAACATCCTAATGAGGCTGGTCGTGCTTATCTTGGAGTTGGGCACAATGAGGTTAGTCCTCGTGGAGTTATTCAGACGGTTTTTGCTAAATTTATGTCGTTTAAGGACGGTTCAATTTACTACAAGCCGATTCGGAATGAGAATTTTGTTATTTTTATTTATCATTTGCTTTGGTGGGTTATGATAATTAATTTGCTTGTGGCTTTGTTTAATATGATGCCGCTTGGGATGTTGGACGGTGGACGATTTTTCTATTTGACTGTTTTAAGTATTACGAGACATGAGAAAACTGCAAAGTGGGCGTATAAGATTGCGGGATATTTGATATTGTTATCGTTCTTGATATTGATGGCTTTTTGGTTGTTTGAGGTTATCTAAATTTTTTTAAAGATTGAGGCTGACTAGGTGAAATGATGGATGATTATTTTAGTAAGTCTGTAGAGTTTGAACGTTCTTGCAAAAATATGGGGTGGGCATTAAATCGTGATTTTCCTCAGTATGGGCCGGAAGAAAAAAGAATATATGCTCGGTTATATTTACAAATTGTGGCAAGGTATGAAACTTTTTCAAAGGGTTGGAGAGACGAGACTGGGTTTACTTCAAAAAATATTGAATCTATAAAAACTGATTGTAAAAAAATTTTGGAAGGGTGATTGGAAGAATATATAAAATGTTAATGTTGGGATAGGGATTGATGAGATTTGGAAACTATAATGGTCTTAAGGGAAGATGGGCTGACGTCATGATTGAGAATACTGTAACGAGACCAGAGGTTGTTTTTTTTGGTAGAATAAAATATTCTTTTAGGGGTGGCGTTGTAATAAATGATAGATGGGTTCCTTATTCTAAAGATAGGTATATTGCTATTACTAGAGACTCTTGGGGTGATGTGATGAGCGAATTGTACGACTCACTTATTTTGTCTGGAGAAAATTTAAATGGTCGCAAATAGAATTATAAATCTTTGAAATTTGGTTTTGATATGGTTAGAAAAAATCCTAAGCGGAAAATTTGTGAAGACGATGTTCGATCTAGGTTGGAGAAAATGAATTATGCGCTTGTTGGGGAAACTAGTGCGGTGCAGATTTGTCGTTGGACTAAGAATTCTTTGCGTGGGAATGGCGAGTGTTGGAAGGAGAAGTTTTATGGGATTAGTTGTGCTGGGTGTTGTCAGATGACGCCTAGTGTTATGTGGTGTGAAAATCAGTGTTTGCATTGTTGGCGGCCGATTGAAATGAATCTTGGGACGGAGTTGCCTCGTGTTGATGACCCGGTTGAGATTTTGGATGGGATTGTTGAGGCTCGGAAAAAGTTATTGGAAGGGTTTAGGGGACGTGAGGGAATTGACATTGAAAAGTTGGAGGCGGCTATGGAGCCTAAACTTTATACAACTAGTTTATCTGGAGAGCCGACTTTATACCCACGTCTTGGGGAGATGTTTAGAGAGATTCGTCGAAGGGGGGCTGTTAGTTTTTTGGTTACCAATGGATTGAATCCGGAAGTGATTGCTGGGTTTAGTGACGAGGATTTGCCTACGCAGATTACTGTTTCTACTAATGCTCCTAATAAGAGGTTGTTTGATATTTGGCATCGGTCTACTAAGAAAAATGCTTGGGATGAGTTTTTGAAAACGTTGGATGTGATTAGGGGGATGAAGGGTCGGGTTCGGAGAGTGATTAGAATGACATTGGTTGACATTGGCGAGGAGGGGGAATTTGCTAAAGTAACTAATATGTTGGATGAGAATGTTGGTGAGTATTGTGATTTGATTCGGAGGGCTGAGCCGGATTTTGTTCATGTGAAAGGATATAAGTCTGTTGGGTTCGCTCGGGGTCGGATGGGTTATGATAATCAGCCTTGGTTTGATGCGGTTAAGGATTATGCTTTGAAGTTGGCTGAGAAATTGGACGGGTATGAAATTGCGGCTGAGGATGAAAGGAGTTGTGTTGTTTGTATTTCTAGGAAGGGTGCTAAGTTAAAAATTGAGAAGTGTTGAGAAGTGTTATAATGAAATGGATTAAAGAAAATAAAAAGGAACTATGGGTAATGTTAATCTGCTTTATGGGTGGAGTATTTGCTTCCATAAATAGTTATGGATCCTTGTTTTATAATCGCATTAACATTATGAGCCCCCTTCACTTACCCTTGTGGGATACTTCTTCTCATATCATTGCTTTTATTGTGGTTCCATTGTTTATTTTTTGTCTTGCATTATTATTATCTAAAAACAAAAATTACTTTGGTAAAATCTTTTTATTTTTTCTTTCCATTTTATTTTCAATATTTATGCTATTCACAGAAGTAGTTGTTCAGGAAGGAATTTCTAGTTATTCAGAACTTTATTCAGATATCTTTGGAACCTTTTTGTTTGCTCTAATTGTTTTTTTCTGGAGAAGATAGTTACAACATTACGACGCCGTCTTTGGTTAGGGCTGTGAATCTGATTCCGACGGGGAGTGAGAGTAGGGCTGATTGGAGGGCCATGTGTTCTTTGCCGTTTCCAGATGCGATTGAGAGTGCGACTTCTAGGCCTTCGAATTTTCCTTGTAATTTTTTCTCGAGTTCTTTTTTGAGTGGGATTAGGGATTTGTTTGGGTCGAATTCTATGAAGTCGAATGCTTCGCCGTGGACTGTGAATTCTTTTGCGAAAGCGGGACCTAGTACGACAACTTTTTCCCATTCGCCTTTTTGGATTAGTCCTGAGATTTGGCCCCATGTTCCTTTTCCTGTTGATAATAATGCTACTAGTTCCATATTAAAAATTATCTTGGGGATTATATAAGGATTGTTGTAGTGGATAGTAAGTTTTATATAGGCAAATTTCGCTAGGTTATTACTACTGTTAGTAGCAGGTTTAATACCGCGCGGATAAAAACGTTTATTCTAACAGTTTATGTATCATGGAAATTAAAGACGCATTGGTTGAGTTAAGGAAAGAGAAGAAGCGGAAGTTTGTGCAGACCGTGGACTTAATTGTGAATTTGAAAAATTTTGATGTTAGAAAAGAGGCTTTGAATACTTTTGTTATGGTTCCGCATGGTCGTGAGAAAAAGTTGGCTGGGTTTTTTACGAAGAGGTCGAAGTTGATTGATACGATTACCGAAGAGGATTTTGTGAAGTATAAGGAAGGGAAGGATATTAAGAAGTTGGCTAAGAGTTATGATGCTTTTATTGCGGTTGCTCCGATGATGGGGAAAGTTGCTACGAAGTTTGGTCGATATTTTGGCCCTATGAATAAAATGCCGTCGCCACAAGCTGGAATTATTCCTAAGGAAGAAGATGCTATGATTAACATGATGATTGAGAAAATGAAGAAGTCTATTAAGGTTAAGAATAAAGAGATGGCGATTAAGATTCCTGTTGGGAAGGAAGATATGAGTGATGATCAGTTGGTTGAGAATATTGCGGCTGCGATTAAGGGATTGGAGAAAATTTTGCCGAGGAAGAATGATAATGTTAAGGAAGTTTTGATTAAATTTACTATGACCAAGCCGGTTGTAATTGTGGAGAAGAAGTAATGGAAGTTACTGTTGAGCATGATACTACGACGCATGTTTCGGATTTTAAGAAAGCTAAGGTTAAGGAATTGGCTGAGTTGATGAAGAAGAAAACTGTTATGGTTATTTCTATTAAAGGTTTGCCGTCGGCGCAGTTTCAGGATATTAAGAAGAAACTCCGAAGCAAGGCTCAGGTTCAGGTTGTTAAGAAGAGTTTGGTTAATTTTGCTTTGGGTCATTGTGGGATTAAAGAGTTGCATGATTTGGTTAAGCATGTTGATGACTCGACGGCTATGTTGTTTTCGGATAAGGATGCGTTTGAGATTGCTGGTGTTTTGGCTGATGAGAAGAGTCCGGCTAAGGCTAAGGCTGGGCAGATCGCGCCTTTTGATATTGAAGTTAAAGCTGGGCCTACTGAGTTGATTCCTGGTCCTGATATTTCTGCTTTGAGTGCTGTTGGACTTGCACCTAAGGTTGAGAATGGGAAAATTGCGGTTATGAAAGATAAGGTTATTTTAAAGGCAGGTAAGGAAGTTACTGAGGCTGTTGCGTCGATTATGGCTAAGCTTGATATTATTCCTTTTGAGGTTGGGATTGAGCCTATTGCTGCTTTTGATAATGATGAGAAGAAGGTTTATGTTGATATTAAGATTGACAAGGACGGGATGGTCGAAATGATTATGAATGATTTTGGTCGGGCTTTGCCGTTTGCTGTTGAGATGGGAATTATGAATGAAACGACTATTGATTTTATTTTAAGTAAGGCTGGGGTTCAGGAAGGGATTGTTAGTAGGATAATTAGCGGGGAACCAGAACCGGAGCCAGTGGCTGTTGAAGCTGTGGCAGAAACTCAAACTCAAGAAGAAACTAAAAAAGAAGAACCAAAGGAAGAGTCGGCAGCGGGTCTTTCTAGCTTGTTTGGTTAATCTTGAATAATACAAAATGGAATACACATATGCGGCACTTTTGTTGCACAAGGTTGGAAAGGATATCAACGAAGATAACTTGAAGGCAGTTATTTCCGCGACTGGCGCTGAGGTTGACGAAGCGAAGGTTAAGGTTATGGTTGCTAGTTTATCTGGCGTAGACATCGCGGACAAGCTTGCGAACGCGTCTATTGCAGCGGCTCCGGCAGCGGCTAGCGCACCAGCAGCAGAAGAACCAGAAGAAAAGAAGAAAGAAGAACCAAAAGCTGAAGCGGCTGAAGGTTTGGCTTCATTGTTCGGATAAATTTGATTAATTTAAATTTAGAAGCAGTGGGGTTTAGTTAGACTGGCTGCTTTGATATCGAGATGGGGCCTTTGTAGCTTTGTCTTTTGAACAAGGAAGTCTTCTTAGATGTGTTAGGATAATTTTATGGGAAGCTTGTTTGAGAATAAGGTTAGAACGGGGAAGTTGTTTGAGAAATCATTTTATGTTGGATTTGTTGCTGGAGTTTTTTTTGGATTAAGCCCGGTGAGGGTTAGAGTTAACGAGACTGTTATTAGTTCTATTGAGAAAAGATTGGGGGTTGAATCTAGAGTTGAGTATCGGGTTGATGGAGATAGAGCTTATGAGAGGTGAGAACGCCCACACCCGGAATCGAACCGGGACGCCTCGAAAGGCCTGGATTTCAAGTCCAGTGCAATACCATTATACGATGTGGGCATATTAGTCTTGGGAAGGGAAGGTTTTTAAATTTGTTTGACGAGGATACTTGATGGGAGAGGCTAAGAAGAAAGTGAAGAAAGGGGAGGCTAAGAAGGCTTCTAAGAAAACTGGTTCTAAGAAAGTTGTGGAGATGGTTAATAAGATTGACTTCAGGGATTCTAAAATTCTTATTGTGGCGCTTGTTGCTGTTTTGGTTATTGTGCTTGTAGTTTATCTTGTTACGAATACTGATTACCATTTGATAAATGTGGAGGATACTGATGAACCTGCTGCGGTGCCTCAGGCGGATGTTATTTCTCAAGGGGCTTTTGATTATATTAATGAGTATCGGGCTTCTGAAGAGATGGCGGCGTTTGAGTTTGATTTTGATGTTTATTTGGTTGCTTTGAATATGTCGAATCAGAAGGAAAGGAATCCTTTGATGTTTAGACAGGTGCCTGAGAGAAATGAGTTTGTGGAGAATGCTATTGATTTGTCTGATTTTCCGATTCAGTATACTGCTATTTATTCTATTGGTAGGTTGGGTATTGATGGTTTTAGAAATGAGTTTGACCGGATTTATTTTGTTAAGAATATAATTAAGTTGGATAAATATGATACTGGTGCGATTGGATGTACCTCCAACTATTGTAGTTTGATTCTTTTGAATGATGAGGGTGGGTTCGAAGCTACGCAAGAATTTTAATATGAAGAAAGAGATTAAGAAGATTTTACAGAATAAGGCTGTCGCAATATTTATAATAGCTGTGTTGCTTGTTTTGTTTACGTTGTTTATTATGAAAATGTTTGACAACATCGAGGGTAATATGAATACAAAAGTGAAATTTGAGACGAACCATGGGGATATTGTTATAGAGTTATATTCGGATATGCCGGTGACTGCTGGGAATTTTAAGAAGTTGGTCGAGGAGGGATTTTATGACGGTGTGATTTTTCATAGGATTATTCCTAACTTTATGATTCAGGGCGGGGACCCGACTGGGACTGGTAGTGGTGGACCTGAGTATAAGATTGATGATGAGTTTGTTGCTGGGCATTCTAATGTTCGAGGGACGCTTTCGATGGCTAATTCTGGGCCAAATAGCGGGGGGAGTCAGTTTTTTATTAATTTGGTTGATAATAGTTTTTTAGATTATGATAAGCAGCCGGTGACTAGTAAGCATCCGGTTTTTGGTGAGATAGTTGAAGGGATGGATGTTGTTGATAAGATTGCTAGTGTTACGACGGAGAGAGGGGATAAGCCTGTTGAAGATGTTGTGATTGTTAAGGCGAGTGTTATTTAGATACTACTGGATGGGGGATAATTTTTGAGGATAATTTTAAATAATAGTTTGTTATAGATGTATTATGGGAAATTTAAGAGAGCTTTTAGCTGGTCGTTCTGGTCCGGATAGAGCCCGAATCATTAAAAGTCGGATTGGTCCTGAGGATATCTCAAAGGGTGTAATTTTTAGAGATGGGAGATTCATAGAAGGGAACATAAAAAATAAAAGAATTCGGAAATATGATGTTCCTGGTTTTGGTGGACTTTTCCTTGTTGAACAAGTTACAACTACCGCTTCCCGGAAAGATACTCAGTATTTGCTTGAATATGCAAGCGATGATGATGAGCCTAGCTATTGTGGCGATAGCGTGAGAACCTCTTATCCTTTGTATGACACTCCTCGTGAGTCCGTTGTGAACGGTAGAAAAGACTTAGCGGATTCACTTCGTCAACATAATAGGCTACTAGAAGAAGATAAGGATTGGTGTGGTAAAGATAAATTAGAAATAATTTCACATAACACTACAGCTATTGATTTTCTTGATAAAAATGAAGAACTTGGTGAGTATACTGAAGAACCTTAATTTTCATAGGAAAATCTTGTGAACAATCTTGTTTTTATTTGATTCTTGGGAACATAACTAAAAGATATAGGACGATTATAACTAGGACGCCTATGATTAGGATTATTGTCAATGGACCTTGTGATGAAACTTTTGAGACGACGTTTCCCGTTAATAAAATATTTTTGAGAGAACTGTCTTTTGGGGGTTGGGCTGAACATTCTCTTGTTAGTTCTGGTTTGTCTTTTTCTGATCCGCAATCTCTTCTGTCTGAACAAGTTCTGATTTGGGTATCTTCATATTCGCATTCTTCTGGTTGCCAATCTCCACATTCCCAACGTTCTGTGCAATCGTTGTTGTCGTCATCGTCGTCATCGTCTGAACTATCTTCTTCAATTGTTTGGTTTGTTTCGTTGTTGACTGGGGTTGTTGAGCCTCCTCCGGAACCGCCGTCATCTCCGCCTGAAGAACCTCCGTCATCGCCGCCGCCGCCACTTACTCCGTTATCTATTGTTCCATCGCAGTCATCGTCTAACCCGTTGAATATTTCTGTTATTGGAGTTCCTGGAGTTGCGCTGCAGGTTGTGTTTAATTGACTACTCGAACAAACGTATTCTCCGACGGACAGACATTCACCGATTCCTGTGCTACATGGGAGTCTTAATGCATTCGAGAAATTTTCACTGATGACTGAAAAGTCTTCGTCGATTGCTCGGTCGCAGTCGTTATCTTGGCCGTCACAGAGTTCTGGTATTGCGGTGCAGATTCTTAGATATATTGTTGAGATTGAGATTTCGTTTTCTGGATCTGATTCGAAAATATATGTTCCGCTAAATTGGACGTCTCGTTCGATGCCGGTTGCGTCTTGAAGCGTGTAGTAAAGTGTTGTGTCTTGGATTGTGGAAGTTATGAACCATTTTATGTGGCCTGCTTGTGCGGTTGAACCTGAGCCTGGATTTAGGACCTTCATGCCTTCTGGGATTGTTTCGTCGATTAGATAGAATCCTTCGGTGTTTGTTATGTCTACTACTAACCCTACATCAATTGTTCCTGATTGGTCTATTAGGGTTGTCGGAAGATTTCTTGTGATACTCGATGCTGATGCGAGTGTAGCTAGAGCTAGGATTAGGAAAATTGTTAGTATTGTTTTTATTGATTGTGCCATCTTAGTGCTAGTCTTGCTAGTTTTAGGCTCGTTACGCCGTGAGCCCCGTTTTTCCATTTTGTTGAGTATGCTTCGAGTTCTGAGTTGCTTATGTAATTGTTACAATCTAGATCGGCGTCTTCGCAAAAACATAGATGGGCGCAAACTGCATAATATTCATCGTTCCAATTTTGAGCCGTGTTGCATGTATTTTCGTCTCCTGAGTTTGAACTGTCCGCATTGATATCTACGTTTGTATTTGTGCAAATTTCGTTGTAACTTATGTTATTTCCTGAGCCTGAAAGATAAATTCCTTCGAGGTTGTTGCTGGCATTGTTGCTGAATATGTGGCTTGAGTCTGAGTTTGACATACGGATTCCTGTGATTGAATTTGATGTTAGAGTGTTGTCTTGAATTATGGAATTTGATGTGTCGTCTATATTTATTCCGTAAGCGAAATCTGATATTGCACAGTTTTTTACGACTGTTGCTTTTTGATTTGAATAAACTCCGGATATTGTTGCTGATGAAGTTGTTATTATTGAATGATTCTGGCAATCTAAGGTTATGTTTTCTGCGGCTATCGTGATGCAATCCTCGTCGGCATTTTGGATTAAGTCTGATGATAATGTGTATCTTATGTTTGATGTTGATAAGGTTTGGCAGCTTAGGATGTTGACGTTATTTATTGGGAAGAATAGGTCTAAGGTTGAGCCTGATTGTTGGAAGTAGGATGTTGAGTAGTATGTCCAGTCGAGGACGGCAGCTTGTTTTTGTCGGTCTTGGAAAGTTTCCATTGAGTATTCTACTGACATGTATGCGCCGGATTTTCCTCTGACTCCTACGTAGGGTTTAAATGGGTCTTGATCTGGGGCCGTGATTTTGTGGCCCGAGTCGATGCAACGGATTGATGTTGGGAACCCTCCTAATACTTTTGCAATTCCTGGTTGTTCGGTGAATGTATTATCGACCCATGTTCCGACGTAACTTTCGTCGAAATATTGGTATGCGTTTGAACAGGATTCACTTGATGGGATGTTAACGGCTAGATATTTGGAATAAGTGCTGACTTCGTTTGCTGTTGTTGGCTCCGGTGTAGATTGGCAGCATTTTCCTGCGTTTGCGCTGCATTTGTTCGAATCGAGGACTAAGATTCCGTTTTGGTTATAGTAGGCGTTGTAGTCGCAGTATAGTCCTGGGTTTAGCGTTGAACATGAGCCGACTGGTGTTCCATCTGAGCAATATATATACGGTTCTGCTGATACTAATAAAACGGAGCTAACTAATAAAAGTAAAAGTGTAAGAATTTTTGTTTTGACTTCCACAAAAAAGCGTATTTTTGATATTTTTTAAGTATTGTTATACTAGACTTATTTGATGGTTAGGGGTTCAAATTCTTTTATAAAACGCAGAGCCGCTTTCATCTTTTTTCTGTTTTCGCTATAGACTGTTATTATCGGGTCGCCTTTCTTTACTTCTCCTAAATGTCTATGGATATATGCGCCGGCTGTTATTGTTTCTGGGGTTCCTAAAATTCTGCAAAGTGAGTTTATTCCCTTATTGTCTATTCTTGTTATTTTGGAATTTCTTTTTGCTTTGATTGTTTTTTTGAATTTTGCTAGTTGAAGTTCCCTTACTTTTCTATCGAAATTTCTTTTGCCATTTTGCTCGTTTATTATTTCTTTGAATTTTTTATATGCTTTCCCCGAGGATAAAATTTCTTCTGCTTTTTCTCTTGCATCAGTTATACCACAAAGTTGCATTAATTCTATTGAGAGCTCAAGGGATTTTTCTCTCAAATCTTTTGGCCCTTTGTTTTTTAAAACCGCCAAGACATCTAGCATTTCCAGGACTGGTCCGAAGCCGTTACCTATTGGTTGTGATCCGTTTGTGTAGACAACTTTTAATTTTATTTTGAAACGTTTTCCTAATTTAATAAATTGGGCTCCTAACCCTTTTGCTTTTTTGAAGTTTTTTACTTTCGCTCCCCTTCCATATGGTATGTCGATTAAAACGTATTTTGATCCCGCGGAAATTTTCTTGGACATTATTGAGGCTAAAAGTTGTGATTCGATGTCGAGGTTTAAGAGACGTTCGACTTGGATTATTTTGTCGTCTGAAGGTGCTAACCCTAGGGAGCCTCCCCATGCCAAACAAGCCCCAGTTTTTTTGACGACTTCTTTTATTTTTGATAGAGAGAGGTCTACATTTGATACTGTTTCTATTACATCTGCTGTCCCTGAGGCTGAAGTTATTGCACGCGAAGATGTTTTTGGCATTGTTAGTCCTGCTGCTGAACATATTGCTACAACGATTGGACTTGTTCTGTTTCCAGCAATTCCGCCAATGCAATGTTTGTCTGCGATGTATTTTCCTTTAAATCCTAACCTGGCCCCTGTTTTTATCATGGCTCTTGTTAATCCCACAATTTCCTCAAATGACATTTTGTTTAATTTTTGGGCGGCTGTGAAATATGCTATTTCGGCTTCGTTTAAACCATTATGAACTATTTCAGAAATTAAATAATTTAATTCTTCTTTTGTTAATTCCTTACCCTCCATTTTTTTCTTGATTAAGAATGTAGCATCTGACAATTCTGAGGCGCTGACTTCGACTTTTGTGCCGTTTTTTAATTTTAGAACTTTGCCTAATTCGTTAGATATTCCTATTTGACTTTTGCCCACTAATTTTGGAAAGATATCTACTATTGCGTAGACTTTTTCTTTGCCCATTATTGTAACCCTATCGTCTACGAATACGTTCATTCTTTTTGCTGTTTTATCGTTCAAGATTACGACTGGCTTTCCTGCTAGCCAATTAAAATTTTTTATTTTTAGTTTCATAGATTACTTATTGAATAGTTCCTTTAGTTTCCCTTGTTGATAGAATTCAATTATGATTAATGCGTAGGCTAAGACTAAAGGTCCTAAGATAAGCCCGGCGATTCCGAAAAAGTATAGTCCGCCAATTGTTCCAATAACACTTAGTGCAACTGGGAGATTTGATTGTCTTGATAGGAAATATGGGCGGAGAAGATTATCGATTGTTGAAATGAAGATTGCTCCGTATAGCAACATGAATATTCCTGAAAATGTTTGCCCTGCGATAATTAGGAATATACCAGCTGGCAACCAGATAAACCACGAGCCTAGGACTGGAATTATCGAAACGAGACATGCTACAAAAGTTAAGACTAATGCTTGTGGGACCCCGAGCAAGAATAGCCCTAGCCCTACTAAAAGACCTTGAATAATTCCTATAAGAACTTGACCGAAGACGATTGCGTTAGTTATTCCTCGGAATTCTTTTAAGAATTTTCCTGCTGTTGATTCTGAGAATGGAGAAAGTGATTTTATGTATTTACTTAATTCTTCTGAGTCTCTTATCGCAAAGTAAAATGTAAATAAGAATACTGCTAATTGAAGTAAAAGAGAAGGTAAATTGACGACGAGACTTGTGAATTGACTAAGAAGAGAAGAGAAAAATTTGCCTACGATATTATCTAGGTTGATTGCTATTGTCGAGGCTATATCCCCTTCTATAAATTGGCCTATTAATTCTTGAAAATTAAACCCCTGGAACATTACATACGTATTGAATATTTGTTTTACTAAGATTGGCGTGAAGTAGAAAATTGGAATTGCTATTAAAATTAGTATGCCGAGCATTAAGAGAAGTGCCGGTAGGTTTTTCCCTGGAATTTTTGTTTTGATTCTTTTGTGAATTGGATTGAATAAGTATGCGAACATTAATCCGAAGATTATTGAGATGATAATTGGTCTTAGGACGAAGAAGGTTAGGGCGAAGATACCGACGATTATTGCGACGACTAATCCCCTTTTTATGTCGCTGTGATCAAGCATGATAATACTATGGATTGCCAATTTATAAAATCTTGGTATGAGGAAAATTTATAAAGAGAATTAGTATTTATGAGTCATGGTTGTGAAAAAAATCTTTGAGGGAGTTTTTGATGATGAGGTTCATATTGCGTTTTTAAAATTTGGTCGAGGGGAATATAAAAATAAGTATTTGCTTGACGGGAAAAGGCAGGCAAAGAAGTGGGCTGTTAAGGGCGGTGTTGAATATGCTAATCTTTTTGTGAGACGGTGTTTGGAGCAGACTAATGGACCTGTTGCTATTAAGGGTGTTATTGTTTCGACTTTGGATTTGAAAGGCGAGATGGGGTTTGAAATTAAGAAGGTTAGTAATTTTCAGGGTGTTAGAAAACATGTGATTGATGCTGATGTTGAAGCTTCGCAAATTTTTGATTTAATGGATAAATATCCAAAGGCTTTTTTTGCTTTGACTTTTAAGGGAAATGGTTTTGACCTGAAGGTTAAACCGAAAGCTCCGGCGAGTGGGAAGCCTGGTAAGGAAAAAGATGGTGGACCTGTGGCTGATTTTTGTGTGTTGAAGACTGAAGATAAGGGAATTGTTGACGAGTTACTTTTTGGGGTTGGAGATTTTCAGGAAGTGAAAGTGAATCATACTATTAATGTTACAGATATTGTTTACCCAAGTAATATGGCTGAGTTGAAACCTACTGAGATTAGAGAGATGGCTAAGAGAAAGGGTGTTATTGTTAGAAAGGTTATTTGTGACGGGAAAGAAAAAATTAGTGAAGCTGAATTTGTAGCTTAAGAAGTTTTAAATAGATTGGGAACTTAATTTTGATATGAAAAAAGAAGTGATTGGTATTGTTGTGGCTATTGTTTTTGTAATGCTGTTAATTGGATTTATGTTGTGGGGGATTCCTAGATATAAGGTTTATTCTCGAGAGTTGAATGGTAAGGCGCAGTTGAGGGAGGCTGAGTGGAATAGGCAAATTGCTGTTCAAGAAGCTCAGGCCCTGAAGGAGTCGGCTAAGTTGAAAGCTGAGGCCGAGGTTATACGGGCCCAGGGGATTGCTGATGCTAATAGCATTATTGCTGGGAGTATTACTGAGGAGTACATTAGGTATAAGTTTGTTGAGGGTTTGAATGATGGGAATACTGAAGTGATTTATGTTCCTACTGAGGCTAACTTGCCGATTTTAGAAGCTAGGGGTTGAAGTAATCTAACTTGTCGTATTTTTGTAATGTCTTAATGTGGCACTCTGTCTTTTGAGCGTCTGATCTTGACTCACATTGTTTTGATCGGAGAAGTTTTTTGAATCTTTTATGGCGGACATATTTGGAGCCTTTGCCTTCGGCGTGAGCTTTCATCCTTTTGTCGAGATCGTTTGTGATGCCTGTGTAGAATGAGCCATCTTGGCACTCGAGAATGTAGACGAACCAGTTTTTTTCCATTAGAATTCTAGATTTTTCTTTTTAGCACAGCTTGAGCAAACCAGTGCGGCTTCTTTTAGGGACATGTAGTATCTGTTTCCTTCTTCTAAGGTGTCATTGAATTTCTCCCAACCTTCTTCGATTGTTAGTTTTCCTGAGACGACTTGTGGAGCAACTTTTGATGCTTCTTCGAGGAGGTCTGTTCGTTTCTTGAACATGTTGTAGTGGTATAGATTTGGTTTTGCTGCTTTTGAAATTGGTTTTCCGCAGACGTGGCATCTTTTTTGGGTTAGTAGGAGTTCTTGTTCTTTGACTGCCCATTGGAATTGGAAATCGGCGTCCTGGATTAAATGTTTGTAGTTCCCTATTCCTCCTAACCTGTTAAACTTAAGAGAAATTTCTTCATCTGGTGTATCTCTTTTTGAAATGACGATTTCTCCGATTTTTCGAGAGTATCTCCAGATTATATATTTTTTTTCTTTTTTTGGATTTACTGATGGTCGACCGATTCTATAACCTTTTGACCCAGTTTTGATTTTACCAATGGTCATTTCTTTTTTTCTTGTGATTCTTCTTGTTTTCTTCTCGACTGATTTTTTTACGGCTGTTCGATCTTTTTTAGAAACATAACCTTTTTCGCCTGGGAGAATGTCTGGAGTCTTGATGGCCATATGCTAAAAACGTAATTTTGTTTTATAAAGGTTTGTGGAAATTTCGTAATAGTAATCTTTATATACCCGAATTTGTGAGTAATTTTACGGTTCCATCCGAAACTTAAATGTTCGGGTGAAGAGAATTTTGTGATTGGTTGATCACGATTGCGCTTTGGGTGCTACCAGGGTTATATCACGTAGTAAAACTACTGAGCTTATGCTCTATTGATAAAATGACAGATAACAACGGAATACACAGTGGAAGTTTGCAGTTTTACCCGAGGGTGCGGGCGAAGAAAGTTGTGCCTAGTGTGAATTGGGCGCCTTTGAAAAAGGATGGTGTTGGTGTTATGGGTTTTGTTGGATATAAGGTTGGGATGATTTCTGCTTGGGTTAAAGATGATACTGAGGCTTCTTTGACGAAGGGGAAGAGAATTGCTGTTCCGGCTACAGTTATTGAATGTCCGGCTATGAAGATTTATTCTGTTCGATTTTACAAGGATGGCAAGGTTACGAAGGACATTGTTGTTGCTAATGGGAAGGAGTTGAAAAAGAGTGTTAAGGTTTCTAAGAAGGTTGGTGAGTTGAAGGATGATGTTGAGTTTGATGATTTGAGGGTGATTGTTTATTCTGGAGTTAAGGGAACTTGTGTTGATAAGAATAAGGCTGATATGTTGGAGATTGGCGTTAGTGGGTCGAAGGAAGAGAAGTTGGCTTTTGTTAAGGAGAAGATTGGTAAGGAGATTTTGGTTAGTGAGGTTTTCAGTGAGGGGCTTGTTGATGTTAGAGGAGTTACGAAGGGTTTTGGGACGAATGGTCCGATGAAGAGATTTGGTATTGCATTGAAAGCTAGTAAGTCGGAGAAGGGTCGAAGGAGACCGGGATCTTTGGCGCCATGGCATCCGTGTAGAGTTACTTTTAGGGCTCCACAGATGGGACAGACTGGATATCATAGTAGAATTTGTTATAATAATTTAATTTTGAAGATTGGCAAGGGTGATTTTGAAAAGAAAGGTGGGTTTGAGCATTATGGTGTTTTGAAGAATGAGTATATTATTTTGAAGGGTTCTGTTCCTGGACCGCAGAAGAGAGGGATTGTGATTACGCCTGCAATGAAGCCAAGTAAATTTATGGCGAAGAAAAAGCTTGAGGTGCTTGAGTTGAGATGAAGGCAAAAGTTTTCGATAAAGCTGGTAAGGAAAAAGGTTCTGTAGATTTGCCTAAGAATTTTAGCGTTAAGATTCGTGAGGATATTTTGTCGAAGGTTTTCGAGGCGCAGAAGGGTGTTTTTGCTCAGCCTTACGGAGCTATGGAAGGTGCTGGTGCTCAGTATTCTGCTTCTGGTATTTCTAAGAAGAAGAGGCACGATTGGAAGGCTACTTATGGTAAGGGAATTTCTAGAGTTCCGAGAAAGGTTATGTCGAGGCACGGAGCTAGTTTTAATTGGATCGGTGCTACAGTTTCGAATACTCGAGGTGGACGAAGACCGCATGCTCCACGAAGTGCTAAGAATCCGTTTTTGAAAATTAACAAGAAGGAGCTTTTGATTGCTTTTAATTCTGCTTTGGCTGGAACAGTAGACGCTAAGAGCTTGGAGAAGAAATATGGGAAGAAAGTTGAATCTGGATTTGTTTTTGGGAATGATATTTTAGAAGTTAAGACTAAGGACTTTATTGCGGCTATGAAGATTGTTTTTGGGGACGCTTTTTACACTGTTTTAAAGCATAAGTCTATTCGGGCTGGGATTGGAAAGATGAGGGGTCGGAAGTATAAGTCTAACGCTGGAATGTTATTTGTTCTTGGGAATGAAGAGAAGATGAAGCGGAAGGGAATTGAAGTTGTTAATGTGAATGATTTGAATATTAAGGATTTGTCGCCTAATGGTGAGCCTGGTCGATTGGTTTGTTATACTGAAAAAGCAATTAAAGAAATTGAGGAACGATTCAAATGAGCAAGACAATAATTTTGGAGAAGATAAAATCGACGGAGAAGATAGTTAGGCAGATTGAAACGGATAATATTTTGGTTTTTGTTGTGGACAGAGCGATTAATAAGAAGGATGTTAAGGACGAGGTTGAGGCTTTGTTTGATGTTAAGGTTGCTAAAGTTAGGACGCATACTTTGAAAAATAAGAAAGTGGCTTATGTTAAATTAAAATTGGAGTACCCGGCGGTCGATGTTGCGACTAAGTTGGGAATGATGTAATGGGAAAGAGAATTATTCAGCAGAGACGAGGAAAGGGAAGTCATACTTATAGAACTAGGAATAAAGCTAGTGAGGTTCGGCCTGGTTATATTGCGGATTTGAAGGGAGATTTTGAGTGCGTTAAGTTGACGGCTTCGGCTGGGCATTCGGTTCCTATTGCTAAGTTCAAAAATAAGGAGGGCAAGGTGTTTAGTAATTTTGCTGTGAACTTGTTGTATGTTGGGCAGACGATTTCTGCTGATGGGAATAAGCCTGGGGATATTGTGAAGCTTGGAGATTTGAAGAATGGGATGGAAGTTTTCAATATTGAGCATAATCCTAAGGATGGTGGAAAGTTTGTTAGAACTGGTGGTAATGCTGCTTATATCGTTGGTAAGGTTGGAGATGTTGTTTCGGTTATGATGCCGTCTAAGAGAGAAAAGAAATTTAATATTAATTGTAGGGCGACTATTGGTAGGGCCGCTGGGGACGGTAGAATGACTAAACCAATTTTGAAGGCTGGTAAGAAGTTTTATATAATGAAAACTAAATCTAAATTATGGCCAAGAGTTTCTGCACTTAAGATGAACGCTATTGATCATCCGTTCGGTAGTGGTCGAGGGAAGAGGATTAAGAGTAAGATTGCGAAACGAAATGCGCCACCAGGAAAGAAGGTTGGTTTGATTCGACCTAGAAGAACTGGGAGGAAGAAAAGATAATGGCATCAGAAGAAATAGCAAAGAAAAGTAAAGATAAGTTTTATCGAGGAAAGAATGTTAATGAGTTGAAAGCAGTGGACACTCGAGAATTTGCTAAGTTGGTTAAGGCACGTGAACGAAGGACGCTTTTGAGAAATTATGATGTTGTTGAGGCTTTTGTTAAGAAATGTGAGGAGAGGACTTCGAAGGGTAAGGCGATTAAGACTCAAGATAGGTCTTTAGTTATTGTTCCTAGGATGGTTGGTAAAACTATTGGAGTTCACAATGGTAAGGAATATCTTAAGGTTGAGATTGTCGAGGAAATGTTGGGACATCGATTGGGCGAGTTTTCTCAGACGAGGAAAGTGGCAAAGCATACTAAGGCCGGAATAGGCGCAACTAAATCAACGGTATCGAAGGCGAAGTAAATGGTAGACGAAGTTAAGGAGACTAAAGTGGAAGAGAAAAAAATGAAGGAAGAAGTTAAGACAGAAGGGAAAGTTGAAACTAAAGTTGAGGAAGTTAAAGACACTGAGAAGAAGACAGAAGGGAAAGTTGATGAGAAGAAGGTTGAGACTAAGAAGAAGGAAGTTGTTAAGAAAGATGTTGCGATTGCTAATGGATTTTCTTTGAGAATTTCGCCTAAACAGTCTGTTTTTATTTGTAGATTATTGAGAAGGAAATCTCCTGAGGCTGCTGTCAAGAGACTTGAAGATGTTATCTCTGAGAAGAGACCTGTGCCAATGGCTGGTTTAGAAGTTGGGCATAAGAAAGGTAAGGGTCTTGCTGGTGGTAAATTTCCTAAGAATGCATGTAAGGCGATTATCGATATTGTGAAGCAGGTTGCTGCTAACGCTGTTGTTAATGGTATTGAGAATCCTGTGATTACGATTGCTCGAAGTGATAGGGCATCTGCTCCGTTTAGAAAGGGCGGAAGAAGAGCAAAGAGAGCTCATATTCATATTGAAGTTAGGGCTAAGGAATCTTTGGCTACTAAGAAGAAAAATAAAAAGGGGGCTAAGAAATAATGGAAGAAAAGAAATTTGTAAATGTTCGGAAGGAAGAATATAATATTAAGCAGTTCGTGAAGCGGATGTTTGGTATGGGTAAGGTTTCGAGAGTAGAGATTGAGTATACCCCTGTTGGTGAGAAGATTATTGTTTCGACGCATAAGCCTGGTTGGATTATTGGTAAGCGAGGAGAGAAGATTGCTGAGTTGACTGAAGTTTTAAAGAGGAGATTTAAGATGGAAAATCCGCATGTTGATATCGAGGAGATTATGCATCCTGAGTTTGATGCTCAGTTGGTTGCTGATGATATTGCTTTGACACTTGAGAGATTTGGGGCTATGAAGTATAAGGCTTCTGCATATAGGGCTCTTGGTAGAATTAAGAATAGTGGTGCTCTTGGTGCTGAGTTGCGAGTTTCTGGCAAGTTGCCAAGTGACCGGGCTCGAAGTTGGAGATTTGCTTTTGGATATTTGAAAAAAACTGGTGACGCTGCGAGTGTAGTTGATAGAGCTGAATCGGTTGCTCAGACAAAACAAGGAATTGTTGGAATTAAGGTTGCGATTTTGGCTCCTGGCGTTAAGGTTCATGACCAGATTACGATTGATGAAGAGTTTATGAATCAGGTTAAGAAGAATGCTAGCTTCGAGGAAATTGAAGAGACTGTTAAGAAAGTAAAGAAGAAAAGGGCGGTTAAAAAGAAATAATGGAAAGGAATATTTATGACGAGAGGGTTGAAGGCTTGAGTGATGGTGAGGCTAGAAAAGAACTGAAAAAATTGTATGAAGGTGTTGCTTCGGAAGCTCATCGTCATATCTTAAAAATGCACAATGCAGTAGGAGAAAATAATAGAGGGTATATTAAAGGTTGCTTTGAGACTCACGTTGAAAGCATGAAACAGTATGGCATTTGGCAAGAAGCATGGCAAAAGGAATTTGATAAAGCGGAGAGAGGAACTGGGCTTGATATTTCAAAATTAGGTAAATTGGTAGACGGCGAGGTCTTATAATGGCAAAAGAAAAAAATATAACAGATAAGGAAGCAGCGAAGAAGATTGTCGATTTGAAGATCGAATTATTGAAGAATCCGACAAAAAAGAAAAGCATTAAAAAGGAAATTGCGCGGTTGTTAACTATGCAGAATCAAACTAAATTAGGAGAAAAAGTATAAAGTGGATATTTGCCCGAAATGTGGATTGCCGGTTCCGGCTTGCGTTTGTGGTGAAATTGCTAAAACGCAGCAACAGATTGATGTTATGACGGAAAAAAGGCGTTTTGGGAAAGTTAACACAATGATTAGCGGATTCGACGACGGCGTTGACACAAAAGATATCGCAAAGCAGCTCAAAATGAAACGAGCTTGTGGCGGTACAGTCAAAAACAAAGTCATCGAGTTGCAAGGAAATCACAAAGGTCACATAAAACCAATTTTGGTTTCTATGGGATTTAGTGAAGATCAAATCAACGAATAAATAAAATGGTTACAAAGAAGAAAGAAACAAAAACAGAGAAGGCCGTGGCTAAGGTCGAATGCAAAGATAGATTTTGTCCTGTTCATGGTAAGGATAAATTGAAGATGCGAGGTCGAACTTTTGAGGGTGCTGTTATAAGGAAGTTGAGTGGACGAGTTACTATTCAGTTTGAGAGAATGCTTAAGTTGCCTAAATATGAAAGATATGAGAAGAGGAAGACAAAGATTCACGCTAGGTTGCCTGATTGTATGAAAGATGATGTTAATGTCGGAGATCTAATTTTGATTGCGGAGACAAGGCCGATTTCGAAGATGATTCATTTTGTTGTTTCTAGGGTAATTAAGAAAGTAAATGTCGAGGAGAAGGTAGAATGAAAGCAGTAAGTGGTAAACCAACGAGGAGTTTGAATATTGGAAGTATTTTGGAAGCTTGTGATAATAGTGGGGCTCGGATTTGTAAGATTGTTGGAGTTAAAGGGAGTAAGACTAGCAAGGGACGAATGACTTATGCTAAGATTGGGGACCAGGTCAAGGTTTCTGTTCGAAAAGGGGATCCTAAGATGAAGGGCGAGATTTTCGACGCTGTTTTAGTTAGGCAGAGGAAGCCTTGGAGAAGGAGTACTGGAGAGCGAGTTTGTTTTTCGGATAATGCTGTTGCACTTTTGAAAGATGATAAGGGGAATCCTAAGGGTACGCAGATCAAGGGATCTGTTGCTAGAGAAGTTCAGGAAAGATGGAAGGAGGTCGCTAAAATAGCGAGTACAATTTATTAAGATGAAATCGGAATTTAGTAAAACGTGGAATGCGAGTAAGCAACCGAGAAAGCAAGTTAAGTTTAGAGCTAACGCGCCTAATCATATTATGAGAACTTTTATGGGAGCGACTTTGGACAAAGCTCTTCGGGAGAAATATGGAAGACGAAGTATTGAAGTTAGGAAAGGTGACGAGGTTAAGATCATGAGAGGAAAATTTAAGGGCAAGCAGGGCAAGGTTGGGATAGTTGATGTTAAGCATACTCGGCTTCAGATTGATGGAGTTCAGAGGAGTAAGGCTGGTGGAGAGAAACTTGAGACATGGTTTAATCCGTCAAATGTTAAGATAATTTCTTTGGATACTGATGATAATCGAAGGTTGAAATCTGGTAAGAAGATAGAGGCTAAGATTGAGGCCAAAGTTGAAGAGAAACCTGCAGAGAAGAAAGGAGTTAAGACTGAAGTTAAAAAGGCAGAGGAGAAAAAGAAATAATGGCACATATTAAGAAGACACAAATGCCTACGTCGTGGCCAATCCCGCGAAAGGGTCGAGGGAAGAGATTTGTAGCTGTGCCTAGTCATGCGACTAGTAAGGGAATTTCTGTTTTGTTTTTGCTTAGGGATGTTTTGAAGATTGCTAAGACTCGGAAGGAAGTTAGGTATATGACTTTGAATGGGATGGTTAAGGTTAATAATAAGGTTCGGAAGGATGAGAATTTTCCTGTTCAGGTTTTTGATGTTTTGAATTTAGATAAGGCGAAGTTGAATTATCGACTGGAGATTGTTAATAAGAAATATAGTTTGACTGAGATTTCAGCTAAGGAAGCTGAGACTAAGATTGTTAAAATTTCTGGGAAAACTGTTTTAGATAAGAAGACGGTTCAGATGAATCTTGATGACGGGCAGAATTTTGTGACTAAGGAGAAATTTTCGGTTGGGGACTCTGTTGTTTTGAATACTAAGGAAGATAAAATTGAAAAAGTTTTGCCATTGAAGGAAGGGGCGCGAATTGAAGTTGTTGTTGGTAAGCATGCTGGTGAGAAAGGTAAGTTGATTGGTTTTGAGGAATTGACTCGAGGTCGAAATTATAAAATTAAATTGGAAGATAGGGAAGTAAGCTTGCCTTACAAGACTATCTTGGTGATTGCATAATGGAACAGAAAATGGAAAACAAGATGAGAGAAATTAAGTTGGAGAAAGTTATTTTGAATATTGGTGGCGTTGCTGAGAAGTTGGAGAAGGGAGTTATTTTGCTTGAGAAGCTTAGCGGGAAGAAGGCTGTTAAAGTTAAGGCTACTAAGAGAATTCCGACTTGGAATGTTCGACCTGGTTTGGAAGTTGGAACAAAAGTTACGATTCGGGGCGAGGATGCTATGGAGATGTTGAAGAAGTTGCTTCCTGCGATTGATAATACTTTGAAAGAAAAACAGATTCAGCCTAATTGTTTTTCGTTTGGGATCCATGAGTATATTGAGATTCCTGGTGTAGAGTATATTAGGGAAGTCGGAATTATGGGGCTTGAGGTCGTCGCTGTCTTTAGTCGAGCTGGGAAGTCTGTTGAAACGAAAAAGATTAAAAGGGGAAAGGCGCGTAGGATTGTTGTAACGCGAGAAGAAATTGAAAATTATCTTATAACTAAATTTAACACAGAAATTTTGCGAAAGCAAAAAAGGAATATTGAAGATGACAGCGAGTGATTGGAGAAAAATAACTAGACAGCTTAGGGGAAAGCCAGCTGTTTTGAAGAAGTTTTTGAAACACAACAAACCTAAGGCTCGAGAGTATGGCGTCGCTGCTCAGAAATGTGAAGTTTGTGGAAGACACGGCGCTCACATATCATCTTATAATTTAAATTTGTGCCGACACTGTTTTAGAGAATTAGCAGTTGAGCTCGGTTTCAAGAAATACAGCTAGGAGAATAAAATGAGTCAAGATGTAGTATCAGATGGATTAAACCAAATAATGAATGCGAAGAGAATCGGAAAGCGAGAGCTTGTAATTAGAAGGTACTCTAAGGTTTTGGTTGGAATGTTGGATTTAATGAAGGCAGATGGTCATATTGATTATGAAGTTAATGAGGAAGAGAAGACTGTAACTGTTAAGATAATTAAGTTGAATGAATGTAAGGCGATTAAGCCGAGGTATTATGTTGGAGCTGACGGGATTGATAGATATCTTCGGAGATTTTTGCCGTCTAGGAATTTTGGTAAGTTGGTAATTTCTACGAACCGCGGATTGGTTGGACATAAGTATGCTATTGAAAATAAAATTGGGGGAAGCTTGATTGCTTTTTATTATTAAGATGAACAAAGATTTGGAGAGAGTTGTTGAGATCCCGGCTGGAGTTGAAGTTGCTGTTAATGATAAAGAGATAATTGTTAAGGGGAATGGCAAAGAATTGAAACGGAGTTTTGATATGGGGAAGGTTTCGGTTAAGGTTAATGATGGCAAGGTTGTTTTTGTTGCTAAGGGCGCTACACGAAGAGAATCGAAGATGATTGGGACAATTTGGGCGCATTTGAAAAATATGATTAAGGGTGCTGGTGAGGATTTTGTTTATGAGTTGGAAGTTTGTAATGTTCACTTTCCTATGAATGTTAAGGCTGAGGGCGACAAGATTGTGATTAAGTCGTTTTTGGGTGAGACAACTCAGAGGGTTGCAAGGGTTATGCCTGAGGCTAAGGTTGATATTAAGGGGAGTGCGATTACTGTTACGTCTCATAATATCGAGGCTGCTGGACAGACTGCGGCTAATTTGGAGAAAGCTACTCGGTTGACTGGTCGGGATAGACGAATTTTTCAGGATGGAATTTTTATAACTAAAAAACCTTATAGGGAGATTTAATGGCAGAAACTGAGAAAAAAACTACAACGAGAAAAAAGCCGAAATTTTTGAGGACTGATTGGCATAAAAAGATTAGGCTTGGTAAGGGTGTTAAGAAAAATCAGAAATGGCATGGGGCTAAGGGTCGGCAGAATAAATTGAGACTTAATCGGAAGGGTAGAATGCAGAGGCCGAAGATTGGCTGGGGAGCTGAAGGAACTACCAAAGGATTTGTTGAGGGTATGGAAGTTATTAGGGTTGAGAATGTTAAGGAAATGGAAGCTGTGAAGAAAGGACAGGGCGCTGTTATTGCTTCTATTGGGAAGAAGAAAAAGAATGAAATTATTGCGAAGGCAAATGAAATGAAGGTTACGATATTAAACAAATATAGGAAGGTAGCATAATGCAACTAGCGAAGAAGAAAGAATTAGCGGCTAAGGTTTTGAAGGTCGGAAAGAATCGGATTGTTTTTGTGGAGGAACATTTGCCTGAGATTAAGGAAGCGATTACGAGGATGGATATTGCTGATTTGCATAAGAGTGGAGCTATCCAAATTAAGGAAATTGGCGGTCGGAAAAAGATTGTTAAGAGAAAGAATAGAAGGAGAACTGGAAAAATTAAGAAGAAGGTTAACACTAGGAAGGCTGAGTATGTGATTATTACGAGGAAGCTTAGGACTTTTGTTAGAGGACTTATCCGGGCTGGTAAGATTGATAAGGAGAAAAATAGGGAAATTAGGAAGCAAATTCGGGCTCGAAAGTTTAGGAGCAAAAGACACTTAAAGGAGAGTTTGGAGGAATTATAAT
Organism: Candidatus Woesearchaeota archaeon; assembly: GCA_964514585.1. GTDB lineage: Archaea > Nanobdellota > Nanobdellia > Pacearchaeales > GW2011-AR1 > JAGVXH01. The sequence goes on along the minus strand of CAZETU010000001.1, from coordinate 170,162 downwards.
ATGGGACTTAGAACAATGAAGCGACGGAGAAGAGAAAATAAGACAGACTACAAAGCTAGGACTGGCTTGTTGAAATCTGGTATACCAAGGATAGTTGTGCGAAGAACAAATAAGCATTTTGTTATTCAGGCTGTTGAGAGTTTCGAGGCTCAGGATAAGGTTGTTGCTACGATTACTTCTAAGGAACTCTTGAAGAATGGTTGGGACGCTAAGATGGGCGGAAGTTTGAAATCGATTCCTGCTGGATATTTGACTGGTATACTAATGGCTAAGAAATTAGGCAAAGGAAAATATGTTATGGATCTTGGAATGGCTAGGACACTTTCTGGTTCTAGAGTATTTGCTGTTGTTAAAGGATTGATTGATGGTGGTCTTGATATTAGTGCTAATGAAAAGGTTTTCCCTTCGGAAGACAGGTTGAATGGAGAGCATTTGAAAGCAGAGGTTAAGGATATGATTGGGAAAATCAAGGGAGGATTAGCATAATGGCAGAGACGAGTGTTGCTAAAAAGGAAGTCCAGGCTGAAGAAGTAATGGAAAAGGTAATGGAAAAGGAATTAGATGTTAAGGAACAATTGAAAGAAATGGTTGAAGTTGTCGAGGAGAAAGAGAAAGCTAAGGATGAGAAGGTCTCTAAGGAATTTGATGCTAAGGCTAAAGTTGAAGAGGGTCGTGGTGAGTATAAGCGAGAGAGTAGGGAAGAGAGATTTGCTCGAGAGGATAAGGAGAAGCTTGATAATTGGGTTCCACGGACACAGTTAGGAAAGGAAGTTAGGGCTGGAAAAGTTAAGAATATTGGTGAGGTTTTTGATGCGGGTCGTAAGATTATGGAGCCGCAGATTGTTGATCTTTTGATTCCTGGGTTGCGTACTGATACTTTGTTTATTGGTCAGGCTAAGGGTAAGTTTGGTGGTGGAAAGCGAAGGGCGTTTAGGCAAACACAGAAGAAGACTAAGGAAGGGAACGTTTTGACTTTTGGAGTTATGGCTGTTGTTGGTGACGGGCATGGGCATATTGGAATTGGATATGGTAGGGCTGCTGAGACTTTGCCGGCGAAGGAGAAGGCGATTAGGAAAGCTAAGTTGAATGTTGTTAAGATTCCGAGGGGATGTGCTTCGTATGATTGTTCTTGTGATGAGGAGCATAGTATTCCGTTTACCGTTAAAGGGAAGTGTTCTTCTGTTGAGGTTAAGTTGATGCCTGCGCCACAGGGAACTGGATTAGTTATTGGGGATGAGATGAAGAAGATTTTGAGGGCTGTTGGGATTAAGGATATTTATAGTCGGTGTTCGGGAAAGGTTAAAACTACGTTTAACACTGCTAAGGCATGTATGGAAGCTTTGAATAAATTGGGCGAGGTTCAGATTTAATGGTAGTCGTTGTAGTTAGAATTGCGGGGCAAGTTAAGAATAAGATTAAGGATAATGAGACCTTGAAGCGGTTGAAGATGGAGAAAAAGTTTACTTGTGTTTTGATTGACGAGAAAGATGTTATTAGAATGGGAATGGTTAGGTCTGTTTCTCATATGGTTGCTTATGGTTCTGTTGGTGAAGATTTTATTAAGGAATTAAAAGCGGCTCGGAAAGATAAGGATGGAGTTTACTTTTTACATCCTCCACGAGGCGGGTTTAAGAAATCTAGTAAGGTTGCGGCTCCTAAGGGAATTTTGGGCGAGCATGAAGATATCGTTAAATTAGTTGGGAGAATGTTGTAATGGTTAAGGTTCACAAGAGGACAAAGAATTCTAGAATTCGAGGAGCTCGGACTGTTGGTTGGGGGTTTAGGCAGAAGCATAAGGGCCATGGTAATAAGGGTGGTTTTGGTATGGCTGGAACTGGAAAACGGGGCGACCATAAGAAGCAATCTGCAGAGCAATCTGTTAAGGGTAAGTATTTTGGAAAGCAGGGAGCTACTTCTCAGGGGACAAAGCGAGATAAGTCTGTGAATATTAATTTGAGGGACGTTAAGGCTAATTTTTTCAAGAAGGACGGGGACAAAATTAGCTTTCCTAAGCATAAGATTCTTGGAGTTGGTGAAGGGTTTAAGGCTGAAATAACTGCTTTGGCTGCATCGGCTTCGGCGATTGAGAAAATGGAAAAGGCTGGTGGAAAGATTATTTTGCCTGTGAAGAAAGAAGCTGTTAAGCAGTATAAGAAAGTTGAGAAGAAGAAACCTGCTAAGACTGAAGACGATAGCGAAGAGGGAGAGTAATGCTAAATGATTTTTCCCATTCCTTCTGGGATTGAATTCCATCCTATTTTTCTGTAAAAAGGTGTATAGCAATTATTTCTAGACCATATCTTCCTTATTCCTAGTTTTTTGCATATTCTTTCTACTGAACTTACTAACTCTCGTCCTATTCCCTTTCCTTGTATCTTTGAATGAACTCCCAAATATGTTATCTCCGTGGAGGCTTCCTTGGCTCGAAAGCCTATTCCTGTAGTACTCCCTTTTTCTTTTAATATACACTCTCCATCACAATGATCTAAAGCTAAATATAAAATAAGGCTGTCTTCTTGTCCTGATAAAACTCCTTCGATTTCTAATAAATCTTCTGGCTGATAAATTCTTATTTTTTTAAATTCTGCTCTGTATGTGTTTTCTAGGTGGTCTTGACCCATAATTAGATTCCAAGTACTTTTCTTTTAAGTTTTTCTGTTTGAAATAATTTGGGGATTTTTTAGATAACAATCTTTATAAAACAAAATCTTCTTCATAAAACATGGCTTTGAGAGATTTGTTGCACAATTTGCCCGAGGTAAGGGGGCCGACTGAGAAGAAGGTTAGTTTTAATGTTAAGTTGAAATGGACGTTGGTGATTTTGGTGTTTTATTTTATTTTGTCTAATATTCCGTTGTTTGGTATTTCTGGGAATGCGATGTCACGATTTGAATATTTGGCTATTATGCTTGGGACTTCTTTTGGTTCGATTATTTCGCTTGGTATTGGTCCTATTGTTATGGCTTCTATTATTTTGCAGTTGCTGAATGGGGCGCAGATTTTGAATATTGATACGAATACTGACGAGGGTAAGAAATTTTTTCAGGCTTTGCAGAAGTTGTTGGCATTCGCGTTTGTGATTTTCGAGTCATTGGTTTATGTTTTGATGAAGGGTATTCAGGCTGAACCTGGGTTTACTGGGCTTGTGATTTTTCAGTTGTGCCTTGGTGGTTTTCTGATTATTTTTATGGATGAAGTTATCCAGAAATGGGGCTTTGGTTCTGGAGTTAGTTTGTTTATTGCTGGTGGTATTGGTTGGAGATTATTTTCACAGTTGTTTCAGTTTATAGGAACTCAAGGGACGTTTGAGGCTAGTGGTAAAGTTTTGGCGCTGGTAGTCAGTGTTGCTGCTGGGGATGGGACTGGGATTGCCAGGGCGTTGTTTCCTATTTTGGTTACTGCTGCTTTATTTTTGGCTGTTGTTTTTGCTCAGAGCTTGAAGGTTGAGATTCCGTTGGCGTTTGATAGAATTCGGGGGCATTCGGTTAAGTGGCCTTTGCAGTTTTTCTATGCTGGTGTTATTCCTGTTATTTTAGTTTCGGCTTTGGCTGCTAACTTGCAGTTGTTTGCGTCGTTGTTACAGAATTGGTTGGGTAGTCCAACTTTCCTTGGAGGATTTTCTAGTGGGACTCCTATTTCTGGATTTGCGTACTGGATTCATTCTACTCCTATTTTAGAGACGATAATTACTGGGAGTTTTAGATGGGTTTATGCTTTACAAGCTGTTGGTCATGTTTTGTTTTATACTTTATTTTCTATTCTATTTGCCTTCTTTTGGGTTGGAACTTCTGGGATGGATGCTAGGAGTCAGGCGAAAAAGATTGTTAGTTCTGGGATGAGTATGCCTGGGTTTAGGAAAGATGAGAGAGTTTTGGAGTCGATTTTGAAGAGGTACGTTACGCCATTGACGGTTATGGGTGGAGCTGCGATTGGTATCCTGGCTAGTGTTGCAAATTTACTTGGAGCTTTGGTTGGTGGGACTGCGATTCTTTTGGCAATCATGATTTTGTATCAGTTGTATCAGAATATTGCACAGCAGCACGCGGTTGATATGAATCCAGCCCTAAAAGGATTCTTTGGCGCATAAAGACATCAAAAAAAATTCTGGTGGAAAGTTCTTTGTTGCGCGGTTTGGGTTATGATTAGATTTATATAGGAGAAAGTACGTGTTTTTGGTTTTTGGGTTTGGTTAGGATTAGATTTATATAGGGTGAATTGTATTTATGGTGATGACATTAGTTGAGGTGATGACTGCGTATCCTATTTATTCAATTATAGTTGTGTCGATTATTGTGACTTTTATTTCTACGTTGGCGCATAAGTGGTTGACGAATCAGGAGCATATGCAGAATTTGAAGAAGCGACAAAAGGAGATTCAGAAGGAGCTTAGAGGGTGTAAGGATCCGGGAATTTTGCAGGAATTGAATGCTGAGATGCTGAAGTTGACTGGAGTTATGTTTAAGTCTTCGATGAGGCCGATGTTTGTGACGATAATTCCGTTTTTGATTTTGTTTGCTTGGCTTAGAAGTATTTATACGCCGTTGATGGGCTCAACTTGGATTTGGTATTATATTGGATTTAGCGTTGTTGCTTCGATTGTGATTAGAAAGGTTATGAAAGTTGCTTAAACCCAGGGAGATATCTCCCTCGCTTGTGTACCCTCTTAAGTTAGCGATTCTTTAGAATTAGATTTTTTATGAAAAATTTAATTCTAAATATCGTATTTAATGCAAATTAAAATTTCTTAACGGCGCCGTCCAAAGGACAACCTGCGCCTAAAATTCTAATTTGCCGACTTGGCAATCTAAAAACTTTTTAATTTCTGTTTTGCTTTTTTGACGAATTGTTTTGGTGGCAATACTCCGAATTCTGAGATTACTCCTGAAAGATTTTTGAGTTTTGTTTTATCGAAGGCTGGATTGAATACCTCAATTTTTTTGATTCTTTCATCCCAGACTTCTTTGCTTGAGCGTTTTTCTATTTTTATTTTTTTTGTGAATTTTAGGGAGACGCCGCATGAGTATCTTGGAATGTTGTATGATTTCGCGAGTTTGCAAAGCGTGCTTGTTCCAATTTTATTTCCTACTATTCGTTTTGTGAAGGCGTCTGCTCCGAATAAGAATAGGTCACATTTTTTTAGGGATTGTTCTGCTGCGAGGTCTGGGGCGATTATTACTTTTATTCCTGATGAAGCTAAATCTTTTGCTGTTGTTCGACCCTGTAATAATGGTTCAACCTCTGTTGTGTAGACTACGAATTTTTTCTTTTGATTTTTTTTAGCGTATTTTAGAATATCTATTACCGTTGACGAATGGCAGTGTGTGTAAATGTTCATGTTGTTTTTGATCAAGGTTGCTCCTCTCTTGGATATTGTGTCGTGGGATTTTTTTAGATCTGATAAAAATTCTTCTGATGCTGTTTTTAGGTTGTCTTGGTTTTTTGATAAATGATTTAGGGCATTTTGCATTAGGGGTTCAGTTGGCCTTGTTTTTAGAATTTTATTTCTGGATTTTTTTGTTGGGGTTAATAGGTAAGCCTTAATTCCTGCTTTTGCTACATTTTCTGCTCCTTGGGTTTTTACGGATTCTATGTCATCTAAAATTTTGTTGAAACGCTTAGCTATCACCTTTTTTGTCATGGAGAGGAAAGTGGGTTTATCTATAAAAAACTATCCTTCGAGGAAAAGTTAAAAAGGGCGTTTCCTTGTGAATGGGGAGAGTATTAAGATGATTGAAATATTAATGAAACCTAAGAGGGCTGAGAGGCGACCATGGGAAATGTTTATTGTTGGAATGTTTTATGCTTCGGTTTCCTTTTTGCTAGTAACTGTTATTTTTGGTAAAGACTCTATTTTGAAGGAAGGGTCTGGGCTTTTGCTTGTAACTTTTACTGTTATTTGCTGCCTGCCTTTTATGTATTATATTATTAAGTTAGAGGAGGGGAAGGATATTGAGATTAGTGATTCGGGAAGGCTGATAAGGGAGCATTCAAAGGCGATTCATGCTTTAATGTGGTTGTTTCTTGGTTTTGTTGTTGCGTTTTCTTTTTGGTATATTGTGATGCCCGAATCAGCTGGACAGAATTTTAATTTTCAGATAAAGACTTTTTGTGCTATTAATAGTCCGTCGCATTATAACTATTGTTTGGAGCAGCATGGGGTTCCTATTGCTACTGGAGCTGTTACTGGGGCCAATGCTATCTTGGCTATTTTTTCTAATAATATTTATGTTTTGATTTTTACGATTTTGTTTTCGCTTGCGTTTGGAGCTGGAGCGATTTTTATTTTGGTTTGGAATGCTTCGGTTATAGCGTCGGCTATTGGAATTTTTGCGAAAGAGAAATTGATTAATTTGCCGATTGGGCTTTTGAGATATATGATCCATGGGGTTCCTGAGATTGGAGCTTATTTTGTTGGAGCCTTGGCTGGAGGAATTATTTCTGTTGCTATTATTCGAAAGGATCTTCAGGGCGAGGGTCTTTGGAAAATTTTACAAGATTCTTTGTTGTTAATAATTATTGCCATTTTGATTTTGTTTGTTGCGGCTTTGATGGAAGTTTATTTGACTCCTATTTTCTTTTAGGAAGATTTTTAAGTTGGATTTTGCAAAATAGTTTATGGATTATTTGCTGTTGATTTCGATATTGGTAAGTTTTTTGTTGGCATTTTTAGTTTTGCCGAAATGGATTAAGACTTGTAGAAAAATTGGGCTTCTTTGGAAAGATATGAATAAGTATGGGCATCCTAAGAATGTTGCTAGCAGCGGGGGCATTGCGGTTGTTATGGCGTTTGTTTTGGGAGTTTTGACTTATGTCGCTTTGAAGACTTTTGTTTTTGGTGGAACAGTTAGGGCCTTGGAAATTTTTGCTTTATTATCAGTTGTTTTGATTTTGGGAATTGTTGGATTGGTTGACGATTTGCTTGGGTGGCAACACGGAGGACTTTCAATAAGAATGAGAATTTTACTTTCGATTGCGGCATCTATACCTTTGGTTGTTATTAATGCTGGTAATCATTTTATGAACCTTCCATTCTTAGGGACTGTTGATTTTGGGATTCTTTATCCTTTATTTTTAATTCCATTGGGAGTTGTTGGGGCTTCTACGACATATAATTTTTTGGCTGGGTTTAATGGACTTGAAGCTGGGCAGGGAATTTTGGTTGTTGGATTTTTGTCGTTTGTTGCTTATGTTACGGGTTCTCCTTGGTTGGCTATTGTTGGTCTTTGTATGGTTGCGGCTTTGGTTGCATTTTATATTTTCAATAAATTTCCAGCAAAGGTTTTCCCGGGTGATATTTTGACGTACTCTGTTGGAGCTTTAGTTGCTGCTATGGCTATTTTGGGTAATTTCGAGAAGGTTGCTGTTGTTGTTTTTATTCCATATATTGCTGAGATTTTATTGAAGGCTCGGGGTGGTTTACAAAATCATTCTTTTGGGAAGCCTAGGAAAGATGGGACTTTGGCTATGCTTTATGATAAAATTTATGGGCTTGAGCATTTAGCAATTTATGTTTTAGGACGACATGCGACGGAGAAAAAAGTTACTTATTTGATTCATGCGGTTCAGATTTTGTTTATATTGATTGCGTTTTTGATGATTAGTTAAGAGTAGAATAGATTTTTAAATGGATAAATTATAAGATTATATGAACAAGAAGGATGTCGTGGCATTGTTAAGAAATAAAAAACTTCAGTGGGCTGCGACTATTATTATTTTTTTGATTATATTGTTTATTAGTTCTTCTATTAGACTTTCTAATTGGGATTTGTTGACTGATTCGACGACTGGAGAGAAGATTCCTTTAGCGCTTGATCCTTATTATTTTTTGAGAGTCGCTGAGACGATTGTAGAGACTGATGGGAACCTGTCTGCATTTGATGAGATGAGGGGGCCTGGTTTTAACACTCCATGGCATCTTGAAATAATGCCTAGAGTTGTTGTTGGAATGTGGAAAATTGCGAATAATTTTGGGGATTATAGTTTACAGTCTGTTGATATTTTTTCCCCTGTTTTCTTTTATGGAATTGGGTTGGCCATCTTCTTCTTTTTGGCTTATGCTTTAACAAAGTCTAAGTTTGCGGGAATTTTGGCCTCGATGCTCTTGGCGGTTATTCCTTCGTACTTGTATCGTACTATGGCTGGATTCTCTGACCATGAGGCAATTGGAATGATTGCGTTTTTTGGAACACTGCTGGTCTATACTTTATCGTTGAAATATCTTGATGGAATAGATAAGAGGAAATTTTTGCAGGGTGGCCTTTGTGGGATTGCTCTTGGGTTGTTGACTGCCTTAACTGTTGCTACATGGGGAGGAGTTAGTGCCTTTATCTTTATGATTATTCCAATTGGATTTTTATTATTCTGGGTCCTTAAATTAAAGGATCGTGAAGACGTAATGGGTGATGTTGGGATTTTGTTTTATGTCGCTTGGTTACTCGCGAGTATTGTCTTTACTGCTATATTGGGCCTTGGTATTAATGGGACTATTGGAAGGATTACGAGTTCTACTGGCATCATAACTTTGGCGACCTTGGGTTTTATTATTTTAGATAGGATTTTAATTTTTGCCGAGAACAAGATAAAAATAAAAAATTATAATAAAAGATATCGTGTTTTCTATACGCTTGGAGCATTGATTATAGCTAGCTTTGCTTTGCTTCCATTAATAGGAAAGAACTTTTTTACTCTGTTATGGCAGGTTTTGAATCGTCTTTTGAATCCTCTTTGGGGAGCAGGTAGGTTAGATACTACGGTTGCGGAAAATGCTCAGCCATATTTAACTGATTGGATAGCTGGGTCCGGAGGAATTTTGTTTTTCTTATTTGTGTTGGGAATAATTTTATTGGCAGTTGAGTTTTCTAAATATCTTTCTTCTAGAAAGGGTAGAATTTTATTATCGGCTGGATTTTTAGCTATGGCCTTTGGTGTTTTGTTTAGTCGAATTTCTTCTACTTCAATTTTAAATGGAAATGGAATTTTTAGCTTAAGTGGATTGGCTTATTTGGGTGGACTTGCTTTTTTCGCATATGCTTTTTTGAAGAACTATTTTAATAAAGAGATAAAAGTGGACCCACTTGTTATTGTTATGTTTTCTTGGATGATTGTTGTGCTTGTTACGGGGAGATCCACGACTCGATTGTTTTTTGCTATTGCTCCATTTATGTGTATTTCTGCAAGTTATGCTGTAATTACGATGTTTAGATATTGGCGGAAAAAGAGCGGGGATGAAATAATCCGAGTTATAATTACTGGAGGCTTGATTGCTTCACTTATTTTGTCAGTGCTAGTTATTAATTCTTCATATGTTATGATTTCAAATCAAGCTAAATATACTGGTCCCTCGGCGAATACACAGTGGCAAGGTGCGATGGAGTGGGTTCGGAATAGTACGAATGATGATGCTGTTTTTTCTCATTGGTGGGATTATGGTTATTGGGTTGAAACGCTAGGGCAGAGAGCTACCGTTGCTGATGGTGGCCACTTTCAAGGAATTTATGGGGGTAATCATAAAATTGGGAGGTATGTCTTAACTACGCCTTATCCCGAAACGGCTCTTAGTTTTTTTAAGACGATGGATATTGATTATCTATTAATTGATCAGACTGACTTGGGCAAGTATCCTGCTTACTCTAAAATTGGTGGTGGTGAGGGGGAAGAATCTTATGATAGATATTCTGCAATCCCTATAATGATGAATGACCCTAAGCAGACTAGAGAGACAGCCAATGGAACCATGATTGTTTTTTCTGGGGGTTCTTATTTGTTTGAGGATATCATTTATAATGACGGAAGTAAGAATATATTTTTACCTGCTGGGAAAGCAGCAGTTGTTGGGATTGTTATGAGCTTAGAGGATAATTCCTTGAGACAACCTGATGCAATTTATATTTACAACAATATTCAGATTCGAATTCCCGTGAGATATATCTATATTAATGGGGAGATTGTTGATTTTGGAAGTGGTCTTGATGTGATTGTGGATGTTGTTCCAGCTTTTGATGGACAGGGTATTAATCAGCTGGGCGCTGCAATTTATCTTTCTCAGAAGGTCTCTAAGAGCTTATTCGCACAGTTATATTTAATGGATGATCCCTTTGGAAACTATGAAACTCTTGAGCTTGTGCATACTGAAGAGAATCCTGTTGTTGCAAGTTTAAGAAGTCAGGGGGTTGCCTTGGGCGATTTTATCATTTATCAAGGATTTAGGGGGCCTATTAAGATTTGGAACACTGAAAATATTCCTGGAGATATTAATATTGTTGAAGAGTTCAAGGAGTCCTTGGGTGGAAGAATATATGGAGCTATGGATGATTTGGAATTTTCGTCTTCGGTTACATCTACTGGGACCGTTGAGCTAGAGATTGAACCTTCTTTGGTTGAAGATTTGGGTTTTAATTGATTCTTGGATCATGAAGAATTGAGCTCATATAAATTTAAAAGAGATTTATTCTTTTGATAGGCATGAAAAAGGATCAAATGGTTTTGAATAATAATAGGGATTACTCTGAAAAATATGTGCAGAAAGTAGTTGCCCCGAAAGTTCCTCCGAGAATAAGAGGGATATTAGATAAGAATGACATAAAGTCAATGATTGATTTGGGTTGTGGTGACGGAATATTAATTTGTGCGACAAAGAAAGAATTTCCTGAGTTAGATGTTACTGGGGTCGATATTTCTCCGAGGAGGATTGGTGGCTTGAAAAAAAGGTTTCCTGAAGATAAGTTCTACGTAAAAGATGTCTGCAATACTGAGTTAAAGAAGAAATTTGATTTTGTTCATGCTTCACAGGTGATTGAACATGTTTCGTCTGATAAAGAAATGGTGCAAGAAATGAGTAGGCTCTTGAAAAAAGATGGTATACTATATTGTTCTTCTGTTATAAAAAAACCGTGGGCTATTTATCAATATAGGAATAATGGGAAGTTTGTTTTGGATCCAACTCATGAAAGAGAGTATAGGAATAAGGATGAATTTTTGGATTTATTTAAGAAGGATTTTAAATTATTAAAATGTATAACCTACCCTGTTGTAATGCCAAAGTTTGGATTGGCGATAAAAATTCCAGGTTATCATATTGTTGAGGGCATATGGGAAAAGAGAGAATAAGTGTATACATACAAAAGCCTTGGAAAATTTCCGACTCCCCGTATTATAAATTCCTGAGAGAATCTCCTCCCTCTGGAATAAAATATACTAATTTACAAAGCTCTGATTTAATTCAATCTAGGGCTAAAAAAAATTTTTATTATAAATTGAAGGGGTATATAAAAAATTTAATTAGAACCGTATACCCGTCAATGCCAAATTTACATTATACTAGAAATGCAGAAAAATATGATTTGATACATTGCGCTCATTGTATGAGTTTTAATAATCATCCATGGATTTGCAGTATGGAATATGCGAAACAATTTTGGGCGGCGCCAGATGTAGTAAGTCAACGAAATAAAAAAACGGTTTCAAAATATTTAGATTCTGTTAATTGTAAAAAAATTATAGCTTGGACAAATTGGGTACGAGACGATATTGTAGAAATGTTTCCTAATGTTAGAGATAAAGTTGAAGTAGTTTATCCTGGAATTCCGACACAATCATTTCAGAAAATTCGGTCAAAAAAAATAAAACTATTGTTTGTATCTAGAAGTTTTTATTTTAAAGGAGGATTTTATGCTACCGAGGCTATAGACCAATTAACAAAAAAATATAATAATGTTGAAGGGATTGTTGTTTCGGATGTTCCGGTAGAGATTTTAAATAAATATTCTAGTAATAAAAAAATAAAATTTATGAGTATGATGCCGCAAGATAAGTTGTTTAAAGAAATTTATCCTTCGGCGGATATTTTCATTTATCCGTCTTTTACAGACACTTTTGGATTTCCGCTGACAGAAGCAATGAGTTTTGGTTTGCCGGTTGTTTGTGTAAAGGGACAGTCTAGAGAAGAGATTATACATGATGGGAAAATGGGGTTTGTGGTAAATTCGAATTTGGGTGATGTTGTGAAGGTGGAGGATTTCGAGAACCTGTGCCACGAAGATATTTTAAAAGATGTTATATTAAAGGCAGAAAAGTTAATAAAAAATAAACATATGAGAGAGAAGATGTCAATTAATTGTTTAAATGAAATTGAGAATGGGAAATTTTCAGTAAAAAAAAGTAATGAAAAACTTGAAAGGATATATAGGGAAGCATTAAAGTAAATTTACCTTTTAGAATAAAATAAAAGATGTTTTCTTCTTTTTAAGTATTGCTGATATCCTGTTATTATCTGGGTCTGCATAAATATAAAAAAGTGATTCGTTATTATTTTTCATGGAAAAGCAATTCGAAACGCCCATATTATATGTTGTCTTCAATAGACCGGCTGTTGTAAGAAAAACATTTTCTTTGATTGCGACACAAAAACCGAAAAAAATATTTATTGCGGCTGATGGGCCGAGAACAAAAAAGGAAAAAAAGAAAACGGATGCTGTTAGAAAATATATTTTGAAAAATATAAATTGGGATTGTAAGGTAGAAACGAGGTTTCTGGATAAAAACCTTGGCTGCAAGATGGGTGTTTCTTCCGCAGTTGATTGGTTTTTTAATAATGTAAAAAAGGGTATAATTCTAGAGGATGATTGTGTGCCAAGTAAAAGTTTTTTTCGATTTTCAGAAGAAATGTTAGATAAGTACGAAAAAAATACTAAAGTAGTTAGTATAAATGGTTATAATTTTCTGGGAAAATTTAAAACGAAAGATTCTTATTATTTCTCAAAATATTTTAATCCTACAGGATGGGCATCTTGGAAAGATAGATGGTTTGCCCAAGACAAAAATATGAAGGACTATTTAGAAGATAGAAAAACTGATCGATTTGAAAAAATATTTAAGAATCCAATTGAAAGAATTTGGGTGAGAAAGGCATTTAGAGATGGACTATTAGGAAGGATTGGCTCATGGGATCATTCATTTGGATACTTACATTTTAGAAATGGAGGATTGTGTATAAAACCGAAAGTTAACCTTATAGAAAATATTGGCTTTATGCCAGACTCTACACATACTTCTGGTAATTTTATAGATAACCGATTTTATTGTTTAAAAAAATATGAATTAGAATTCCCCTTAATACATCCAAGAGAGGTGAGAGTTAATTCTACTGACTCAAGGAAGTTTTTTAATAAAATTTTACTGAAGGTTTTTTTAAAGAAATTGTTTTTTCTTAAGTAATTACTATAATTTTTTGATTTTGTCTAAGTTTTTTTCTGGGTTATCTGCGAATAAATTAATTTTTTTTTTGATTTTGTCAATACCCCAGTTCCACCATTGCACTTCTGTTAAAACTTTTATTGTTTTGTCGTTGAATCTTTTTTTTATTATATTTCCCGGGTTTCCGACGACTATAGAATATGGAGGGACTGGTTTGGAAACCACTGCCCTGGCCCCTACAATTGAGCCGTCTCCAATAGTTACACCAGATAAAATTGTTGCGCCATATCCAATCCAAACATCATTTCCGATTATAACATCTCCTCTTGAGAATTCTGTTGGAGATTCCCCAATTTCTAACATTTCTTTAAATGGATATGTTGAAATTTTCTGGACCTTATGCTCTCCCCCAAGAAAGATATTGACACCTTCTGCAATAGAACAAAATTTGCCAATTTTTAATTTGTTGTTTGAGCTGTATTCCATTATTCTTGGTGCCCCATAAGTAAACTCACCTATATCATATTTTTTATATAATGGATCGTCTCTTGTAAGTGTGTGTGGGTTTATGCTTTTTTTAATTTTAGATATTAGGATTAAAAATTTTGTATTTAAACTTTTGAATAGTGCCATATATTTTACTGTATGAGAAGGTATATAAATTTTTACGAGAATAGATATTTTTGTTTTGAAGAATAGTGAGAACGAGGGTAGATAATTGTTATATTATTGAATAGAAATAGTTTTAAATGATATCAAATATGGACTATACAATGATACTTTATTTTGATAATTTAATAACGAATACTCCGCTGGCTGGCGGGGTCTATAATTTATTGGATGACATGCGTACTGAACAGGGTATGATAAGGGGCTCCTGTAAGGCGTACTCTACGAAAGATAGATATGATGTCACGTCGTACACTTTGGCAAGTTATGCGGAAATAGAATGGGATGAGGTTGTTATTGTGTATGAACTTGGAGAGGATCTGATTCATAAGAAAAAAGAGTTTGAACAATTTGTGAAAAAACTTTGGCCAAGGGCACATATTTTCTATGGAAGAAGTGATAATCAAAAGAAATTTCAAGAAAGAATTAGATTTATCAATAAGCTTAAGGGTGACTTTGTATTTTATGCCGGTAATAATGATCATCCTTTTATCGCTCCTGATAAAAAAACTTTAAATTTTTGTTTGAAAAGCGCTAAAGAAATTGCGAAAAGGCATGGATATGTTTCAGTTGCTTATTCTCATTTTTTGGAAGTGTATAGGATGGGTGATCGGAAATCTCCTTACTATAAATGCATGGTATTGAAACCAAAAATCATAGACGAATCAGAATATCATTTTATAGTGTCCCTCAGAGAGGTTTTTGGACAATCTTTACAAATACTTAATAAAAAATTGATTAATCAAATGGTTTTTTCCGAAGATTATGGAGAAGAGATTTTTAAGAGAATTGAGGAAATATGGAGAAATGAAAAACAGAGAAAGAAAAGAGTAAATCACATACTTCTTATCCCAAAAAATCCAATTTGTGAACATTTTGATGGGTATAGTCATACCAAAGGTGGAGAATTCCCTGTCCCTACAGAAGTTTTCCCGCCATTATTTATTCCTAATGGATTTTTTGAAAATAAGATAAGAATAAGATATGGTTACGATGATTATAAAGAGGGTTGGGTGAATATAAATCCTTTAATAGAAAAATACAGATTTGAAGATGCTAATGGAACTGATTTGAAACTTTCAATAAAAGATATTCCTTTATTTTGGAAAAAAAGAATTTCAAAAATTGATATAAATCCCGGCTTAGATAAAAAGGAAATAGATAAAAAAATGAAAGAGATTAGTAAAAATATGAGGAATCCTCGTGAACTAATAGAGGATAAAGGTACTTGGTATAGATTTAAGACTAGACTTTTGTCGGGTAATTATCTTCCTTATGAAATGATGAGGTTTTTGAGAGGTAATAAGCTTATTTCAAAGGCACGTAGAGTTGTTTTCTTTAATTTGAGAAAAGAGTTTCTAAAGAAATAGAAAGTTTAAATAACCAAATGATTAAAAAATGGATATAATACAAAATGGATATTAAAGAGATAAAATTTACTACAAAGAAAAAAACTTTTATTGTTAAACAATTACAAATAAATAAAATTTTTGAAAGTTTGAAATATAATTGCATTAAATCAATTTTAAAAGCTAATTGGAGTGGTCTTAATAAATTTAATATGCTCAAAATCTTGATTATTGGGATAATTAGGAAATCCGTTGGGAAACTTAGTATTACTCCAGAAATGCAATATGAACTTGTTCCTTATATAAATAAAATTCTAGATAAAGATATTCTTTTTGTTGAGGTAGTTTTTGACGATAAGAAAAATTTAATTTTTGACACGGGGGGCATAAAAACTATTGATATATTGATGGATATACATGATGTGATATATGCTAATCAATATAACATATCAAAAAAAACGATTAAGGGCAAGATAGTTATAGATGTTGGTGCAAATAAGGGAACATTCAGTTTGTTTTGTGTATTTCTTGGAGCAAAGAAAGTTTATGCGTTTGAACCAGTAACCTCTTCTAATAAAAATATGGGAAGGAGTATAAAACTTAATCAGGCTCAAGATAAAATAGAACTCTTTAGAAAAGCATTGGCTGACAAAAACTACACAGGCAAAGTTTCTTCAAGATATATGGGTGATGGTGGGAGTAGAGTAAGTGAAGAATTTATAGGTGCTGATGGATGGGATAATGAACCGGTTGAAATGGTTGCTGTTGACGATTGCGATTTTGGAGTTATTGATTTTATTAAAATAGATACGGAAGGGTTTGAATCTAGTGTCTTAATGGGAGCAGAAGAAACAATAAAAAAATTTAAACCCATCCTTTCTTTTAGTGCTTATCATAAATCAGAAGATAAAAAAGAGCTTCCTAAATTAGTAAAAAGCATAAGAGATGATTATAGAATTGAATTGAATAATTTTGCAGAGGAAGATTTCTACTGTTATTAGAATATAGCTTTGATGAGCCCAAATTATTATCTTGATTTATTCTCACTAAAAAACTATTTTTTTATCATTATACCTATGCGGTCGTTGTTCACAATAGTTCCTTTTTCGGGCTTATCTTTTAAAAAATCTATGCACGCTTGCTCTACTCCTGGTAAAAACTCCCATTGATAGTCGTGAATTGTTGTTCTGGAGTTTGTAGTCATTTTTGGATAAACTTTATCGAAGCTATCAAGAATTGAACTATAAAAATCTCCATCAAAAAATGCAAAAGCTATCTTTTCTGGATATTCCTTATCTGGTATTTTGCCAAACCATCCAGTATGAATTATTGGTAATTTTAATTTTGCAGATTTAAAATTGTCAATAAGAGTTTCTTTTCCTGTTTTGCAAGATCCTTTTTTGTATTGAGATTTAACATTATCTTTATCTTTATTATCTCTTTCTGGCAACCCCTCAAAAGAGTCGTAAACGTGGAATCTTTTTTCAGATTTGTAATGATTGAGTAATTTTTGAATAAATAATGAGGTTGTTCCAATATTGCAACCTAATTCAACTATATCTCCTCTGATGTCTTCATCTAATACTTTTTTTAAATTAGTTAAAACAACCCTTACGTGGTTTTCTGAAACCATCCCTGATAAAATCATCGGATAATCAAGCAATATTTTTTCGACAATATCATTGTTCTTTGTAATTTTAAATTTTATTCTCTTAGGAATCTTTTCAATCCTTTTCAATTTTAAATAACCATATATATATGTCTCTTTGGCGATTCTAAAAATTCTTGGATATTGTTTCAAAAATGTGATAAGTTTTTTGTTCATTATTGTCTGTATTTCTAATTCTTTATAAATATGTTTATTTGTTTATATAATATAGATTACAAAAATACACACTCGGTCTCGGGATTCAATTGTTGGATTTGGTCGAATACTTCTTTATTGAATTGACCAACATTTAAGAAAATTCTAAGATTTTCACCTTCTTTAATAATTTCTTCTGGTTTTCTACATAGAAGGTCTGTACCATAAAGTCTCTTATTTTGTTTTAATGAACTATTATCTAAGACTCCTTCAAATATTTTTTCATCTAATCCATATGCGAATAAAGGATGAGCAAAAAGACTAGCTCCAAATAACCAATTTTCTTTATCTTGTTTTGCGAACAATTTAACCTTCCTTATTCTTTCCTCGACGCTCTTCCCGTATTGTTCTACCATTTTTAGAGTATAATCTTTCATATTGCTAAGCTCAAAATAAGGAGGTGTATCTACTTTTTCCGCTACAATCTGAATGGAATAATCTATGTAAAAAGAAACTTCTTTTACTTTGAACCCGTGTTTTGTGTGTAGGTCAATCCAATGAAGATTGGTGCAACAAGAAGTATGTTCAAAATTTATAACGTTCGCCAGTCCTTTTGTAAAATTATACTCCTGATTTGGTATGGTTGTTATTAATAGTCCTCCTTTCTTAAGAGCCTTCCATGAATTTTTGAAATATTCTCCAAATTTAAGAAAATGTTCGAGTGTATGACAGGAAACTATAGTGTCAAATTCTCCTTCCAACTCTTTCGCTGTTTCTCCAGTAAAAAGTTTCTCGTGAACAACAATTCCTTCTCGTGGCCCAAAATATAAGGGATCAAAAACTTCAATGCCAGAATCATAGTGTTTCAACAATAATGAAACGATGTTCCCCGGTCCTGCGCCAATTTCTAACAGACGACCTTTTTTGTGATGTTTTTTAATGAGCTCAAAAAGATGGTTATATTGTCCTTCCCAAAGCTTTCCAATTCCTTCAGCATGAAATGTTTCATATAATATTTCTGGATCTATAATTTCTTTTAATGTTATAAGCCCGCAATCTTCACAAATACAAATATTAATTGGTGCAAAATCATCATCTTCTCTGGGAGTATCAACACATATTGGTAAAACTGGCATTTTTATATTTACGTGAGGAGGGATGGCATCTGAAAGATTTTTCGAAGAACAGGCAGGACACTCAGCTCTTCTAGATATGTGATTTGAGATATCTCTTTTCATAGGATATCTATCCTCATCTATTTTATAAAGTTAATTGTACTTTAATGGGCTGTGTGTAGTGGATCTGCTAGTAGTTCATGACAATAATTTTTAAATACCCTTACTCATGCTTCATTTTATGGTTAGGTCGGATTATAGTCTATTTATTCAAGAACCGAAAAATATCGTCTTAAATCATTCAATACCACAACACTTAAGGGGCATTGAAAGTATAGATGAATTAAGAACGGTAGATTTGGGAAAGTTGTCTTGTGAGTTAGTACAGGCAGGATCTTCATTAAAGGAGAAGGTGGGAGATGGGACTATTTGGAGGATGGGATTTCCTGGAATGATTTTAGATGTCGCTGGTATTTATCAAAATGGGACGGGGGATGTAACCTTCGATGTTTCTCCGATACATCCATATAGAGCGGATTTAGCATATCGAGGTGACCAAACGCTTCCAAGAAGAGTAGCTCCATTAACTGTCGGTTCTATAATATTTGAAAAGACTGGTCGGCCAGTATTAGGAATCAGGGGGGGCGATGTTGAAAATGGGACGGTAGATTGTTTTCCAGGAGGGCATGTTGATTTCGGATATGACCAAAGTCGAAGTGTGCTTCCATATATGTCTAGGGAATTTTATGAAGAATTGGGAAGGGAAATTGATACATCTCGGGACAATCTTAGATTACTAGGGTTCATGGACAATAGAGACACCGGGGGTATAAATGTGTTATATTCAATTAAAACAACGTCTTCGTTTGAGGAAATCAGAGCGTGTTGGGAAAAAGCAAAAGATAGGGTTGAGCACTCCTCTGTTTTTCTTTCTTCGGACTCAGAATTAAAGAGGCTTGGAGGAGGTAAAGAGATATTGCATGAAGGAAGCTCTTTTAGGGCAACACCTTTTTTTGCAGATTGTTTTGCCAATTATTTGGTGGCTTCAAATAGTTAAATCAAAATGAAAATCAACAAAGATACCGTAAAATGTATTTCAATAGCGGAGAGACCTGGAGCTTTTGGGGTTAGGTTTCATAATCAGGGATATGAGGCGATGGGCCTTAATCAAATCTATTTGCCCATGGAAGTCAAGAGAGAGGAGTTAGAAGTGGTGGTGGATTTAGTTAGAAGAAATATTAAGGGATGTAGTGTTTCGATGCCTCATAAAATTGCTGTGATGGATTATTTAGATGAGCTCGATCTTTCTGCTAAATCTACTGGAGCTTGTAATACGATTCTTAATCTTGGAGGAGGAAGATTAAGGGGTTATAATACAGATTATTTTGGGGCAAAAACTGCAATAGAGTCAAAGGTTGGAACGCTTGAAGGAAAAAGAGTTTTAATGCTTGGTGCAGGTGGAGTTGCTCGTGCAGTTGGCAGAGCTGTAAAAGATCTCGGTGGGGAATTAGTTGTTTCGAATAGGACATTGGGCACTGCGCAAAGTCTGTCAGAAAGCTTAGGTTGTCGTTACTTACTATGGGAACAGAGGAATAAAGCCTCTGGGCATCTTTTAATAAACGCTACATCAATTGGAATGAGGGATGATACGACATGTCCCGTGGATGAAAGTACTATCCAAGAATATGGCGCCGTTATGGACGTCGTGGCCTCAAATAAAACGAGATTAATTAATAAGGCAGAGGAAAGTGGGTTGGTTACAATAACAGGAAAAACTATGACAATCCATCAGGCAGAAAGGCAATTTGAAATTTACACTGGAGAAAAGTTGCTCCCAGAATTTATAGCTAGATTTCTTGAAGAATAATTATTCCCCAGAATAGCCTTCGCCATTTGGATAATTTTTTTGAGCGTGTTCGTATGCGTTGGGAGTTCCGGTGTCAAACCATGTAAATTTTTTAATCGAGAGATTTTTATTTAAAAGAACATTTATCCCATTCGAAACCTGAATTTCACCGTCGATAACCTTTGAATTATTTCCTAAAGAATCCCAGAAGGCTTCCCAATCCCAAATCCCTATGAGTCCAATGTAGGCATATTTATTATTTGTTTTAATTTTATCATCAATTCTAACAACTCTATCTTTCTCGGTTTTTACCGAACAAAACCTCTGAGTATCTTCAATTTCAGAAACCCCGATCCAGTTTAAATCTGGAACGTCAATATTTTCTTTTACCAAGGTATCTCCAGCCACATGTATAAATGGGCATTGCAGATGATCTTTGCATGAGAAAAGAGAAAACCCTGGGCCAGAACCCTCTCCTAAATATGGGTCAACCGAAACAAAAGTTAATTTACGATTGGGGTAGGCATTTTTAAGATAGCAAACAAGGGATTTTTTTTTATATCCTACTGCAATTACAATTTCGATGTCTTCCGAAAATTTTTCAATTATATGACATATTGCTGGTTTTCCTTTTAGCGGTAATAAAACTTTATTTAAATTTTCACTAAACTCTCCCATCCTGCTCCCAACGCCAGCAGCAAGTATGCAAACTTTGTAATCCATAATAATTTTTAATTTCCTTGGTTTAAAAACTTTCTTTTCCAATCAAGAATTGTCTTTCGAGAAACCTTCACTCCAAAATTTTGATTTAAACTGTTGGTAATTTGTCCAAGGCTATAATTGTCCTTGACTGATCTCATGGCGGTTTTTATTATGAATGGCGGATGTCTAAATTTTTTAAACCCGTCATCTGGAGTAAATTTTCGTTCACAAATTTCACAATAATATACTTCTTTGTTAGTAGATTTATTTTTTCTTAATTGTACAAAAAAAATCTTTTCAGAGCTACAGTAAACACATTTTTTGCATTGAAAATTTGACTTAGCATTCATAAGCGGATAAAGTAGCTAAACTTTATAAAATTATCGTTAAGTAAACAGCAACCTTAAATACTAAATCTTCTATTTAAACATAAATTATAAAAGATGGAGTATAAAGTATGTATTTTGGCTGCAGGGAAAAATGATAGGGTGAGTTATGCTAAGGATTTTCCGGTTACTCTTCTTCCAATTGGGACAACTTCTGCAATAAGTAAAATTATAGAAAAATTTCCTTAAGAAGTTGAAATAGTAATTGCTGTAGGATATAAGTCTAATTTAATAAGAGACTTCTTGAATATAGCGCATTATGATCGTAAAATAACTATTGTTGAAATTCCAGATTATTTGAGTATGGGATCCGGTCCTGGAAAATCTCTTTTAATGTGTAAGGATCATTTGCAATGTCCATTTATTTTCACATCAGGGGATACAATTGTTTCGGGGTCGGTCCCAGAACCTTCAAAAAATTGGATGGGGGTAACTACTGTTTCAGATTCAACAAATTACTGTATGGCGGAGGTAGAGAATGAGCGAGTAACAAAACTTTATGATAAAGTGTATATGCCAACATTACTAAAAACTTGCAAAAATTATAGAACAATTCTTAACAATGCTTTCATAGGGATAGCAGGTATTCAGGATTATGAAGAATTTTGGGAAGGATTTGAAAGAAATCAAAATTTAATAGATAAAAAATTACAGGTTTCAAACGGACTTTCAAGTCTAATTAATTGCAAACTTGAACCTATTCCTTTTTTTAATTATTTTTGGATAGGAACTGAAGGAGGATATAATCTTGCAAATAGATTTTTTGAGAAAAATAAGGTTATAGTAAAACCCGATGAATTTATTTATTTTGAAAATGGAAGGGTAATAAAATATTTTAAGGAGGAAGAAATTGTAAAACAAAGGGTTGAAAGATCGAAAAGACTTAAGGTTCTTGTTCCAGAATTAGTCGATGCAACTTCAAATTTTTATGCTTATGATTTTATAGATGGGAAAACTCTTGCTAAAATAAATAATGTTTCAATTTTTAGAGAATTATTAGATTCATGTAAAAATGAAATATGGGAACCTTTGGAAATAGTTGAAAAAGAGGAGTTCAATAATCTTTGCAAAAAGTTCTATAAAGATAAAACTTACGAAAGGGTTGAAATGTTTTATAAAAATGGGGACATTAAGGACAGAGAAGAAATAATTAATGGAGAGAAGGTTCCTTCTTTAAAAGAATTATTGTCAAGAATTGATTGGGAAAATCTCTCTAAGGGGGTTCCGGTAAATTTCCATGGAGACTTTCAGCCAGAAAATATTTTAATATGCAACAAGGGGTTTCAATTAATTGATTGGAGACATAATTTTGCAGGGAACATAGATTATGGAGATATATATTATGATTTTACAAAGCTACATCATGCACTAATAGTCACCCATGAGATTATTAGAAATAATCAATTTGAAATAAAAGAGGATGGAGATATGATAACGTACGATTTCTTATTGAAAAATAATTTAGTTGAATATAAAGATTTGTTTGAAAAATTTATTGTTGACAATGATTACGATTTAGATAAAGTAAAAATTTTGAGTGCCATAACCTTTCTAAATATCGCACCACTTCACCATTCTCCGTACAATAAATTCCTTTATTACTTGGGAAAATACAGTCTCTTTAAGGAACTGAAAGATAATAATATTTATAAATTAAAAAACATGGGGATTGTTACTCAAAATGAACAGACAACTAATTGATGAAACGCCTTGCTATCGATTTGAAAGATTACAGGGAAATGGTGCGCCGGCTGGTGATTTAGAATTAGCAACTGAACTCTCAACGACTTTCGTACATAAAGGCAGAGCACTCTTGTCGGTGGATTCTAAAAGCGGGGCAAGAGATATTGAAGTTCAAGAAGGGCAGGGTTTTATTGTTGTGCCGGGGGTTTCTTATAGAGTAACTGGTGACGAGGGAATGGTTGCATATACAGTTTCTTCGGGAGTAAGTCCGGGCAAACCAATAGTTGAAATTATAGACGATGGCAAAGGAAGAAGAGAGGTGGAGTTATTAGATTATAGAATAGTTGAAAGTCCAAAAAGAGTAGACAAGCCGTGGGGACATGAATTGTGGGTGAGTTGGTTTAGAGACTATCATGTGCTTAAACAAATAGGAATGAATCGGGGGAATCAATCAAGCTTGCAATTTCACAGAAAAAAGTTGGAAACAAACTGTTTAGAATCAGGAGAAGCAACTGTAATCGAAGGGTACAAGCTTAATCCAAGTGCTTCTGAAGATGAGGTTCAAGCATCTTCAAGGGGCGTAGATTTTGATAAATTCAAGAAAACTATGGAACCTGGAGATCACTGGACGTCTGAACCTGGCACGGTGCATAGAGTAATTGCAAAAACAAATTATTTGGCCTACGAAGTTTCTACTTCTCAGCTAGACGACGTAATAAGGATTCAGGACGATACAGGGAGAACATCTGGGAGAATAGCTTCGGAGCATGGAGGGGGAAATTAATATGGAGGGGGATAGAACAAGTGATTTGGTTAAATTGTATATTAAAGAAAGAGGAGCTGTTTTAGATAATTTTCCAAAAGATCAAGTTATCGATGCTGCTGGCTTGGTGGCAAACACTTACTTTAATGATGGAACCGTTTTTACCTGTGGGAACGGGGGGGGGTCTCTTATGCAGAATGCTTGGCTCTTTATTTATCAAATCATCCATTTTTAGGGAAGGATAAAAGTCCTCTCCCGGAGAAAGTAAAAAGACTGAGGACCTTTGACTTAACATCTTCGGTGGCAGATATAACTGGGATAGCTAATGATTTTGGATTTGGATATGTTTTTGGGAACCAATTGGAAGCTCATAGGATAGGAGAAAACGACCTAGCAGTAGGCTTTACGGGTAGTGGAAACACTGAAAATGTTCTATATGCCTTTGAGACAGCAAAAAAACATCTTGCCAAGACTCTTGCCATGACAAAGGGAAATGGGGGCAAGGCAAGAGATTTAGCTGATTTGTGTGTCGCAATTCAGGGTGACTCCTCTTTTCCAGGACAAACTGGTAAAAATAATAACTGCTTTCATTACGAAGATTCGGTGATGTCCGCTATTCATGTAATTACTGGTCTTCTTGCAAAAAGAGTTCAACGAATTTACGATTGTGGGGAAAGCTCAAAGGAAATATCTATGCCTGATAGCAAATTAGTTGATTTATATTTAGAAGAGGCAAAAGAATGCTTAGCTAGTCTTCCAGTAAAGGATATTTCTAGAATGGGGAAAATGATAGAGGAAACTTATTTTAATGGAGGTTCTTTGTATTTATGTGGGAATGGCTCCAATGCTTCTTTGCTGGGAAACTTCGGTTGTGATATTGGTATACATCCCTTTGTTGGAGAAGATAAATCTAAACCAAAGTTTGAAGGTGTAAAAAGATTTAGAGTGGTAAATCTTGTTGGCTCAGGTTCAGAAATTTCTGGGTATGCTAATGACTATGGAACTAACAAAATATTTGAGCAACAGCTTAGAAATTTTAGAATTGGGAGAGACGATATGCTTATTGGTTTTACTGGCAGTGGAGCTTCTCCTGATATATTAAGAGCGTTTAAAGTAGCAAGGGCCCATCAATCAAAAACATTGAGTATTACAAGAAAGGAAAATAGCGATATCGAAAATTTAAGTGATTTGTGTGTTAAAATTCTTGCTAATTCAAAATTTCCAGGGCAGACAGGTGAGAACGAAGGTAACTTTCATTATGAAGATTCTCTTCTAAGTATTAGTCATATAGTAACTGGAACTTTATTATCTAAAATTGAAGAGATTAACTCAAAAAATTAAAATGGAAAATAGTACAGACAAAAACGTAACTGGCTCACTAAAAGAGATTGCAAAAGGAATAAGAAGGGGGATATTAACATCAATTTATACGGCGAAGTCTGGACATTATGGTTCCTCTTTGTCTTGGGCGGACATAGCTGCGACTCTTTTTTTCCATGAGATGAAACTTAACGAAAGAGATTCGAGAGCAACTCTTGTGAATTCTTCTGTTGAAATCTCCGACTCCTCGAAAAGAGATATTTTCGTTTTATCAAAGGGACATGGGGCTCCTACTTTATATTCTGCGATTTCAATTTTGAATCCTGAATATGTTTCTCAAGAAGATCTTTTAACGTTGAGAAAAATGGGTAGCCCACTTCAAGGTCATCCTGTTAGAAAGTCTTTACCTCTAGTTGATGCAAGCACAGGATCTTTGGGTCAAGGGCTATCTTTAGCTGCAGGAATTGCATATGCTATTAAACAAAAGAAAGAAAATAGAAGGGTATATGTTTTACTTGGAGATGGAGAAATCCAAGAGGGACAAAATTGGGAAGCATTTATGTCCTCTGTGAATTTGGGATTGGATAATTTGACTATAATTGTTGATAAAAATAAATGTCAACTAGAAGGATTTATAGGAGAAAGAATGCCATTAGAAAATTTGCCAAGCATATTGAGCGAATTCGGATTTTATGTCCAGTGTATTGATGGTCACGATATTTCCCAAATATTAAACTCTTATGAAAATGCGAGAGAAATATCTCAAAGAAATGGAAAGCCATCGTTAATAATTGCTGATACCACAAAGGGCAAGGGGGTTTCGCTTATGGAAAGGGAACCATGGAAATGGCATAGTAAATTATTGGACGAGGAGGATTATTCCATCGCAATGGAAGAATTAAAATGGAAGAATTAAATAGAGTTGCTACTAGAGATGGCTTTGGTAAGTCATTGTTAAGAAACGGCGATGACCCAAGAATAATTGTTTTTGGCTGTGATTTAACTGGAGCAACAAAAACAAATGAATTTGCAAAAAAGTTTCCTGATAGGTTTTGCGAAGTTGGGATTCAAGAACAGAATGCTATTAGTATGGCTGGAGGTGTGGCAATTGAAGGCTTAAGACCAGTTATCCCAAGTTTTGGAGCTTTTATTACGAGTAGGGCTTATGAGCAAATATTGGTTTCTCTTGGATATAACGATGTGGGTGCTTTAGTCGTAGGAACTCATTCTGGGTTAGCAATAGGAAAGGATGGGCAAACACAGATGGGAATTACTGATATTAATGTAATGAGGGGGATTCCTAGAATGGAAATTTTTCAGCCAGCAGATGCCCGAGAAGCGCAACAAATAACCGATTATTTACTTAAGACTAACAATTTAGCTTATTTGAGATTATCAAGAACTCCTTCCCCTTTGGTCTTGCCTGAAGAACATAAATTTGAATTTAACAAAGCTACAGTACTTAGGGAAGGCAGAGATTTAACGTTTATAGCAAGTGGGGATACCGTATATAATTCTTTAATGGCTGCAGAAGAATTACACAAGGAGGGCGTTGAATCATCGGTGATTAGCATCTCCACTCTGAAGCCAATCGATGAAGAAACGATTCTTAATTACGCCAAAAGATCCAGATGTATTGTGGTGGTGGAAGATCATTCAATAGTAGGGGGACTAGGCACTATTGTTTCCGAAATAATTGCTAAAAATGGCGTTGGGGTTCCTATGAAAAGTATTGGAATCGAGGGGTTTGGTGAAAGTGGAGCTCCAGAGGATTTATACAAAAAACATGGATTGGATATTGAAGGAATACTAAGAACTTCTCTCAATTTTTATAAAAACGCAAGACAGAAGGATTTATTTTTCAAATAATTGAGGTAAACTAATATATTTACTTTGAAAATCTTTATAAAAAATTTGAATTAGATGCAAAAAGTATTGAAGAAAAAATAAGAAGAGAATTTTTGTGAAATAATTAGCTATTTTGTAGTTTTGCTTGTAGTTCAAATAATTCTTCTCTTGATGGATGTGGAGGAGAGGGAAGATTTAAAACTGGATCTTTAAAAAAGCTTGCGTCCTGGTTTCTGGATTCAAAATCCGGTGATAGATAACCTTTCTCGATACACAATTCCCTGATTGTGGTCCCAGGAAATGGATGTAAAAATCTGACAGAAAATCTATCTGGTTGAACTCTTTTATGCAAAGCAATTGTTTCCTCTATCATTTCTCTTGTTTCTCCAGGGAATCCCATTATATAATAACCGGCAACTTTTATCCCCTCTTTTCTTAAGGCGTCCACTGCCTCTTCAATTATCCCGTCTTTCATCGGTCTATTTAATACATTTTTTCTCAACGATTCACTTCCAGACTCCATTCCCATGGCAACCATCTCACAACCCATTTCGGCCATGATTTTGGCCTTCTTTGACCTCCCGATAAATTGCTCAGGACGACTCTGAGTAAAAAACCCGACTCCAACATTCTCTTTGAATGCCTCTGCAAGTTTTTCTAGTTCTCTTTGGGGCCTGGCGGCCAGATTTTCATCAATAAGTTGGACATGATCATACCCATATCTCTCTTTCTTTGCCACCATTCTACTAATAATTTTATCTTGGCTAAAAAATCTATAATCTCCTGGTTGAATTTCCCCGGGGGCCTCCATGCCGTGTAATGCTGAATTAATACAATAACTACATTCGTGTGGACATCCTCTACTTGTTTCAAACCAACCATATTTTTTTAATTTCCCTTCGAATGGGCGAATTCTATGTAGTTCTCCCAATAAATCCCAATCTGCATCTGGAGTTTCATCCATTGTAAGAATGGGGAAACGAGAATTGGTAATAATTCTTCCTTGTTTTTTTACAACGAGGTTGGGAATTTTTGAGGTATCCACATTTCCCTCCAACCCCCTTACTAAGCTCAAAAGGGGCCTTTCTCCTTCTCCTACACAAACGTAATCTACCGCCGGATTTTGAATTGCTTCATATGGCACTACAGTGGCATGCGAGCCCCAACAATTACTGGGACCTCAAAAGCTCTTTTTGCAGGAAGAATGAATCTAGTCAAGGATCCGAATTCAAAAGAAGTTGAAGTAGCAGCGATTAAATCTGGTTTATATT
The DNA here is from genome assembly GCA_964514585.1 of Candidatus Woesearchaeota archaeon. Lineage (GTDB taxonomy): Archaea > Nanobdellota > Nanobdellia > Pacearchaeales > GW2011-AR1 > JAGVXH01. Next base: position 142,215 of record CAZETU010000001.1, on the reverse strand, counting down.
TTTCTACTTCTTCATAGAATTTACCCGCTAAGTCAACCACTTCTCTCGTATGATCAAACCCCTCAACTTTCTGATATCCTCCTTTTGCCTGACTTTCTCTAAGCTCTCTATCTGTTCTAGCAAGGTGTGAGTCTTTATCTCGATAAAGTGTTGTATCAAATAATTTTGTTTCTATGTTATGATCTCTCATCATCCCCCCAAGGACAGCAATGGCCTGGGGCATAAATCCATCTTCAACTTGATTATGATAAACGAACATGACTCTCATCGGACTATCTCTCATTGAATTATCCAAGATTCTCCTTATATATAGTTTTATATTATTCAGAGGGGTATTATTAAACAAGTCTACTAAAACTCAATTTAGATAAACTATTTGAGAGTAAAGGATGTGGAGATTATAATATGAGTGATAAATTTAATTTCTAAAAAATAATCTATCCACTTTTATACATGCATCACAAACGGCGCCTTCTGCAGATTTAGAGGGAGTTACAAAGTCGGCGGTCTTTTTTGCTTCAATCCTTGCATTTGCAGGAGCAATGCCAAATTTACAATCTTTTAGTAATGGTGCATCAAAGATGCCGTCTCCCATGAATATAGTATTTTCAAATCCAAAATTTTCTTTTATGTAAGAATATCTATCTTGTTCGGTTATAAGTTTTATAGGGTGATCCATATCCTCAATTCTTTTTTTCGAAATAGGGAATCCTCTTTTATCTGCAGTTATAAATAAAATATTAACTTTGTCTTTGATTAATTTTAGTCCGTCGGAATCATGGGATCCAAAAATTTTATGGGACTTGCCATCTTTTGAATATAAGAATTGCCCTGTTGTCATCACTCCGTCGATATCCAAAATAAAATTTAGCTTCATGTTTTTGTCTACTTATTTGGGTTTATTAAAATTTATATTCTGGAAACATGCCTATTCAAATATATTAGACATATGGCAATCTATATCTTTAAAAAATAAAACATGTATCTATTGAGATGAGTAAAAAGATAGCTATAATTATATTGAATTGGAATGGGTCGGAAGACACGATTGAGTGCCTAAAAAGCATCAAGAGGAATAATTTCAAGAATTATAAAATATTCTTAATAGACAATGGGTCTAATGATGATTCGATAAAGAAACTCAAGCAAATAAAAAATAGAAAAATAGAATTTATATCAAATAAGAACAATCTGGGGTTTGCTTTGGGTAATAATTTGGGGATTAAAAAGGCTTTAGGCTCTGGATTTGAATATTTTATGATTTTAAATAATGACACTGTGGTTGATAAAGATTTTTTGTTAAAATTACTTAACACTATGTTGAGTGATGATAAAATTGGGGTAGTTTCTCCTATGGTTTTTAATTACTATGATAAAAATGTTCTTGGGGAAACAGACTCTCCAGGAAAATTTAATTTAAAGAAGGGCGGAGGTGAACCATGGGATCGTGATCTGCAACAAATTAAATTGCGGAAAGCTCCTTTTTGCGTTGATTATACATCGGCATCATGTTGGCTAGTCAGATCTGATATGGTTAAAAAATCTGGATTTTTTAATGAAAAGTTTTTCGCTTATGGCGAAGAAATAGAGTTGGCACTTAGAATAAAAAAATCTGGATATAAGTTTTTCATTAATCCAGCTGCAAAAATTTGGCACAAAGGGGCTGCATCGTCTGGAAGAGTTTCTGGTTTTAAAGCATATTACTCCACTAGAAATATGATTTGGCTGGAAAGAATTCATGCAACCAATAGGGAATTTTTTGTCTTCATAATGAATTTATTTTTTATTAAAAATATTAAAAATATTTATATTTCTTTGAGGCAGTCCAATAAACTGACTGTTCTTAAAAAATACTTCAGGGGATTAATTGATGGTTTATTTACTAGAGCTATAAAATTTAATGATTCTAAATACTATAAAATTTAATAAAGGGAGATTCTCATTATTTAACATGAAAAATAAAGTAAGGGTTTTCAAAAAAAGGATAGACGATTTGTCTAAATTGGAAAATGATCAGGAGAAAAATCGATTGTGGTGGGAATCTCTGCCTATGACTTATCAAGAATGGGAAGATAAAGAAAGAATTCCCAAGACGAAAAAAGAGTTTCTTTTTGCAGAAAAAGAGTTATTGAATAGTAAATTCTTGGGTAATTTTGATTTTACTAAATTTCGAAGGAAGTCGGTTTTGGAAATTGGATGTGGGTCTGGTGCTGGGAGTTGTTTGTTTGCAAAGTCTGGAGCAAATGTGACGGCGGTGGACATTACAAAACAAGCTATAGAAATTACAAAATTAAATGCTGAAACTCAAGGAGTAAAGGTTAGAGCATTGAATCAAGATGCAGAAAAAATGACATTTAAGGATGGTTCTTTTGATTTTGTTTTTTCATGGGGGGTTCTTCATCATTCTAAGAATACGATTAAAGCGTTCAAAAATGTTTCAAGGGTTCTTAAGAAAGGGGGAAGAGGGTTGATTATGGTATACAATAAGAATAGTGCAAGGTATTATATTAATGGATTAAATTGGCTTTTTTTGAAAGGAAAAATATTCAGAGGTTATGATTTGGAAAAGGTTCAGGATTTTTATACGGATGGATATTATCATAGGCATTTTACTCCGAGGGAATTGAAAAGAGAATTAGAAAAAATTGGATTTAAGAATGTTAAAATATCGGTCACTCATATGGGCTTTAAAATGCTGCCCTTGGTTCCTAGAAATATTGAGCAATGGATTAAGGATAATTATGGGTGGCTGTTAGTAGCAGAGTTTGATAATCCCTAGATACTCTTAAATAATCTTTAATTCTTAATTTTTTATGTGCGGAATAAATGGCTTTAATTTTATAAACAAATCTATTCTAAAGAAAATGAATGACTCCCTTGTCCATAGGGGTCCTGATATGTCAGGAGAATTTTTTGATAAAAAATGCAAACTTTCCTTGGGACAAAGGCGTTTATCAATAATTGATCTCTCTGAGAATGCAACTCAACCTATGACGCATTCTCATCGGGGTAAAAATGTTACGATAACTTTTAATGGTGAAATTTATAATTTTTTGGAAATTAAAAAAGAGTTAGTCTCTAAGGGATATAAATTTAAATCGGCTTCTGACACGGAGGTAATACTTGCTGCATACTTAGAGTGGGGCGAGGGTTGTGTTGATAGATTTAATGGGATGTGGGCGTTTTGTATTTTTGATCCGCAAAAAAATATTTTATTTTTATCTCGAGACAGGGTTGGCAAAAAGCCCCTGTATTACTATTTTGATAAAAATAAATTCGTTTTTTCTTCGGAAATAAAGGGAATACTAAAACATGAGCTAAAAATTGAGTTAAACCAAAATGCTGTGGACTTGTATTTTTCTTTGGGGTTTATACCGGCTCCTTATTCTATTTATAAAAATATTCAAAAATTAGAACAAAGAGAGTCTTTGATTTTTGATTTGAATGAAAAAATGTTGACTAAGAAAAAATATTATGATTGGCCTGATTTTGATCCAGTTAATGATAAAGCTAGCTTGAAAAAAGAATTTGATGAGCTAATGACTGATTCTATAAAATTGAGGATGATTTCCGATGTTCCTCTTGGGGCTTTTTTGAGTGGTGGACTCGATTCTTCTACGATTGTTAATTATTCTAAAAAATTCAATAAAAATATCAATACTTATTCTATTGGTTTTGATGGGTCTCTAGACGAAACTCCCAGAATAAATATTTTAGAGAAGCATCTCGGCACGGATCATCATCATAAATATTTCAAAGAAAAAAATTTTCAGGAAATGTTAAAAGATATTTTTTATTATTATGATGAGCCTTTTGCTGATTATTCCATGTTCCCTTCGAGAATGTTGTCAAAATTTGCGAGGGAGAAGTTAACCGTATCTTTAAGTGGAGACGGTGGTGATGAAATATTTGGGGGATATCCTCGATATAAAATGGCTTACCAAATGGAAATTCTAAGAAAGTTGCCTAGGTTTTTTAGAAAAATCTTAATGCTCTTACCTATTGAAAGATTAAAGGAGGGTATCAGATTAAGTCTACTCTCTAAAGAATCTTTTTATTCTGAAGCTAGAAAAAGTTATTATAAGCCTAAGATAGCTAGAGAACTTTTGTCTACCCAGTTGAAAAAATGTCTTACAAAAACTAATGGGAATTTAGTTGAGGCTGTGCGACTTATGGATATTTATTTTTATACTTTGCCAGATAATTTTTTAACAAAGGTTGATAGAGCTTCGATGATTAATTCGCTGGAGGTTCGTTGTCCATTCTTAGATTATAGACTGATAGAGTATTCTATGAAATTGCCTACTAAATATAAGGTCTCATTATTTGGAGAAAAAACTTTCTTTAGAGAAATTGTGTCCAAATTTTTACCTAGAGAAATAATTAACAAAAAGAAACAGGGATTTACTCCTCCAATTGGAGAATGGATGCAAAGGAAATCTTATGAAAATGAGTTGAAATCTATTTTGAAAGAATTGGTTGATGTCGGAGTTTTATCTAAAGAGTGGGAAAAATTTTACTTGGAGGAAATTTTTCTTAACAATAATATCGTTACCAATAATTACAAAATCAGATTATTTTTGTTTTATTCTTGGTATAAATATTGGATTAAGAATTGATAATTTTCAAAAATTTCTTTTCGTATTTTTTGATTTCATATTCTTTCAAAAATCTTTTTCTTCCCGCAAGCCCCATTTTTTTTCTTAGTTTTTTATCTTGAAGTTTTTCTATGTATGATACAATCTCTTCTGGAGAATTTTCTTTCAAGACGAAGCCTGTTTTGCCATGCTGAATTGTAGTTGTGATTGCTGCTATCCCATTTGCTATTATTGGAAGACCTAGCATCATTGCTTCTACAATTACGCGACCAAAGGTGTCAAGTGTCGTCGGATAAACAAGAATATCCGATTTAGACATTAGATTGTTCCTTTCTGTTGGACTTAATTTTCCCAGATGTTTAACTTCTTTGAGATTGTTTTGAGTTACAAAATCTTTGAATTCTTTTTCTTCCTTTCTAGATGGCCATGCTCCAGCAAAGTTACATTCAAATTTTATTCCTTTATTTTTTAAAATCTTGCAAACTTTGAGAAGAATTGTCCACCCCTTTGTTTTGTCCATATTTGAAAAAAATAATATGTTGAAAGAATTTTGTTTTAATCTTTTTTTAACTATTTTTTTAAACTTTGTTTCTGGAATTGCATTCGGAATTGCATTCGAAAGGATTTTGATACTTTCTTTAGATATTAATTCGTGAAGATCTGATATTAATGATTCGTCTAGAACTATTGCTTTCTGATTTTTTAGCATTTTTTTGTATCTTGATTTATAGAGTGGATTTCTCCAATGCTTTTCTAGTATTCGACTTCTTATGTGAAATATTATTTTTTTGCTTGTTAATTTTCTTATAATGGATGCATAATGAGAATCTCTAAATAGTCCAATTTGATAAGTTGCTGGAACAAAATATATGATATCTGGATTAAATGATTTTATCTCTTCTTTTATTTTTTTTGATGTCTTGATTACTCCCCTGATTTTACTCAGGTCTATTTTTCCTATATTAGACATGCTTTTGGCGAAATTGAGTTTTATTGAATGTACTTCGAAATCTTTTTTTAATATTTCTAGATTTGCTTGACTTGAGAGGGCACTCCCATAACTTGGTGGTGGCAAGGGACTTAGGAACAAGATTTTCTTTTTCATTGCAATTTCACTTGCCTCAAATATTTTAATCCAATTAGACTTCTCCAAACTTTTTTCTTAGAATACTTAAAATCTGTCACAAGTCTATAAAACCATTCTATCCCTAGTTCCCTAACAATTAATGGAGCTTCTCGTTTTTTACCTATTAAAAAATCTAGCGCTGCTCCTATATTAATAAAATATTGTGCGGTGGTTTTTTTAGAGAGGTCTGATGACAAAATATTCTGCTTTGAAGCCCCAATACCAACCCACACATAGTCTGGTTTGAATTTGTTTATTAATTTTGATATTTTATTAATTTCTTTTTTTGAAAATTTTAGATTTTTAATATAAGGGGGATTGTAGCAAGATATATTTTTTAGGTGAGGAAAATTTTTTTTTAGATTTTTAAAATCCTTATTATCAAATCCGATAAAAAAATGTCTTTTATTTTTTGATAAATCTGGATTTGATAAAAAACTTCTTGTAAAAGTTGGGCCCCTTACCCTTGGGACTCTTTTAATATTGTTAAATGATAGGTAGGCAGAAATCACAAATCCATCTATAAAATTTATGTTGTTCTTTTCGATGACTGCCTTCTGGTAGATTTTTTCTTTATTAAATTGGTATAATTCATGTAGATTTAAAAAATTTAAAATTTTTGTTTGTTTGTTTTGTTTTAAAAATCCTATTAAGTCGTTTTCATTTTTATCTTGAAATAATAACTTTTCTTTCATCTTCTTCTAAAAATTATAAGTGTTAGCATATATAAGTATTGACTAATTAGCGTTGCGATACAGGCCCCTATGACTGCGTAAGACATGCTAAATTGAAGACCGAATCCTATGAATACATAATTTAAAACTATATTTAGAACGGTTGACAATACAACTAATATGGAAATTATTCTTGTCCTTTTTTGACTCATATAATATGCTGTATAAATACTTGTCATGGAGAAACTTATTATCAGAAGAGACAAAATTTGGAAATATATTATTGCTCCGACATATTCTGTCCCATAGAGAATTTTTATAATTAATGGTGCTAATAAAAATGAAAGAATAAAAACTAAAATCGATATTATTAGAGTTATGTTTTTACTTTTTCTGAATCCTCTTTCGAGTCTAGAATCTTTTATTCTTGTTAATATTGGAAATATTGCTGCGCCAGAAAATGCAATAATGACTGATATTGAAGATACTAAATTAACTGATATATAATAAAAACCTAGCATCTCTCCGGTTATTTTGTAAAGGCCTAACATGATTTGGTCGATAAATACAAAAAAAGTCCCAGAGAGAGCCGTAACTGTTAATGGCAATATGAATTTTCTTAAATTTATTCTTTCTTTTTTTGATAATTTGATTGGATTCTGTTTTTTAAATGGCTGGGTTTTTTTGATAATGAAATATAGATAGGCCCCCGCAATTAAATGGCACGATGATAAAAGAATTATAATCCAGAATAGATATGCGTCGGTAGATTTTACCTTAGAAAGAAAGAAGATAATTCCTAAAGGAATAATTGTTAGTCTTGAAACTTGGAGAATTATTTCTTTGACGAGTATTGGTTTAAAATTATTTGTCGATGTAAAAATTTGGATTACATGTGCTGAAAATATAGCTGCTGGCAAATATATAATTCCGGCTAAAATGGCAAGATAGATTGGTTTTTGATAACTTGATGCCAATCCTTTTGATATCAATATGATTGTTAGAATTGTTAACATCATGAATGCAATCTTCCATTTTGTCAAATAATAGAAGTATCCTTTTGCTTTTCCTGGGTTTTTGTCAATATTTTTTGAAAGAAAAAAGTTTAGAGCTGAACTAATCCCAAAATCATTAAAAATTCCAAGAAATAAAATCGTTGAGAAGGCTAATCCATATAACCCAAAAAGTTCTGCTCCCATTAAAAATCGTGCTAAAATAATTGTAAATAAAATGCTTCCCGCTTTTGTGACAAACGTAGACATTAATTGATATGTTGAATTTTTTATAACCTTTCCAGTATTCCCGGAAAAATCTCTTCGCTTAAATCTTCTAGCGATTCCTTTTATATCTTTAACCTCTTCTTTTACAAAATTAGTCATAACTTATTTAATCCTTTTTTGTTTTTATTTCTTCGTATAACATAACATGGGAATATTTTGTTATATAGGGGTTCTTTTCTTTTGATTAATTCTATTATGTCTGCTACCATGTGAATGGCGACGCCCATTAAAACCCACAGAAAGAAAATGCTGATGAAAGATAATACTATTAGAATTATCCAAAAACCAATTCCATGAAAAATAAAAACTCCTCTTTTGAATTTATCTCTTTCTCGTAAGGAAAGTTTGTGCCATTTTGGGATTGATTTCACATACCATCTTATTGCATGGGCTGGATTCCAATCTTTTGTTTCAAAAACATACCATAGATAATGATCCCAGTCGATCATCCATGATGCTAGAAAAATAATTAATCCTGAAAATAAAGAAAAATTAAAAAATTGAATGAGAATGTAAGATGTTACAAACCCAAATAAGATGTGCCACCTAAAATGCATTTTAATTCTCCAATTGTTTTGCTATGTCTGCGAAAGCTGGTCTGGATATTAATACCCCTGTTGTTATACCAATTAATGTCGTTACTGCAAAACCTTTTAGAAGGCCTGCTGAGGCTGCTCCGATGCCCATGAAGCCTAGAAAACCTGTTAATGGAATCATTGCAACAAAAGTTGTTGTAAACGCTGTCACGATGATAAAAAGCGCTTTCTTAATTCTCTGAACCATCGATTCGTGTTTATCTCGTGCCTCATCTAAAATAATTAACTGAGAGTCTATCCCCGTACCTATAGCTGCTATGATTCCTGCTATTGAAGGCAGGTCTAAATTCCAGCCAATTGATGCTGCCACTCCAAGGATAATTAAAACTTCTGAAAGGGAGACCGTTACTAATGCAAATGAAATTTTGATTTTTCTATATCTGACGAATACAACTATTGAAACTGCTAAAATTGCGAAGATCCCAGCTAATAAAATTTGTTTTGTAAATTGTTCTCCTAGGTTTGGAGATATCTTGTCTATCTTTACTATTTCTAATTGGTACGGGAGTGACCCTGTGATTAGTATTGTCTGCAACGTCTTCATTTCTATTTTTGCTTGTTCAATTGCTTCTTGTCTTGTTGCTCCTGAGCCCGAACCTGAAATCTGAATTTGTGTTGCAATATTTCCTTTAAGAGAGGCTCCGATGTTTAATGAAGATGTTAGTTGTTCGTCGATAAAGAAATCTAATTTTTTACTAAGATAGGATCCATTAATTGATAGTTCGTCCGTTATATCTGCGTGTCTTTGGGCTGCGTCCTCGCTTAGGAAGATTACGAATTTGAAATTGCACGCTTCACCTCCTTCTACTTCAAAACATTCTGAAATGAATGCGTCTTGGCCTGTTCGTCCGACATGAGTTACATCTTCATTTCCTCCGACAAAAACTGTTTCGTTTCCAATTTTTGCTTCGAAGTGTCCTTGTTTTGCTATTAGCTCCTCTAAATCATCTGGGGATGAGCCTGCAATTTCTATACCCATCAATTTTTCTTGATTTGAGGTTACAACCTTGAAGAATTTCACGTCGGATAACCCGTAAACATTTAGTCTTTGTTCTGATACTGAGATTAAATCTGCTAATTGTGTGTCTGAAAGTGGGACATCTGCTTTTACGAATGCCCTTGCTCCACCCTGTAAGTCTAAACCTGTTTTTATTTTTGAGGATGGGATTTTCTCTACGGAAATATCATTAATTACGTCTTTTGTGAATAAATTAATTATTTCTATGGTTTCAGTTTTTATCGTTAGCTTTTGTGTTTCGTTTTCTCCTAAATTTTGAAGAGGAGCGAATGCTAATGAATAATCGTCTATTGATGTTATTGTTTGTCCGTTTATTTCAGTTATTATCATCCCTGTTCTGAGCCCGCTTTCGAATATGGTTGAATTTTGTTCTACTGATGAAACTATTACTCCCTTTTCAAATATCATTGGGGGAATTGAGAATATCGCGACCAAGGACAGCATTACACATGCAATTAGTAACCAAATTCTAAATGTTATTTTCATTTCGTTTCGACGTACCATTTAATTATTGAGGCGTTGGTAACCCATGTGTTGAAAAGGTCGAGACTTAGACCGATAAGTAATATTGTGAAGATTTGGTTTAGAACTGAGGCGAATGAGAATACTACTATAAGAGCTGTTATTATTGCGATGATGGAGGTTATTGTCATTGTTGTTCCTGTTTTGAATGCTCCGAAAAGTGCTGAGTTGACGCTTTCTTTTTTCTTTAGAAGTCTTGTTGTTAGAAGTATGTCTGTGTCAACTGAGTAACCAATAAGCATAAGGAATGCTACAATTCCGGCGGTAGAGAGCTTGATTCCGAGGAAATTTACGATTGCTAATGTCATGACGATGTCGGAGAAGGCTGAAAGCATAACTGCGAAAGCTGGGACTGAATTTTTTATGTACATTCGGATTAGAAATGTTGCAAATGCTAAGAATATGATTGCGGACACTACTGGGTTAATCGTGAGGAAAAAGTTTCCCATGAAGAAACCGAGAAGAATGTTTATGATTATTGCCCATGTTTTTGCCTTTTTGCCTTTGGAGAAAATTATGAACACGACTGCTGCCATCCAGAAGAATGCTAGGAGAATTGCGACGATAAGTTGTTTGTAGAAATCTGCCGAAAGAGATGCACTTGTTGTTTCTTTTGATGAATTTTCGGAAGCTAATTCGTAGCCGAGAAATTCTTCTAAGGCTGTTTCGAGTGCTTCGGAGTGTTGTTCGCCTACTGTAATCATTAATTGTATTTGATTTCCTGCATTATCTGATATGGTTTTGACTTCAAAATCAGTTAGTGTTTGTGATACTGCATTTTCTATTTCTTGGGCTGATACATCTGTTTGGATTGTGATTGTTGTTCCTCCTGTTAGGGAGACGTCTTTGTTGATGATGTCGCCTGTTTGGACGTAGAATGCGGTTATGTATATTAGGGATAAGGCTAGAAGTATTGCTGGTATTATTAGGAGTTTCTTGTAATTTTTGTCATACCACGATTCAAATTTCATAATATAGTTAGAAAATGTTTAGTTTTAAAGTTAATTGTTGAGGGGGGATAGGGAATCCAAACTATTATAAAGTTTGGTATCCTTAATTTTTTATGCCATACAGGGATTTAGAAAAAAGAAGGGATTGTAGGCGTAGGTGGTATGCGAATAATAAAGCTTCAGAAAAGGCCCATGTTAAGAAGCGTAAAAATGAAATTCGGGCGTGGTTTCGGAAACATAAATCCTCTTTGCGATGTTGTTTGTGTGGAGAAGATCATCCTGCTACTATTGATTTTCATCATAAAACTGGAAAGAAAGAAGAGGGTATTTCTAAAATGGTTGCTGATGGATTTTCTATCGAAAGAATAAAGTCTGAATTAGATAAGTGTGAGGCCCTTTGTTCCAACTGTCATCGGAAAAAACATTTCAAAAACAATAAACTTTAAAACCTTGAATTAGATGATTATTTTGTGCGTGGGTAGTTTAGTGGCAGAATATTTGGCTTCCAAATGTTTAGTTGATGGAATATCTATTGCCTTCAATGAAGAGACCAAATGACCGGGGTTCGAGTCCCCGCCCGCGCATTCTACCTTTTTGGCATCTTGGTGGGACTACTTTTTGTTTAGAAATAAACTAAATGAAACAGAAAAAAACAAGAATTAGCAGATGTCCTGTCCAGTCTATTATATTCTTTCGTTCTCGACAATTATTAAATAACGCGTCCATGTGGACACTGACACCATGAAGATTGATCCTTATAACCACGAAGGGTCGCTGACCCGTTGGAAAAATAGAGTCAAGGAAGCAGGGGGCATTCCTGACCTCTCCAGAGCTAACTCGTCAATAATTCTACAATACTTGATTGATATGGAACTTGGAATCAACACTTCCTTATCTTCGAAAAAAGGTGCTAGAAGTTTTATAAGACTTAATACGATTAGGCTCAGACTAACTTTTCTGACTAGAAAATTTAAAGAAGTTTTAGATGTTGATGACTTGACTAAATTGACAGAGCAACAACTCTGCCAATTCTTTGTTGATATGAGAAAGGGAGTGATAAGACGGCAGGACGGGCGCGAATATAAGGCGACACGAGACTTTGTCAAGATGTTTAAGGCATTCTGGCACTGGTATCAAAAAGTCGCAAGGAAGGCGGGAAAAGAGGTTGAAGATATTACAACTTACTTAGATACTTCTAGAGAGAAACCCAAATGGGTTTATTTAAATGAAGAGCAAATAAAATTATTCTCCGAAAACTGCAACCCAAAATATAAGACGATTGTGATGTTTTTATTTGATACAGGAATTAGGTCTCCAACTGAATTAATGAATGTGAAAGTTTCTGATTTGTCTAAGGATTTTAAGGAGTTGAACATTCGGGATGAAATAAGCAAAACTTTCGGAAGAAGGATTAAGCTGATGATTTGTTCCGAATTAGTTAAAAGATACATCAAGGAGAATGAATTAGATACAGAAGATTATCTGTTCAAATTTAGTCCGCCAGTCGTGAATCGTTATTTGAAAAGAGTTGCTAAAAAACTATTTGGTGATGAAAAAAGCTTGGCAGGCCAGAAATATTCTGATTTAACAATGTATGATTTTAGGCATTGCAGTTGTTGCTATTGGTTGCCAAGATACAAATCCGAATCAGCATTAAAATTCAGATTCGGATGGAAGAAATCTGACAAGATTCATTATTATTCTGAAATGCTTGGGATGAGAGATACAATTTCTGAAGAGGATTTACTAATTGATGTAACTAAAACAGAATTAGAAAAGCGACTTACAAAATCAGAAAATAGGTCAGAGTTACTAGAAGTTCAGGTTGAAAATATGAAAAGGCAGATGGTTGCGATAACGGTGGATGTTAATCGAGTTTATGGAAATATTCAGGAGGCAATAAGATTGAAACTTCTGACGACGCATTAGTTCCATTTTTATTATCCGTAGGAGCTCTTTTAGTCATTCTTGCAGAACCACTTCAAAAAATTAAAAAGAACATTCAAGAATTTCCTAGTAAGTTATTCTCTTTCATTATTAATCCGATTTTTATTATTACTATTTTTTCTATTGCTTTTCTTGGAATAATCCTCTTAATATTTTTCCGTTACAAATCGCGTAGAAATTATAAAAAATGGGAACTTGAGGAAAAAGAAAGGATTAAGAAAATGCCGAAGAAGAAAATTGGGAAAGTAAATTTAGAATATGCTGTGGATGATAAAAATGAAGAATTAGACTCTGAAGAGACTGAAGATGAAGAACCATATAAACCTCTGCCTATTGGAACCTATCGAAGAAGTGTGAATATAAAAGTTGATTCAGATAAAAGATATTTTCATAAGAAAAATATAACCAAACACGAAGTCAAATATCTCTTGAATGATGATTATCAAATTAAAAAATATAAAAATCTCTTGAATGGGAAAATGGAAGACTTTCTTTTGCTCCCAAGACATAATGAAAGTTTTACTCACCTATTTCTAACTAAGAATATTTCTGAGTTCTTAGAAAAGAATGGGATTGAAACGGAATTATTTGTGACTAAAAAACCGGATATTGTTTTTGAAATTCGTGGAAAGAGATTTGCGATTGAAATTGAAACGGGTTCCATCTTTTCTAAAATTAGTAGGATGAAAGAGAAGCTGAAAGTTTTGGAAAATTATGATAAGTGGTTTTTCGTTGTGACGGATAGAAATAAGGTGAAAAAATATAAAAAATATGGTGATGCAGTTGACAAAAGATATGTAAAATCGAGGCTAGATAAGCTAGTAAAATTAGCAAAAAAAGCCCAAAAATAGGACTCCGATTTCTTGGGTGTAGGACAGAGTTTATCGTCGATGAAAATTAAACAAAATTACCAAAGAGTCAGTCGGCATAATATGTATGTATGATAGTACTGACGTGGGGGGCTTAGGGGAGGGGATAGAGTTAACATAAAGGTTTCCATTCCCAATAGAAAGAAGTTTCCATTCCCAATAGAAACCTTTATAAAATTAAATATCTTATATAAAACATGATAACAAAAGAAGACCTAACCAAAGTAATAAAAGAACAAAGAAAATGGGTAGAATCAACTGAAAAAGGTATCTCTAGAGAAAAGACTGAAGAAATAAAATTGAATAAGTCCTTTGCCTTAGTTGTTGCAGGGATTAGAAGATGCGGAAAGAGCACCCTTCTGAATCAAATTCTAAAAGGACAAAAAGTTTTTTATTATCTAAATCTTGAAGACCCTAGACTAGAAGGTTTTAAGCTAACAGATTTCAATATCGCAGAAGAAATTTTTAATGAAATTTATGGCGCTGGAGGAGTTTACTTTTTTGATGAGATTCAAAATATTGACAAATGGGAAAAATTCATTAGATATTTAGTGGACAGAAAAAACAAAGTAATGATAACAGGTTCAAATGCATCACTTCTAAGCCGAGAACTTGGGACAAGACTTACTGGAAGACACTTAAGCTACGAGCTCTTTCCATTTTCTTATACTGAATTTTTAAGATTCTCCAAGCAGAAACCAAATGAAAAATCTTATTCAGATTATTTATACAAAGGAGGATTTCCAGAATTCTTAAAAGATGATGACGAAACTCTCTTGCATGAATTATTAAGAGATGTTTTAATGAGAGACATAGTCAATAGGTTTGGGATTAAAAATACCGCTATACTAAATAAATTAGCAATTTATTTATTAAGTAATGTTGGAAAAGAATTCTCCGCAAACTCTCTTAAAAAAATGTTAGAAGTCAAATCAGTCCAAACAATCATAGACTATATTTCTTACTTGGAGGATTCTTATTTAATTTTCACAATACCTAAATTTAGCTACTCCTACAAAAAACAGCAAGTTAATCCAAAAAAAGTCTATTCCATAGATAATGGACTCTCTTATGCTAACTCAGTTTCCTTTTCAAAAGATAAAGGGAAAATGCTAGAAAATGAAGTATTCCTAAATCTAAGAAAAAAATACAAAGAAATATTTTATTTTCAAAAAGACAAAGAATGTGATTTTATAGTTAAAGAGAAAGAAAAAGTTATTCAAGCAATTCAGGTTTGCTATGATTTTAATAAAGAAAATAGAGATAGGGAAATAAATGGCTTACTGGAAGCAATGAATGAATTGAAGCTAAAACAGGGGCTAATCTTAACACATAATCAAGAGGACAAATTTGAAATTGAAAGCAAGGAAATAATTCTGATGCCAGTTTGGAAATGGCTACTAGAAGATAACAAGTGCTACAAAACGCCCACAAAGGCAATTTAAGGGGCTTTGTCGGGCTCTTAATCAGCATTCTTAGGAAAGATAGGCTGAGGTTTTTATCTCGCCTAATACCCAACCAAAAACCTAAGCTACGCAACGATCCTAATCAACGGCCGCGCATAGATGAATTAATATTTTCACTGGTGTGAAAATCGTTAGGGGAATTTTTTAGAATTCCTAGGGATAGTTTCTGGAAATAAATTTCGGATATTATCTATTTTTTATTTCATAAAAAATCATGGGCTTCGCCGCATAATTTCTCATGAAAACTATCAATAACTTTTTATATTGAATTTATTGAGTTATATTATGAGGGAATGCCGGAGTGGTCAAACGGGGCAGACTCAAGATCTGTTAGCTTTATGCTTACGGGGGTTCGAATCCTCCTTCCCTCATGTGTCGGATTCGAACGACCGGCGCTTCGGAGAAGCTTGAAGCGCAAATCAAAGATTTGCTGAAAAGTTCGTAAAGGACTTTTAATCCTCCTTCCCTCATTAATTTTAAAAAGAGTTTTCTGTTGATTGTTTTATGCTCCTGTAGCTCAGTTTGGATTAGAGTGCTTCCCTCCTAAGGAAGAAGTCGCAGGTTCAAGTCCTGTCAGGAGCGTTGAACCTGAGGTTCACCCAGTAGGTGATCTGGTGATCGCGTCCATTTGACATCCCTCTGGTGAGTGAAGTCCTGTCAGGAGCGTTGAATTTTTTGAATCGTTAAGTTTATAAAATGGAATTTTGATGTAATGTTAGACGGCCATAATAACTTGGTTACACCTGATCCCGTTCCGAACTCAGAAGTTAAGCTTGTTATGTTCGTGTCTGTACTGTCTTTGATGGGAACGCACGGAGCTGTCTATTTTTATTAACATTTTTTCTGGTGAAAAAATCATTGGGAAAATTCTGCAGAATTTTAGGTTCCAAATTACTTACCGACTTTGTCGCAGATAATTTGATTTCTTTTGACTTTATTCGGCTGATTAATTAGAATAAAGAAAAAATTTGAAAAATTTAATAATAATCTATCTCAATAATTATTATAAACTTGGTTCACTTGTTAATTTAATGTTGAATAGAAGACAATTTAATAGAATAGCCGGACTGGGAATACTGGGATTATTGATTGGAGAATTTGATTTCGAAAAAGATAATAAAAAGTTGAATCTTTATAAAGTTCCCATAAGGAGACGTCATGATTTTGGGAATCCTGATAAATGTTATGTATGTAATGAATCTGCTTTCTGTCTTGGTAAGTCTCCTGAAGATGCGAAAAAACATCTAAGAGAATCACCTGATTATTATGCAAGAGGAAAAATGCAGTGTTGGCCCATTCAGATAAGAGATGGAGAGGTTGAGCAAATGCCTGATTGTGAGCTTAGGCGTCATCTTGTTAGTAAAGTTATAAGTAGTGGTTTTTATGACTGGCATTAATAATAATTAGAATTTTTTGAATTTGTTAACTAGTTCTAATGTGTCCATACTGTCTTTGGTGGGAACACGCGGAACTGTCTATTTATAATAATTCTAGTATTTTTGATGTGTCTAATGGATTCTTTTTGAACTCTTCTTTTTCTGGGACGTGTAAAGTTTTGCAACCTTGTCTTTTTGCTAAAGAGATATCTATATCATAATTGTCTCCGACAACTAAGAGGTTTTCTGGTCTAATATTATAATTTTCTATTATGTAAGAGAAATCCTTTTGTTGGAATGGTTCCATTTTGTATAAATCGTCGAAGAAATCTGTCCAATTTATTCCTGCTTCTCTTAAATTGTTTTTTAGATTTTCCAAGTGGCCATCTGAGCATGTGCATTGAATGATTTGTCTTGATTTTATTTCTGTTAGAATTTCTAATGCGCTTGGTCTAAGTTTTAATGGGATGTCCCCGCAATCTGTGGATTTATCATAATGTGTTGCTATTAAAGTTCCGTATACATCCCAAGAGATAACTTTTATATTTCCCATGATAAAATTTAAAAAAATAATTAAAACTTTTTGAATTTATTAATCAATTCTAATGTGTCTGTTTGTCCTAGAATTTGTGCTCTGCAGCAGTATCGTTTGATGCCTAACTCGTCTAGTGCTTCTTTTTGGGTCTTGCCTGATTCGACCATTTCTTTGTATTTTGGATATAAGTGTGCGATTGGTTTTCCGCAACTAAAACATCTTATTGGGATTATCATATTGAAGTAGCGAAATTTTGGTTTATAAAACTTGTGTTACAAGTTTTCTAAACGCATGTTGTTTTGGTTTACCCAGTAGGTATTTCTGGTGAAATGTAAGTTTTGCTATCACTATATTTATATATGATATTTGTGTATTTTCTGTATGGCGAAAGAGGTAAAGAAAGAGTTTATTAGATTGAGGAATGTTTCGAAGCATTACCCCATGGGGGACTCTGTTGTGAAGGCGCTTAGTCATTTGGAGTTTAAAGTTTATGAGGGAGAGTTTGTTGCTATTATGGGACCTTCTGGTTCTGGGAAATCGACGGCGATGAATTTAGTTGGGAGTTTGGATATGCCGACGTTTGGGACGATTTATTTAGATGATGCTGATATTAGTGAGTTGAGTGAGTCTGATTTGGCGCAGATTCGGGGGAAGAAGATTGGGTTTATTTTTCAATCGTTTAATTTGATTCCGAATTTGACGGTGAAAGAGAATGTGATGTTGCCGATGATGTTTCAGGGGACGAGTGTTGAGGAGCGGGCTGGGCGGGCTGAGGAGTTGTTGAAGTTGGTTGAGTTGCATGATAGGATGGATCATTATCCTGGAGAGATTTCTGGGGGGCAGATGCAGAGAGTTGCGATTGCGCGGAGTTTGGCGAATGATCCCGAAGTGATTCTTGCTGATGAGCCGACTGGGAATTTGGATACTAAGACTGGGGATATTGTTATGCATTTTTTGGAGAAGTTGAACAAGCAGGGGAAGACGATTATTATGGTTACTCATGATCCGGATTTGGCTGAGGAGTATGCTGATGTTGTTTATTGGTTGTTAGATGGGAAGTTGGAGAAAGTTACGAAGAGGGTTGGGTCTAGGTTTATTGATGTTACTAAGAAGAAGAAGAAAGAAGCTGCGCTCAATGGTGTACCCTCAAAAAAGGGAACTAAAGTTCCAATCAAGTCGGGCAAATCTAACGGAGTGAAATAATGAATCTTGATTATTTGATTCTTGCTTTGAAAAATTTACGGCATCGTGGGATTCGGTCGTGGTTGACTTTACTTGGTATTTTTATTGGGGTGACTGCTGTTGTTGCTTTGATTGGTCTTGGGAATGGGTTACAGGCGGCGGTTAGTGCTCAATTTGGGATTAGTTCTACGGAAATAATTACGGTTCAGGCTGGGGGACTTAATGCTTATGGCCCGCCAGGAAGTGGTGTTGTGAATTCTTTGACTAAAGATGATGCTCGAGCGATAGAGAATATTGGTTCTGTGAACAGGGTTTTGCCTCGATATATTCAAACGGGCAAGTTGGAATTTAATGATAGGGTTATTTTTGGGTTTGCTTCGAATGTTCCTCGTGGGGATGATGCTGATTTTATGTATGAAGTTAATGATCTTGAAATTGATAAAGGAAGGATGCTTGGTGGTTCAGATTCCAATAAGGTTGTTTTGGGAGCTAATTTTTTTGTTGACAAGGTTGGTCTTGAAAAGGAAGTCGTTTTGGGAGATAATGTGTTAGTTCAAGATAAAAGTTTTAGGGTTGTGGGGATATTGAAAAAGAAGGGGAGTTTTGTTTGGGATAGTATTGTTTTGATGGATCAAGTTGCTTTGGAAGATTTATTTGATACTGGTGATGATGTTGATGTAATAGTTGCTCACATTAAGGATCCAGATTTGATGGACCGTGCGGCTGAGGATATTGCGAAGCTATTAAGAAAGAGAAGGGATGTTGATGAAGGAGAAGAGGATTTCGAGGTTTCGACTCCAGAGGCGACGATGGAAACGGTGAATAGTATTCTTGGTGGCGTTCAGGCTTTTATTATAATTATTGCTTCGATTTCAATTTTGGTTGGTGCGTTGGGGATTGTTAATACGATGACGACTTCGGTTCTAGAGAGGAAAAAAGAGATTGGGATTATGAAAGCTATTGGTGGGACTAATTGGCAAATTTTTATGCAGTTCTTTTTTGAATCTGGCTTACTTGGGCTTATTGGTGGTTTGGTCGGGGCTGTTCTTGGGACGTTGATTAGTGTTGCTGGCGTTGCTGGGATTAATAGCTTTCTTGGTTCTGACATGACGCCCGTTGTTGATTTTATGTTAATTGGAATGGCATTGTTTGGAAGTTTTATGATTGGGGCTATTGCGGGGATTGTTCCTGCGATGAGTGCGGCTAAACAAAATCCGGTGGAGGCGTTGAGGGGATGAAAATTAGAAAGGCGAAAAGAAGAGAATTGAAGGAAATTTCCGAACTATTTTTAACAGAATCCGCAAAAAAACCGTTTTCTCAGGGATATGATTTTCAAACAGCAAATAAAAGAATAAGCGACATGTTCACAAAAGGAATTATCTATGTAGCAATTATTGATAAAAAAATAGCTGGATTTCTTTCTACAGCGGGAGAAGGGAAAAAAGAAATTTATCTTGATGAGTTTTGGATAAAGGAAGAATATCAGAGAAAAGGTTTTGGTAAAAGTCTCTTGAAATTTGTAGAAGAAGAATCTCTTGAAGAAGGAATTAAAACCATTAGTGTTATGACAAGTAGAAAAGCTGGTGCGTTTAAATTTTATAAAAAATTAAATTATAAGGTAGCCCCTAAAGAGGTTATACTTTCTAAAAAATTATAATGGTAATCAGTAAAGAGAGTGTCAAATATTCGCTGAATAATATTAAGCAAAGTAAGGCAAGGAGTGTTCTTACGATTTTGTCGATTTTTGTGGGGATTGCTACGATTTTTATTTTTGTTAGTTTTGGCTGGGGGCTTTATGAATATATTGATGAGTTTACTTCTTCGTCATCGGCAGATAAGTTATTGATTCAACCTAAGGGGAGTGGCGTGCCTGGTCTTGATACAACGTTTAAACTTTTGGATGATGATATAGATGTGATTGGGAGAACGCCTGGGATTTACGAGGTGACGGGGTCGTATATGGGAGCTGGAGAAATTATTCAGGATGATTCTAAGAAGTATGCTTTTGTTATAGGTTATGACCCTAAGATTCCTCTGATTATGGAACTTTCTAATGTTGATATTATTGAGGGGAGGAAGCTTCGATTAGGAGACTCTGGGAAGGTTACTTTGGGTTACAATTATATGATTAAGAATAAGATTTTCCCCAAGGCTTATTCTCTTAATAGCAAGATTAATATTCAGGGACAGGATTTGAGGATTGTTGGATTTTATGAGTCCGTTGGGAATCCACAAGATGATGCTAATATCTATGTTACAAACGATTTCATGATTGAACTTTATCCTGAAAAAGATCTTTCTTATGGAATGATTATTGCGAGGGCTGATAAAAATAATGTTAATGAAGTTGCTGAGAGGGTCGAGAAAAAGTTGCGGCAACATCGGGGATTAGATGAAGGTAAGGAGGATTTTAGTGTTCAGTCTTATGCTGATTTGCTGGAATCGTTTACTGTTGTTTTGGATATTATTATTGGTTTTATTATTTTGATTGCTTTTATTTCGGTTATTGTGTCGGCGGTTAATACTGCTAATACGATGATTACGTCGGTGCTTGAGAGATTTAAGGAGATTGGGGTTTTGAAGTCTATTGGTGCTCGGAATGCTGAGATTTTTAAAATATTTTTATTTGAGTCTGGGTTCCTTGGATTTGTGGCTGGGGTAATTGGAGTTTTGATTGGATGGCTTGCTACGGATATTGGTGCGGAAATTTTGGATAATCTTGGATATGGATTTCTTACTCCTCATTATTCTTGGGTTTTATTTGCAGGATTGGTTGTATTTGCTACATTGACTGGGGCGATTTCGGGTATGCTTCCTGCGTGGAGAGCTAGTAAGATTAATGCTGTTGATGCTTTAAGGTATGAATAAGTTTATCAATTGTGGACTACTTTCTCTTGTATGAAATTAATTTTAGTTCGACATGCTAAGAGCGAGGGGAATGAGGCTGAAACAATGGAAGGTCGCGAAGGCAAGTTGTCAAGAGAGGGAATTATTCAGGCAAAGAAACTTGGATTGCAACTGAAGGAAGAAAATATTAATGTTATTTATTCCAGTCCTTTTGTTAGAGCGAGGGAGACTGTCGATGAGATAGTCAAACATTATCCTGGGATTTTGGTTAATTATGTTGATGAACTTCGAGAGTGTGATTTAGGTGAGACCGAAGGCAAAAAATATTCTGATATTGATTGGAGCAATCTTCCTGAAGATTATGAATCTAAGGAGAGTTTGTATAAACGTGCTAAAAAAATATTAGAGACAGTGTGTAAAAAGCATTCTGAAGAAACTGTCTTGTTTGTGGCACATGGGGTAATTAATAAGGCTTTGTTGCGTTTTGTTTTATATGATTCTCCCGGAAGTAAGGTAAAATTTAGTCAAGATAATGCGGCGATAAGTGTTTTTGAGATTGGAGAAAACAATAAACGAAAGATTCGTTTAATTAATTGTACTGAACATTTGAACTAGAATTATTTTTTCTTTTTCTTTTTTCGGAATTTTTTAATGACCCACCAGCCAATTAAAACAATAATGACTCCCCAGAATATGTAAGTACTGTTGCCAGTTGTTTTTTGATCTGCTTTTCTGTTTGTGAAATATGATGAATCAAAGTTTACTGTTTTTTCTATTAGTCTTCTATTGTTTATTGTATCTGAGTAAATTAGATTTATTTGGAATTCTCCGTCGGACAAAGATACTTCAAAATCTGCAGAAGTGTATTCGTTTGAATCTAGGTCTCCAACAACCAATCTATTTGCTCCTTTAACTTGAATGCTCTCTTGTTTTGGGATTTCTATCGAAAGTGCCTCAACGTCGGATGATTCGATGTTTAAAATTTCTAATGTTAATTCGTTTGTTGTGTAGCTGTAATCTTTTACATAGATTTCGAAATCTGCTCGAACGTCGTCGACATTTAAATTAAATGTTTTTGAAACTGGAGCGTCGTGTCTACTTTGTGCTCTCACTTCAATTGGGGTGTCACCATCTAGAGCGTCTTTGTTTATTCTTACTTCGTAGGGAATTAATAAATTGGATTCGAAATCCTTTAGATAATCTACTTTTCTAAATGTTCTTAACCCTGATGCTCCTGGATCAAATTCTAGAGGATAATCTGATAGTAATTCAAATGTTATGTCGTCGCAATCTACGTCGTCGACTCCTTCAATTTGGAAAACTAGTTTTACGTAATCGCCTGGAACTGCTGGATATGGGTCTTGGTTTAACATCGTAATATTAAGATCACATCTAGCGCTAACTATCGTTAAAGACATGAGGAACATTAATACCAACAACCTTTTTTTCATAGTAGAATATGGTGACTTTCGTTTTTAAACATTTCCGAAATGGGATAACTTTGTCAAAAATCTCATAAAAACTTAAAAAGGGAAAATGTTAGAAAGTGTAAAGATGGTGAAAAAGTGCATTTATTGTTCTGTTGGAGTTGGTGATAATTCTGTGGTTGATATGTGCCAGCGATGTATGTATCAAGTTTGGGGAGAGAAAATGGCTAAGGCGATTGTTGAGGGTATGGAGAATGAAAGAGATAAGGGAAATTTGAATCTTGGGCGAGTTGGCGAGGCGAAGAGTGTTGATGTGATTGAGATTGATACGGGAAATGTGTCCGTGGAAGAGCCGTTGGCTGATGTTGGAATGAAGACTGAAGGGGTGACTCCTGAGGATTTGGAGATGAGGGGCGTGCCCAATGTTGAGAAGGAAATGCCAAATGATAATAATTTTGTGATTCCGGCTCAAGAATATGATGCTGAGAATTTGATTTCGCAGTGAAAACATTTTTAAATGGACTTTTTCTTGGTTTTACAGGATAGTCATACTGTCCGAGTTGGTGACAGCGCGATAGAGTTCTGTCAGTTACAAAAATAATATAAAATGGCTAAAGGTAAAAAAATCAGAGACCGTGGAAAGTTGAAACTTAGTCAGTACTTTAAGAATATTGAGGACGGGGCTAGTGTTGCTGTTGTTTCGGAGCTTGGGGTTAGGGCAGCGTTTCCCAAAAGAATTATTGGAATGTCCGGAAAGGTTGTTCAGGGTCGGGGTCGGTTTAAAGTAGTTGAAATTAAAGATGGGAATAAAACGAAAACGTTTATAATTCACCCAATTCATTTAAAGAAGTTATAATGGCAATCAAAGAAGAAAAACCAATCACAATGGCAGAGGTCGTCGCTCTAGCTGGAGATTCTGATAAGGCTGTTGCGATTAAGAAATTTATTAAAGATTTTAACAAGATGCCTGCAGAAAAAGCGATTGAAATGAAGGAAGAGTTAACGGCGCTTGATTTGATTAAGTTAAAAGATATGCATATTGTGAAGATTATTGATTTTATGCCGACTGATGCTTCAGAATTAAACAAAGTTCTTATCGATGTCCCATTGGACCAGGAAGAAGTGAACAAGATACTCGATGTCGTTAAGAAATATTAGCTATGGCCAAAGAAGAAAAAGCAATTATATTAGATTTCCTACCATACGGTTATCCGTTGGAGAAAAAAATGATGCCGATAGCTCAAGCTGTTGGTACTAGTGGATTTACTCTTTTGCAGTTAGTTCCTCGACGTGGAGAAAGATTTGAAGTCGGTGAGGAAGCTTATATTGGAGAAGGCAAGAGAGATAAGGTTCAGTACATTCTCGGAAGATGTCCGAGAGAACTACTAACTGAAACTGCTAAAATTCAGTTAGAGGAATTCGTTGAAAAATCAGTTCACGAAGACGAAGCAAGATTTGTGAAATTCTTTAATGAAGCACAAGCTATAAATACTCGACTTCATCAATTTGAATTACTCCCTGGTTTTGGTAGAAAACATACTAAGTCCATTCTCGAGGCTCGAGAAGAAAAAGATTTTGAATCTTTTGCGGACATTAAAGATAGGGTTCACAATATGCCTGATCCTGCAAAGGTTATCGGGAAACGAATTATTGAAGAGTTGACAGAGATACAGAGACATAATCTGTTTATATCATAAAATGGCAGAAGAAAAGAAACACCAAGCGAAAGAGCACGACGATGTTACTCTTGTTAGAGTGCTCGGGAAAGATATTCGTGGAGATAAGAAGTTGTTTGCGGCTTTGACAAATATTAAGGGAATTTCTTGGAGTTTTTCTAACGCTATTTGTAAAATTTTAGATCTTGATAAGAGGCAGAGGCTTCAGGATGTTAGTAAAGAAGATATGGCTAAGATTGAAGAGTTCATTAAAGACCCTCAGATCCCTGGGTTTTTGAAGAATAGACAGAAGGACTTTGAGGAAGGGGACGATAAGCACGTTAGTGGGGCTGATTTGAGATTAAGAACTGAGTTTGATGTTAAGAGGCTTAGAAAAATAAAGTCTTACAGGGGAGCTCGACATGCGGCTGGATTGCCTACTCGAGGCCAAAGAACAAAGGCAAATTTTAGGAAGAATCGAAAGAAATCTGGAGTTACTGGAGGTAAGAAGAAATAATGGGAGACATAAAAAGAAAAAGAAAATTATTTAGTCGGCCTAAGAAGCTTTATGACAGAACAAGAATGGATGAGGAAAATGTTTTGATTAAGCGATATGGCTTGAAAAATAAGAGGGAAATTTGGAAAGCGAAGACGGCTGTTTCAAAACTTCGAAGAAGAGCTAAGAAGTTAATTGGTTCTGAGATGGAAGAACAGCAGAATTTTTTTAATAAGTTGAATAAAATGGGGGTTCCTGTTACAACTACTGCCGATGCTTTGGCTTTGACTGAGGAAAGTTTGTTTGAGAGAAGATTGCAGACGATTGTTTTTAAGAAGAAGTTGGCGAATACTGTTAAGCAGGCTAGGCAATTGATTGTTCATAAGAATGTTTTGGTTGATGGGAATGTTGTGAATACTCCTTCGTTTTTGGTGACTCGAGATTTGGAAGATAAGATTACTTTGAAGGAGCGAAAGGTTAAGGTTAAGCCGGAGCCTGTTGTTGAGGAAGCGCCTGCTGAAGAGAATGTTGAGGAAGCTAAAGAAGAAACTAAGGAGGCTAAGGAATAATGGCGAAGAGCGAGGAGAATGTTGGGATTTTGAATATTTATGCTAGTTTTAATAATACTATAGCTACGGTGACTGACTTGGCTGGGAATACTATTGGTCGAACTTCTGGTGGGCAGATTACGAAGCATGATCGAATGAGGGCGAACCCTACGATTGCTATGTTTATTGCGAAGAAGGTTCAGGATATGTGTCGGGATTATAGAATTAATACGCTTTACGTTCGAATGAAAGGTCAGACTGGGGCGACTGGGATTGGACCTGGGGCACACGCGATTGTTCGAACTTTAACTAAAGAAGGATTTAAGATTTTGAGTATGGCTGAGACAACTTCTCTTCCACGAGGCGGGCCGAAGAAAGCTGGCGGCCGAAGGGGTCGAAGAGTATAAGCTTATAAAGTAAAAATCAAATAAAGTAAAATGGAAGCAACTGAAAAAAACTCGGAGAAGATCACGATTGTAAGTGATATGAATATTAGTTTGGCTAATGCGATTAGAAGAAGTGTTGGTGAGATCCAAATTATGGCTATTGACGAGGCTGATATTTACAAGAATGATTCGGCACTTTATGATGAAGTTATCGCACATCGACTTGGACTTATTCCTTTGAAGAATCAAAAATTGAAAGCTGATCAAACTGTTGAGATGAAATTGAAGAGTAAGGGGAAAGCTGAGCGGACTGAGGTTCTTTCTGGAGAGCTTGGGGACGATGTTGTTTATCCTGAGATGCCGATTGTTTTATTGGAAGAAGGACAGGAGCTGGAGTTGGTTGCTAGAGCTAGAGTTGGGAAAGGAAATGATCATGCTAAGTTTGCTCCTGGAATTATTTTTTATAAGCATTTGCCTAAGATTAAAATTTCTGCCGACGGTGAGAAGCATAGTGAATTAGCTGAACTTCATCCTGAAGCTTTTGAAATGTTTGGGGAGAAACTGAAAATTAAGGATGCGACTGCTTTTGATATGGATCAGGAAGATATGGAAGAGTATCCTGGAATCAGTGTTGATTTTGATAATAATTTGGTTCTTACGGTAGAGTCGTGGGGGCAAATTGAAGCTAAGGATATTTTTACCGAGGCTTGTAAGGCTTTGAAAGGAAATCTTTCTGAAGTCTCTAAGGCAATTAAGTAATTGCTGATGGTTCCTGACTTAATCAGGAATTGATAATGTTTGGTCTGACTTACTGGGGAAATGCCGGAGTGGTCAAACGGGATGCGTTAAGGGCGCATTAGCTTATGCTTACGGGGGTTCGAGTCCTCCTTTCCCCATCGGAAATACCTACGCTATTCGCAATTTGCACCTCACAAACAAAACCATAATAATGGTTTGTTCGGAGCGAATCACTCAGTCAAACCAGACGCGCCAATGGCGCATTAGCTTATGCTTACGGGGCCCTGAGTCCTTCTTTTCCCATAAGTTGGGAATGATAAAGAAAATGGAAATAAAGATAAACAAAACGAAAATAGAGAAAAGGATGAAGCACAAAATGGATGCTTCTTTAGTTGAGACTATAATTAAGTTGAAGAAGACGAATCCGGTTGTTGCTAAGGAATTGGCTCGTCCGAAGAGACGATGGCCTGCTGTTAATTTGAAGGATATTGATATGATTAAGGGGGATGTTTTGGTTGCTGGGAAAGTTTTGAGTGCTGGAGAATTAAGTGGAGCGAAGAAGGTCGTTGCTTGGTCGGCATCTGGAAGAGCTCTTGAAAAAATGAAGGATGCTAAGGCTACCTTTGTTACAATTGACGAAGAGATGAAGAAAAATCCCGAATTAAATGGCTTTGATATTTTGAGATAATGGGAGAAGATAATGTGCCAGCTGGAGAAAGAAAGTATGATATGATGGTATATGATGGCGAGAATGGGAGAGTAGATTTTTTTGTAGTTAGTGATAATAATAAAAGAGAGGGTGAAAGATATTCAAGAAGGTGTAAAGAAATAAATAAATCTGAAGAAACCCGTAGTAGGGCGAGATGGCTTCCACTTAATCCTCCTCTTTCAGAGTCGAGCTTATTGGATGTTATAAATAAGTTAAGTGAGGTTAAAGCAAAATGAGTAAGATAGTTTATGACGGTACTGATGCGGTTTTTGGAAGAATGGCTACAGTTGTTGCGAAGGATTTATTGAAGGGAAATTCTGTTGATGTCGTTAATTGTGAGGCTATAATTGTTTCTGGGGATAAAAAGTTGTTCGCGAAAAAGGTTTTGGCTAAGAGAGAAATGGGTAGTGGGGGTTCGATGAAGGGTCCTAAATATATTCGAGTTGCTGATAGGTTAGTTAAGAGAATGATTCGGGGGATGTTGCCTCGGGACAGGGCTAAGGGACGTGAGGCGTTTAAGAGATTGAAATGTTATATTGGAAATGGTGGATTGAAGGAAGATGAATTGAAGGGCGTTAAAACTTTTAAGCATCAAAAGCCGATGAAGTATTCAACAATTAAAGAAATCGTGGGGATATTGAAATGAATCGCTTAGTTGTTTCGGGGAAGAGAAAGAGTGCGGTTGCTAAGGCTACGATAGCTGAGGGTAGTGGAGTTGTGACTTATAATAAGAAGCCGTTGACGTTTTTGTCGAATTTGCAGCAGTTGGAAATTAGTGAGCCGTTGGTTATTGCTAAGGATGTTTTAGGTGAGTTGAAATTTGATATTGCTTTGAATGTTAAGGGCGGCGGGATTGCTTCTCAGGTTGAGGCTGGTCGTTTGGCGATTGCTAAAGCTATTGTTAAGTTTACTAAGGATGATAATTTAAGGGCTGCTTTCTTGGCATATGATAGGAATTTGTTGATTGCTGATACTCGAAGGAAGGAAGCTTGTAAGCCTGGGGATTCTAAGGCTCGGGCAATGAGACAGACTAGTTTCCGTTAATTATTTTTTTCTTGGTCTCAAATAATCTTTCAATTTTCTTTGTGTTGCGTAGAATATTTCTGGAGAGATTAGGGCTTGGTGGTGACCTTTGTGGATTTGGCCGTCGAATTTTATTTCGCCTAGGTATGTTCTGTTTGTTAAGACTTTTTTTAGACCGTTGACAGAAAGTGAGAAATTTTTGGATAGGGAATTCAGTGAGTAGTTTCTTGCTAAAAAAGTTTTGAAGAGGGAGTGGACTCTTGCGGCGTCTTCGTTTTGGATGAGTTTTCCGTCGTGGACGGTGTATCCTAATGGGGGACGGGTTACGATTTCTCCCGTGGTTGCTTTTTTAGTCATTCCTGATTTTTGTTTTATTGTTGAAGTTTTGCCATATTTTCTGAATGTGTCTAGAGTTTTCCAATCTATTTTTTCTGAGATGTAGTTTTGAAAATCTTGAATTTTATCTGGGGCGAACGTTGCGCAGATTTTACAAAGAGGACTTCCGAAAAATTTTACTTCTTTTTTTTCTTGGTAGCCGCATTTTTTACAGACCATAATAATTAGAGGGAGGTGTGGCTTATAAAATTAGTTGATTTTGAGTGATAACAGATGGTTGTGGTGGGAAAGATATGTTCTAGTATATACTAACTTAAAAAAAGAATTGACTTGTGTATTCGATGGCTAAAAAAAATTATGTTACTCGAATTCATAGATGGAGAAAAGGCAAAAGGGTGAAGGGTCAAGAGTTAGATATAATAGACTTGACTGTTAGATTATATGAGCATGGTCTTGGGGCAATAGTTTCAGGATTGCCGAGAAGGGACTGGGAGAAAAATTGCAGGGCTTATTTGAGAGGAGTGCATGAGACTACAAAGAGAAACGGAGAAGATGTAAGGGTTAATCCTTACGCGAATGTGAGAATTTCTTTTAGATGATAGGTAAAAATTAAAAAGGCTTGATTGTTTTTGGTTATATGAATAAAAAAGGTGGCGTGTTGTTGATTATTGGGATTGTACTTTTAGTTTTGGTAATTTTGGCCGTCGGTGCTGCGATTTATTTTTATAATTTTTATGTTTTTAAGACGATTAGAGTTTGTGTTGGCGAGGGTGAAGATGCTTTTATTCCGTGTGAGTCGACGCAGGAGTGTAGGGATTTGCTGCATGCTAATAATTTGATTGAGATGGAGAGTGTGCCTGTTTTTGTGAGGGAAACTTTTGAGGATATTTTGGATGAGTCGGTTTATTGTGAGGCGACTTGTCATGTTAAGAGGATTAGGGGGATTAATCAGGAGACTCGTGAGCTTGAGGAATTGGATTCTTGCGAGGCTGGCGAGAAAGAGTTTGTTATTGAGATTCGAGGGAAAGAGGGATTGGAGATTTATAAGTTTTTGAAAGAGCAAGGAAGTATCTAGGATAATATTATGCTTTTTGGGATATAAATACTTAAATAGAGATTTGGATGTTTTTGGAGATGAGAGGTGGATCCAATCTTAAAAAACGAAGAGGTGGGCCTAATTTTAGAAAACGTGCAACGCGTGCGAGAAAGAAGAAAATTCGTGATGAGAACAGAAGAAGAAGACTGGATTTGTTTGGTTTACTTATGATGAATGCAGATAATAATTCTCCTCATCAAATAAGAATGAAGGGGAAGCCGCTTGGTGAACGACTTCTTTATGAGCATATACGAAAACAGGCTTCAAGGCCGAGGGGGGATTTAGATAGGGGTGTAAATGATAATGGTTTAGAATATCCTCTTACCTGTGAATATATTAGGCTGTCTTATGTTTCTCCTAATGTAGAAGATCCGCATGAAATACTTGGGGCTTGTGCCCTTAGTGGAGATAATGGTATGGAGGACAAAATTGTGTGCAGGGGACCTTTCCCGATGGGAGATACCACAGGATGTCCTCATTATAGATTATGGCATAGGTGGAATTCTGATCGACTGAATGATGCATATGTTATAAATGAGAAGAATCACTCTAAGTTATGTTCAATTAGATGGAGGGGGAGGGAAGTTTTATTTAAGTTGCATTTTGGAAGAGATGGGGGAGAATTTTCGCCGGTTGATCATGTACATGTTATGGGTTTTTGTGATAATACTTATTTTGCAGATGGTGATTATCGGAATAGAACTTCTATGCCAATCAGACTTAGAAGAAGATTTGCTAACTACCTAAGAGGAAAGGAGCGAGATGTGGCTAAGGCGGTTTATAATCGTGAAATGATTGACTTAAGAGCTACATGCTCCCCAAGGGGGTTGTCTCCATTAGAAGGAGAAGCTGCGACAATAGCCCATAGTACTGAATTAACTAAAATTTATAATGTGTTTGGAGACAAGGGCACATTATCTAAAAGAATGCATTTTAAAAAATAATTTTAAATAATACTAACTTCCGGCTGCTGTTGTTGCGCCGAATATAATCGAACCGTTACATGTTCCTGCGACGCCTATTGGAACATAAATTCTCCAGTATGATGCGTTTATCGCTTTGTTTACCGTATCGTTTGTTCTGTAGTTTAAGTTAAATTCTTTTATTTCTGGAGTTGTTGATAAATTTGTATAAGTTGATTCAAATACTGAAAGAGATATGTCTCCTGCTGTTGTTGTTGATAAATTGTATTTTTCGTACATAATATCTATTGTCCCAATATTTCCCAAAGTGCAATTCATTGCGAGACCGTCTCCTTGGGTTACGCCATAACCTTCTAAAGATATATTGATTTCTACATTTCCATAATTTGTGATATTTGTGACATTCTCATTCGATACAAATGTTGCGTTTACTCTTCCATAGTTTATTGTATCTGGTAAACCTAGTGCTAATAATTGGGAAATTATTATTGTGCTTTCGTTAGTATCTGTCCAATACATTGTATCATTGGCTGTTATATTACACACCCATGTTTCTGGGTTTGCGTAGTATTCCACTTCAAATGTACAATTGGCTAGAGAGTGGTAAGGATCGTCTGTAAATCCTGCATAATCCCCTGTATCTGCTATTAGTTCGCATGATGTGTTTTGATAATGATAATTATTATCATTTGAATCGCCGAAAGATGAACTTGTTAACCCATATAATGTTGCATTGGCCGACGTTACATCTGCGTCTCCATTATAGTCTCTTACGACCCCTGTGCAAGTGACGGTTGTTGTGTCATTTGGAGTTAATGTTACGGAGGCTGCTCCGCCGTCAATATCTACATATATAACATCGGGATAAACGTTTCCTATCTCTAATAGTGTAATTACTGTTGTATTTGGGTTCCCAATTCCTGCGATTACATTTGATGGTATAAAGGAAAATAGTGCGAAAAGAAGTGAAACTTCTAAGAAAATTAATCCAATACCAATTACTACTTCATTTTTTTTTGTCATCTTTCATTAGCTTAATTCTACATATAGGTAATATGCTGTTGCCCCAGTAAATGTTTCATTTCCGTTTTCTGGAACAATCATTTGAAAATCATAATCATTTTCATCGAATCCGTCTTCATCTTCTTCTAAAATTGTTGCGAAAATTAAATCTGAGCCTGTAGAATCATATAATATTGCTTCTTCAAATGTTGACGTTTGTGATTCATTGTCTACATATGTATTAATTGCGGAACAATTTTGGGCTGCTATCGTTGTTCCTGCGACTACAAAAGTATTACTGTTGTTTCCTGAGAATGTTGCATTGATATCATCTTCTCCTGTATGCTCAAGTGCTGTATCTTCTGTTGTTATGTGAGTTTCGTTTGCACAATTGACCGTAGTCCATTCAACTGCGGTTGATTCTCTTGTTGCATAAACCTCGCCACTTACAGTACTTAAAGTCCAATCGTAAATGGTTGATCCGCTTGAATCATCTAAAGTAAATTTTCCATCGATCCAACCAACAAAGGCTTTCCAATGAGGATTTTGCGTTGATGCGGTAATGTTTATCGTTGAGATATATCCTCCGGAAATATTAACCATTTCGGCAGCAGTCGTTGTTCCAGTTTCGTTGGCTGTAATATTAATGGATGATGGTCCTGTTGGTGTTGCCATAACAAAGATAGAAGATAATGTTAGACATAGAAGAAGTAATGTAAAGACTATTAGTCTTTCTTCTAGTTTTTGGTTTTGGTTTTTTGTTTCCATCTTTTTTTGTGCTTTCTCTTTCAAAAAATAAAAAAATAAAAAAATAAAATTACTCTAGCTCTACGTAAAAGTAGTAGGTAGTAGTTGCTATATTTGTTCCGTGACCGTCTTCTAAAACAAGCATCTCGAAATCGTGAAACCTGCTATCGAAACCTGAAGTATCTGCCTCATCTAGTATTGCTGCAAATATTACCGATTCACTTACTGGCTCATATAAAAGAACTTCTTCGAAATTGTCTTCTCCAGCGCTTCCTGTGCTATCGAAAATTGTCGTACTTAAGCACTCACCTGTTGTAAATTGTAAGTTGTTTGTATAAAACATATCGTGGACGTAACTTTCACCTGCTTCATGAGAACCATCTAGTGTAAATGTTTCATCAACCCCATCATTATCGTCTGATATTTAATGAGGGAACTCATGATGTGTGGTTAAGGGGCATTATGATCAATAGTAAACCTTATTCTGATATTTATTTTGGTAAACTGACTGTTGTGGATGATGATGGTGACGATGAGAGTCCTGATGTTGATTTGATTTATCCTGCTTGGGATGAGGTTGTTGATAATTCGACTATTGAGTTTGAGTATGAGTTTGATGATGATGTTGATGTTGTGAATTGTAGTTTTGAGTTGTATAATGCGACCAAGAGTTCTGGTGGGTCTTATGCTCAAAAGGAGTTGCTTTTCCCTCTTGGTAGTTCTAATAAGAATTTGGCTTTTGAGGATAATCTTAATAATAATGGGGAAGAGAATCTTCTTTTGGTTGACTTTGATGATGGTTATTATATTTGGCAGGTTAATTGTTATGATGCGGCTGGGAATGAAGGTGAGGATTTTAATGGGTTTGAGGTTGAGACTGATGGAGAGGAAAATGTTGTGTTGAGGGCTACTGATAAGCCCGATAGTTATGATAAGGAAGATTTGGTGCAGGATTTGATTGATGGTATTAATGATTTTTTGGAAGATATGGATAATTTGGGAGCCGATGAACAACGGGCTTTGGAGATTCTTGGGTTGGGCGAGAATATGAATTTTTATAAGAAGCAGTTGGTGCAGATGGATCAGGATTTGAAGTTTAATTTGAAGTTTATGGAGGAGGGAAAGAGGACTGTTAGGATTGGGGAGATTTATGATGAGATTGATGTGATGAAGGATGATATTGTTTTGGGGATTAGTGTTGAGGACAGTTATGAGTATTCGAAGAGTAGCCTTGGTGTTTCGCTTGAGGAAGTGATTTCGGATTATATGGCGGCTAAGGGGCTTAGTATTAAGAAGAGCGCGCTTTATGGGTTGGTTGATTTTAATGAGGAGTTGCAGAATAATTTGAGGATGAATGTCGAGGCTTTGAAGTTGAGTATTGAATATTTGGATAGTACTAAGGATATTGTTTTGGTTAGTAAGAATATGGACTTTGATGATTTGAATTTTGATGGGATTATTTTGGAGGTGATTCCTGAGGGTATTTCTGGGGATGTTGTTTTTGTTTCTGAAGGTGAGGATCTTGGCGAGGGGATTTGGGAGTTGAATACTGGGGACTTGGATGGGGATAATATTGTTTATTATTTTGAGGATGATTTTAAATTGACGAATATTGAGGCGACCGAAAGTATTTTATTTAAGGATGAAGGTGGAGATGGTAATATGATGACTGGGTTTTTTATTGGGGTTGGCGAGGGGCTTAGTTTCTTCTCGTTTTTCTTTTTGGTTGGATTTTTATTCTTGGGGTATGTCGGGTTTTTTATTTTTGGGAAGGTGAAGATGGAGACTTGGAAGAAGGAGCCTAATGTTGTTCGGATTTTGGATTTGATTAGTCAGAGTAAGATGTTTGTTCGGGAGAATAATGTTGAGGCGGCGCGGGATAATTATCATAAGATGGGTGAGATTTACAAGGTTTTGCCTGAGAAGTGTAAGCCGTATTTTTATAAGGAGATTGGTCGGGTGCGGTTGGTGATAAATAAGAGGGATGTTATGAATTTGGTTAAGGAGTATGAGAAGGCGAAGGATGAATTCAGAAAAGAGGACGCGGTTAGGTTGCACGCGAAGATAAATGATATTTACAAGAAGTTGCCGAAGAAGTTTCAGGATAAGATTTATCAGAGGATTGTGAAGCGGGAGGTAAGGTAGTTAACATTTTTTCTGGTGAAAAAATCGTTAGGGAATCCTCTGCAAAGGATTAGATTCCAAAGCCTGCGCAAGTGAATTGCGCCGTTTTGATTTTTGGGGTTGGGCTAGGTTACTTCCATAATAAGCCGTGGCGTTTTCAACGCGCACGTCTTCTCATGGAGAAGGAAATAGATAAGTATTAATTTCTATTATGTTTTAGATATGCATGAAAATCAATATTTTAATTTTAATTTTAATTTTTGGGTTGATGATAAATTTTGTCAGCGCCAATTTATTTGTAAGTGATGTTGGAGTAATTTACGAAAAGAGAGTCTTGGATGAATATGGAATTTTTAACAAACGTGTTAATTTAATAATTTATCTTAATAATGAGACTGACCATGATAATTTGATTTTGGAATTGCTTGAGAAAAATGTTGTTGATATTGTGACTAGAAATATTTCAAAAAGTAAGTTTTCTGCGAAAGTAAATAAAAAAATATTTTTAGAGTTAATTGAAGATGAGCGCATTCGATCTATTTATTATAACGCGCCCATATTTTTATCTGCAACTAGAAATTTAAAATCTATTTTTTATTTTACTGGAATTTTATTTTTTATTTTTATAATTTGGATATATATGTTACATAAAAAATAATAAGTTAATTATTTAGAGTGAATCTATTGGACTTTTGATTTTTTTGAGTTCTTCAGTGGAGACGTGGGTGTAGATTTGGGTTGTTGAGAGATCGGCGTGGCCTAGGAGTTCTTGGATTTTTCTGATGTCGACGCCGTCTTCTAGGAGGTGGGTTGCGAATGAGTGGCGGAGGGTGTGACAGTGGATGTTTTGGAGACCTGCTCTTTTGGCGGCGGATGAAACGATTTTTTGGAGGTTTCTGGTTGAGAGGTTTTTTGATTTTCCTGTAAAGACGAATTCTTCGTTTCCTTGTTTTTTGATGTGGTCTTGGAGGTCGTCTATTAGGAAGTCTGGGATATTGAAGATTCTGTCTTTGTTTCCTTTGGCTTGGCGGATGTGGCCGATTTTTTCTTGGAAGTTTAGGTTTTGTATTTTTAGATTGACTAGCTCGGAGACTCGGAATCCGCAGGCGTACATTAGGCTGATCATTAGTTTTGATTTTTGGGTGTGGAGGTTGTCTAGGAGTTTTTTTACTTCTTCTTTTGATAATGTTATTGGGAGGCGTTTTTCTTTTTTGGGACGTTTGATTGAGGCGGTGATGTCTTGGTTTAGGATGTTAGAGTGGGCATATTTGATTGCGGCTAGGAAGAGGATGATTGAGGTTGCGGCGCGGTCGGTTAGGTTTTCGGACATGTAGAGTTTGACGTCGTCGGTTGTTAGTTCGTCTGGGGATTTGTTTGAGGAATTGATTAGGGTTTGGTTTGCTTGGACGTAGTTACGAACGGTGTAATTTGAGTTCTTTGAAATTTTCAATTCTACCTCTAGTTTTTTTAGAAATTCTTCTTTTTCCATATTTTGCACTGGATTGTGCGCACCTCGGGATTTTGAGGGTTGGTTGGTATTTAGAGTTTTGTGTGTGATTGGGAAAATTTAAAAGAGTTGGTTTTTTGGGGGATTTATGAGAAGGAGTCTTACTTTGTATAAGGGCGGGGAGGAGTTTGTTTTTGGTTATGAGCCTGGGCAAGAGGACGGCGTTCGGGAAGTGTTTAGGGAATATGTTAATAATGGTGAAATTGATTTTGATGATTTTGATGCTTTTCTTTTGGGGATGAAGTTGTAAGTAAGGTTTTGGGAATTTTCGATATTCGGTTTAACGATTAGTTTTAGTTTTAGTTTATTTGTGTGGGTTTTGTGTGTAAATTGGTTGGGTTATGTTTAGAGGAGCTTGTGGATTGTGCGAACTTTAGAATGACGACACTGTGTGTAAAAATTGGTTTTATCGACGGTAAAATGGAATTTTGTGCTTAAATTTGATACTCACTTTACTACTAAAACCCTTGTTTTTTTGATCTGTTTTTTGAAGCTCACTTTTCTTGTTAAAAATGTCATTTTTTATTTTTGCTAACTCTCACTTTTTCACTTAAAAAAATTTTATTTTTGGGGGTTGTGCGAACTATTTTGATGGATTTTTGGATTTTGTTTGATTTTTGTGGAAATTTTTGACAAAATGGATTTTTAGATTTTTGGAAGTGAGGGGATTTTGGGGGATTTCGCGTTTTGAGGGGCCTAGAATTGATTTTTTATTTGAAAACGAGTAAAGTGTTGGGATTGGGGTGAAAAATTTGTTGGGGGGTGGTTAAAATTTGTTGGGGGTGGATTCTAGTTTTGGGGTGAAGTGGTTTTGTGGAAGGTTAATTTCTCGTCGATGGGGAGGTCGTAGCCTTTTTCTTTTAGAGATTGGAAGATTTCGTTTCGGAAGTTGAAGTTGTTGATCATCCTGTGGTGATTTGGACAGAGGCCGATTAGGTTTTTTGGGGATTTGTTTTGTTTATTTTTGTCGATATGGTGGAGATCTACGATTTTGTCGAAGCCGCAGATGGCGCATTCTTTGGTGACTTTTCTGAAGGTTTTGAGGTCGACGTTGTTTGATTTTCGTTGGTTGTAGGCTTTATTTTTGTCTAGGTGGAAGATGTAGTTGTAGCAGCCGGCGCAGAGGCCTTTGGCGTGGAGGGGCATCTTTCGTTTGCATCGTTTGCATGTGGCAAATTTTGGTTGCCATTTGAGCTTTTTGTAACAGGTGTAACAGAGGCCTTTGGCGTGATGTTCTTTCTCTTCTGCACAATTGACGCACTTTTTTATCATGTTCGTTTTGAAGACGTTCGCATATTAAAAAGTTTGTGCAAACGGGCTAATTCCGTTCGTTTTGTAATGGAAGAACGTCATACAATCTGTATTGTGCGAACTTTTGTAGAAAGAGCGCACAATACGCGCAGATTATACAAACTTTTCAAGATCGTACAATCTGCTGGGGCGAACTTTTGCGGTTATTGAGGGTAAATTGTGGATTGTGCGAACTATTAAATGGCGTTGATGGTTTCAATAAGATTTTTAGTGTGGGGCGGTGTTTCGGATGAGCTTGGAACATGAAGCTTTAGAAAGGTTGGAGGTTTGCCTTGTTCATCTTGATAGTAGAGACAGATTTTACCCGCGAATGGAGAAGGAATGGGGATTCTTCCATATACGCAAACATCTTCGGAGAATTTGTCGTGGCGGCGTCTGTAATAACATTCTTTGTAACATTTATTTTCGGGTGTCATTTTGGTTAGTTGGGGTGTAAATTTTTAAGGATTTTGGTGGTCGTGTGCTTGATGATTTTGTCCTTGCTTGGCGGTTGTGCACTTAGGTGTGCTTTGTGAATAATATTGGATAAGTATAAAAACTATTGTTGTCTTTAGGTTGAATGAAAAGAGGGCTGATTGTGACACTTAGCGTCGGTATTGGTTGGGTTCTTGGTATAACTTTGTCGATGATTAGCATGCCTCTTGTTAGTAGTTCGTCTGAGATTACTTTTAGTGAGGCCATGGGAAACACTTTGGTTTTTGGGTTTCCTGGTTTTGTTTTGCTGATGGTTGCGCTTATTTTGTCTCTAAGAGACGATGCTGCTGCCCCATATAAAGGTGATTTTTAAGGACGGTGTTTTTGCTAAAATCTGTCTCGGTGCTTGGCGGTTGTGCACTTAGGTGTGCTTTGTGAATAATGCTGATTTTTTATTGAAATTTGGGGCCAAAAGAAGGATTATATCCAACAAACATTTGGATAAAAAAGAAGGTTTATTTTTTGAAAATCGTTAAGATTACGCTGATAATTGAACCCACTACAACCACCCAGCCTGCGCCAATTGTGATGATTTCTGGGATTGCGGGAACTGTTAATGTTTTGTCAATCATGCCTGCGCCGACCGCAAGAGAAACTAAGATTCCAACAATCCAAACTAAGATTCCTATTAAGCTATTATCTTCCATTTTGCCTCCTTATTTGTCTTTTTTTCTCCTTGTCGTGTAGTGGAAAAATGCCATTGCTATTCCAAATGCTAATAGGAGAACTATGAAATATGAGTCAGTTAATGAAGAAGTGTAGCCGAAGAATTCTTTGATTGAATTGGAGTAAGTTTGAATGTCTGGATTAAGAGAGCAGAGGGTCCATTTGTATGTTGGGTTTGGGACAGCTGGGGCAAGCCTACATGGCACGATGGGGATCAAAATTGATGTGATTAGCGCCGCTGAAGCGGCGATTGCCGAGTATATCAACTTTTTTTTTAACTGCATGTTTAAACGATGGTTTTGAAGTTTATAACTTTTTTGGCCTTGAATTGGGCGCGAATTGGATTGGATTTTACTGGGTGTTTGGACGGGATCGATGCTTAAAGTTGTTCAAACGGGCCCTAAACGGCTGTTTAAATTTATGTTTAATTTATTTAGTGTTTAAGTGGGTGTTTAAGTGTTGTTGCCGTCGATAAAAGTTAATGTTTAAGGATTGGACGATGGGTGTTTTTTAATTGGGCAAAGGGGTGTTTTGGTGTTTAAATGGGTGTTTTGGGGGAGTGGTTGTTCAAACAGCACGAAACATTTATAAAGAATGTTGTTTAAGAAACAGTAAGATGTTGGGCTTATTTAGACATAAAAAGAGGGTTGAAAAGTTAAGAGAAGAGGTTCAAGATTCTTTTAATCATGTCAAGAAAGATTTTAATAAAGTTGGGGAATGGATTAAGCATCTCGACGATAAACATGGTTCTCATGAGGATGAAATTACTAATATAAAAGATCAACTTTTGACTATTCATGAGGATCTTATGGAGCTAAAAGATTTTGTTTCTTTCTTTGGGCCACAGGCTTCGGCTGCTATGTCCAAACAACCACAAACGAGTGCGGCAAAACAAACAATGGCTGCTGATGTCCAAACAGGTGGGCAAACGGATGTTCAAACAGACGTTTTAAAGAACCTTACAGTGATGGAGAGGGCTATTGTGTGGGCTTTATTGAATTCTGATATGAAATTGAGTTATGAGGATCTTGCCGCTCTTCTAGGGAAGGATAAGAGCACTATTAGAGGTCAGATTAACACTATAAAACAAAAAAATGGGGGGCTAATAGAGGAATCTAGGGAAGTAAACGGTAAAAAGAGGCTATTTGTGCCTGAAAATGTTAAAAACATGGTAATTAAGAGTGTAAAGGTTAAGATAAAACGGTCAAAACGCGAAAAGTGAGAGTTAGGATGTTAGTTTTTTGGTCAAAAAAACAGCTTTTTTGGACGAAAAGTGAGACAAAGCTAAGAAACTAGGTGTTTTGGACGAAAAGGTGAGTTAAATAATAGAAAAAAATGACATACCTAAATGATGAAGATTTAGGGTCAGTAAAGAGTAAAAATTCAGAGAAAAAGTGAGTAGTTAGACATAAATTAATATTCGTTTAAACGAATATCTTGATATTTTGAAAAATTGGAAGTAAAAAGTTTACTAAAAATTTAGATAAAATTGAAATTCGTCGACGATAAAATCATATTCTCTTAAAAAGTAACATCTCGGATTATAGGGCCAAAATTGCTATAAATTGGCCCTATAATTCTCTTAATTGATGAATTGTACCTAAAGTAGCTACATTTTTTAGATCTTGTGAAGTTTTTAAAATGATTATTTTATTGTTCTGCCTGATTTTTTCGATAGGAATGCCCTTTTTTATGAGTTTATTGGTATAATCTCGTATAGAAGACTCGCTGAGATTAAGTTTTGTAGCTATGGCCCTATATGTGATTTGGTCCATTTTCTGCTCTTCTAGGGTGTATAAAGTGCTAAAAACAAGCATTTCCTGGGGGGTTAGACGCTTAAACTTAAGCCTAATTCCTTTTTTGATATTATCCAATGACTCCAGAATTTCATTAGCCTGCTTGAAGTCAAGGGGTGAGTTGGGATTGTTTGAATAAGTGTTGGTTTGTTTGTGTGTTGGGGCATTCCCCTGTGTATATTGTGTCTGTTGGTTTGTTTGTGTGTTTGTTGGTTTGTTTGTTGGAACCCCTTTATTTCCTATGGAACTATCCAAATTCGGGCTATATGGGCTCTCTAATTGGTAATTATGTGTTGGAATGCCTGAATTATGTGTTGGGATGTCTGTTTGTTGGGGTGTCTGTGTTTGATTATGTGTTGGAATTGTCTGAATACGTGTCTGTTGGTTTGTTTGTTGGAGTGTTGGGATGTTTATTTTAGATATTTGCTCTTTTAGATTGTAGATTTCGTTTTTTAGAGAGAGTATATCTTCTTTTATTTTAGAAAAGGCCTCTTTTATTGGATCCATTTAAAAAATAGGTTGTCTTGGTTTATAATTATAGTTGTCTTGAGAAATATATTTTTAGATTTTGTATTGGGTTTGAGTAGTAGTTTTAATTGTTGGTTTGTTGGGGTATTTTTTAGAATAGTTTTTGGGAGTTATTGATGTTTTTTGTAAATTTCATAGGCTTTATTTGAAATTCTCCACCTAAGTCTTCTGGAATATTGGAATCCTTTTGGATTTTTGTTTATTTTTATAACTAATTCTTTTTTTTCTAATTCTAATAATAAGTTTTTCATGAATTCTTCGTCTCTTGCTAGTTCTTTTGCTATATCTGCTGTAAAAATTTGTTTTGGGAATATAGAAAATAGGTGTGATATTATTTGTTCGGAGATTTTTTCGATTTTTTGTTCGGAGATTTTTGGCATAGTTGATTTAGGTTTATTTGTTTTATATGTTTTTGGTTTCTCGAAAGGTTTATATTTAGATTTGGGTTGTATTGATAATGAAAAGGTGTGTAGGTTTGGCGACCTGGGTTGTTGGGTTGTTGATTTTGTTTGTTGGTTGGAGTTTTTTAGGAGATAATTTAACTGGAGAAGTTATTTGGACACCTAGTGAGGTTAGTGGTTGTAGTGATTCTGAGATTTTAGCTGTTTGGGATTCGGTTTTTTTTGAAAATAATTCTGATGTTGTGATTTTGAAGGAGAGTGGTGGTGATTGCACTGATTATGTTGCGTATAAAACGAATGGGGGTGGTGAAGTTTGGGCTATTAGTAATTATTTAGTTGATTATTCTGGACAGATTGAGAAATTTATTGATGTTTTTTACTTAAATGGGACTCAGGTGCTTGTTGATGGTGTGAATTCACACGATACTTTTATTGAATCTAGTACTATTCTTTATTTTGATAGTCTTTTATCTAATTTTGATAGTGAAATTGATGATCGGATTTTGAGTTCTGGGTCTGTTGCTGGAATTTTTGATATTGGGTCGCCTTCTTTTAGTGATAGTGGGTCTTATTTTGAGTTTTCTGAGGTTGATCTTTTAGTTAATGGGAATGAGAGCTTGGAGGTTCGGGCTTACAAGGGTGAGACGATTGATTATATTAGGTATTATTCTATTGATGATGGGGCTTTTGTCGCGCCGATTGTGGTTTTGGGTGAAATTCCTGACTTTGAGTTTGGTATGAATACTGATTGGAATAATGCTTTTGATATTTTGAGTTATTTTAGCTCACCCTATAGTTTAAGTTATAGTTTTTCGTTTACTGGGAATAATAATAGTGGTGGTGAGTGGGTTGATTATGATATTGATGGGGATAATGTTTTGTTTATGCCGGCTGAGAATTTTACTGGAACTCGGGATTTTGGGATTCGGGTTGAGAGTTTGTTTAATAATATTACTTCTAATCTTTTTAGTGTGAATATTAGTGATATTAATATTGCGCCTAAGTTAGTTAAGCAGATTGGGTTTGTTTTTGTTCCTAGTGGTGGGGTTGAAAAGGTTGATTTAAGTGAGTATTTTAATGATAATGATGGGGATGATTTGAGTTTTCGTATTACTGGCGGGGTTAATTTAGATGTGAGTTTTGTTGGTGTTATTATGAGTGTTGGTGTGAAGAGTAGTTTTAATGGGTCTGATGAGTTTAAGATTTATGCTAGTGATGGGGAAAATGAGAAGTCTAGTAATACTATTTATGTTTTTCTGGATGATACTGTGTCTAGTAGTGGTGGGGCTAGTGATACTTCTGGTAATGAAAATGCCTCTGTTGGGGGTGGTTTAAATGGTAGTGTTGTTAATGATGGGGTTGGTAGTGGTGACTTAGTTAATAATAGTGAGAGCCAGTTAGATGATATGACTGTGAATTGGATTTTTTGGGTTATTATGATTATTGTTTTTTTGGCTATCATTTTGGTTTTATTTTATTTTTTGATTTTAAGAAGGGGTGTTAATGAGTCTAATCCTACTAATAATATTCCTGTGGGTCCAGGTGGTGTTTCCCCTGTTCAAAATTATATTAAAAATTTGAATACTAAGAAGGTTGATGGTGTGAAAAAGGTTGGTAGTAATTTTGGTGTGAAGGCTGGTGTTAGTGGTAATAAAAAAATGAGTGGTTTATAGACGCCCATACCCCGAATCGAACGGGGACGCCGAGAACGGCCGCGGGTTCGAGCCGCGTGCAATACCATTATGCGATATGGGCAATAATATACTATAGAAAAATTATCATATATAAAATGATTGATT
The DNA here is from genome assembly GCA_964514585.1 of Candidatus Woesearchaeota archaeon. GTDB lineage: Archaea > Nanobdellota > Nanobdellia > Pacearchaeales > GW2011-AR1 > JAGVXH01. The sequence goes on along the minus strand of CAZETU010000001.1, from coordinate 99,537 downwards.
AATCTTTTTTGATCGATAAAGAGGGGAGTTTGATGTGGATTGGTAGACCTAATTCTTCTTCTAATTCAAAAGCCCTTATTGAGGCTTTTTGTATGATTAGGTTTGTTATTGCAATCATTTCTGGAGTATCTACTTTTTTATCTTTCCATAATTTGATTAATTCTTTTACTGTTTTTGAGTCAGTTGTTACAAAAAGACTACCTTCTATTGATATTTTTCCTAATTCTCCATAGTCTATTCCGAATAAATATGAGATTTTTACGGCGTCTTTGGAGTCTTTAACTCTATCTAATTCTGTGATTTTGATATTTGTATCCATAGATAGTTTGCCGCTAAAATCGGGGTTTCTCTCTGCGTTCACTTTTGTGAATTTTGCTCCAATTAATTTCATATTTGCCATATTAGGTTTTGATAAAAGTGGTTTATAAGTTTTATTATAATAGATCTTCTTCTGAAACTACAATAAAATCACCAACTGCTATAACTGAATTATATGGAACCAACGCTTCTCTTTCTTTTGTCCTTTCTAAAGATAAATTTGCTGTGTATGTTGTTAAATCCCTAAGGACAATGTGTATTAATTCGCCTGTTCTGGCTTCAAATGTTATATCTTTAACAATACCTAATTTTTTACCCTCTTTTGTTACAACTTGTTTTCCAAGAAGAGCTTTGAATGGTTTTTTCTCCATAGTTTGTTTAAATGTAAATTGTTTATAAATCTTTCTTTCGAATTTTTATTAAAAAGAAGTAGTGAAGTAATTTGTTTTATTTTTATTAAAAATGGTTGATATTTTGATATTTATGTATTAATTTATGATTTTACCTGTGACCCCTTGGTTTCTCATAGAAAGTTTTTTAAAGTTTTTGGGGACTTTTTTGTTTTTGTTTTTTAATTTTTATTTATAAATATTTATATTATATATTATATATATTATATTATATATTATTAAATATAGTATGTTATGATGGATATATTGTAGTATATACTTTGGATTCTATTAAAAAAATTTGAATTTTAGATTTCTCTTGGAGAGGAAATAGGGGGGTGAGGGTTAATTATTAATAAAATTGATTTATCGAGGAGATTTTGATTATTTTTGTCTTAATATTAATAAAGAAGTAGAGTTTTAATTCCAAGAGAAGTAGGGGTGTTGGGGTTATGTCTTCTAGTATATGAAAGTTTAAATAGTTTAGATGTGGTTTTGTTTTATGGTGGTGAAGAATGGGTGTTGAGTTGGGTGAGATTTTTGATTCGGCTGTTAATAATAGTCTTTTTAAGAATAAAAGTGTGTTACAGGTTCGTTATACACCCGAGTCGATACCCCATAGGGATGAGCAGATTAAATCAATTGCTGAAATTTTAGCTTCGGCGCTTCGAGGAGAGAGGCCCAGTAATTTGTTTGTTTATGGGAAAACGGGAACTGGAAAAACGCTTTCTGTTGAGTATGTTAGAAATGAGTTGGTTAAGAAATCAATTGAGTTGGATGTTAATGTGAGATTTGAATATTTGAATTGTAAGTTGAAGAAGGTTGCTGATACTGAGTATAGAATTTTGGCGGCTTTGATTCATCAGCTTGGGGGCTCAGTTCCCGCAACGGGATTGCCGACGGATCAGGTCTGGTCTAAGTTTATTGAGTTGGTTGATAGTAAGAAGCAGTTGATTGTTTTTATTTTTGATGAGATTGATCAGGCGATTAAGAAGATGAGTGATAATTTTCTTTATTCTTTGACGAGGTTGAATCAGGAATTGAGTTTGGCTCAGATTTCGATTATTGGGATTTCTAATGAGGTGACTTTTTTGGAGAATATTGACCCTAGGGTTCGGTCGAGTTTGGGTGAGGAAGAGTTTGTTTTTCATCCTTATAATGCGATTCAGTTGCAAGATATTTTGAAAGATCGATGTGAGGAGGCGTTTAAGGAGAATACTGTTGCTGACGGTGTTATTGCGAAGTGTGCGGCTTATGCGGCGAGGGAACATGGTGATGCCAGGAGAGCGTTAGATTTGCTTAGGATTGCTGGGGAGCTTAGTGAGAGGGAAGGTAAGGAGTTGATTGGGGAGGATTATATTGATTTGGCGAATATGAAAATGGAACGGGATAAGATTTTGGATATTGTTGAAGGGGAGCCGAAGCAGTTTCAGCTGGTTTTGTATTCTATATTGCAATTGACGAAGCAATTTAAGGACCAGGGTGTTGATAGGTTTTTTACTGGGGATGTTTATAATTATTATCAGGGGCTTTGTGATGATACGAAGACGGATTCTTTGACTCAGCGGAGGATTAGTGATATTTTGGCTGAGATTGATATGTTGGGTTTAATTAATGCGAAGGTCATTTCGAAGGGACGGCATGGTAGGACGCGTGAAATTAGGTTGTCAGTTCCGTCGAATTTGTTTGATAAAGTTGAGGCGATTCTTATTGAGTCGTTGGGGCTTTAAAAATAAGTAAAATAAGGTAATACTGAGGACAAACTCCATTGAGTTGTAGATTCCTCGATTTTGGATGGTAGAAATATTGAAGCTTTGCAGGGAAATGGGATATCTTTTAGATAAAGAGATGTTGGAATATTTTTCTGGGATGGATGAGGGGGTCGCTGAGAAGGTTATTGATTCGTTTGAGAAGATGGGTATTAATAGGGGTTTGGTGACTAGGAGTTTGTTTTTGAGTTATTCTGATAAGTTTGGGGGTGTGAAGGTTGATAATGAGGGGTCTGTGAAGTTGATTTCGTCGGTTAGTTTTTCGCAGCGGAAGATTGAGGTTAAGGATTTTATTAATCATTTTAGGTATCGTTATGGGGTGTTGAAGGGGATTTTAGAGGAGAGGGGGTTTGATAATTTGAGTTCGCTTCGGAAAATTGATTCTAATAATATTGTTTGTACGATTATTGCAGCGGTGACGGATAAGAGGATTACTAAGAATAAGAATATGCTTTTTGAGGTTGAGGATTTGACGGGGAATAGTGTTGTCTTGGTTAACCAGGATCGGCGGGAGGTTTTTGAGAAGGCGAAGAATTTGTTGGTTGACGATATTGTTGCGTTTCGGGTTTCGGGGACGGGGAAGATGTTGTTTGTGAGTGATATTATTTATCCTGATGCGGGGCTGGAGAAGGAGCGGCACGGGAATGTTGATGAGTATGTTGCTTTTAGTGGGGATTTTCATACTGGGTCGACGATGTTTTTAGAGAAGAATTTGTTGAAATTTATTAAGTGGTTGAATGGTGGGGTTGGGGATGATAGGCAGAGGGCGATTGCGATGAAGGTTAAGTATTTGTTTTTGACTGGGGATAATATTGATGGGGTTGGGATTTTTGCGGATCAGGATAAGTGGTTGAATATTAAGACGTCTTTGGGGCAGTATCGGAAGGTTGAGGAGTTGTTGAAGTTGATTCGGAAGGATGTTGAGATTATTATGTGTCCGGGGCAGCACGATTCGGTTTGGTTGGGTGAGCCGCAGCCTATGATTTCGCGGAAGTGGGCGCCGGGGTTGTATGAGATGGAGAATTTGCATTTAGTTACTAATCCGGCTTTGGTTGAGATTGGGGGCGGGTTTAAGGTTTTGATGTATCACGGGGCGAGTATAAATCGTTTTATTAATCAGATGGATGATATTCGGGTCGAGAGCGGGCACGGGAATCCGACGAGGGTTGTGAAGGAGATGTTGAAGCGGCGGCATTTGGCTCCGATGCATGGGGTGATGGATTATATTCCTTGTGAGGAGAAGGATCCTTTGGTGATTGATGTTGTGCCGGATATTGTTGCGACGGCGGATCAGCATCGGGCGGAGATTTGTAGTTATAATAATATTTTGTTGGTTTCGAGTTCGTGTTGGCAGTCGATGACTCCGTTTGAGGAAAAGGTTGGGAATGTGCCGGATCCTTGTAAGGTGCCGTTGGTTAATTTGAAGACTAGGGAAGTTAAGATTGTTGATTTTTCTGGGGATGATGATGTGAAGTGGGAGACTGGTGAGGATTTGATTTGTGAGCTTAGTGACTGTAAAGTGGGGGTTAAAGATGAATGATTTGTATAAGTGGGATAGTGAGAAATATTTTGCGGATTTAGAGGCTCAAGTGATTAAGGAGTATGAAGTTGCTAGTGAGGCTCGGAGCAAGGGGTTGGATCCTGTTAAAGAAGTTGAATCGCCGTTGGCTGTGACTATGACTGAGAAGGCTGTTCGTTTGGTTGCGGTTGTTTATCCTGATTTACCTATTGAGAGGATTTCTAAAAGGATGGGGGAGCTGGAAGGGATGTATGGACAGTTGGATACGACCGTTAGTTTTGTGATTGCGCGGGAGATTGCCGAGGGTAAGTTTGGTAAGTTTAAGGATCAGTTGGAGGCGATTGATGCTGGGATTCGGGTTGGTTTTGCTTATATGACTTTGGGGGTTGTGGTTCCGCCGATTGAGGGTTATACGGGTTTGAGATTGGGGAAAACCCGAGAAGGTAAGGATTATTTTATCGCGAGTTTTAGTGGGCCGATTCGTTCGGCTGGGACGACTTCGGTTTGTGTTGTTTTGATGTTGATTGATTATTTGCGGGAGCATTTTGGTTATGCTAAGTTTGATCCGAGTGGAGAGGAGGTTAAGAGGTATGTGACCGAGAATACTGATTTTCATGAGAGGGTTACTAACTTGCAGTATTTTCCGACGGAAGAGGAGATGGCTTTTTTGGCGAGTCATTTGCCATTTCAAATTGATGGGGATCCTACTAGTAGATTAGAAGTTTCGAATTATAAGGATTTGCCGCGGGTGCATACTAATTTTATTCGGGGTGGGATGTGTCTGGCTTTTAGTGAGGGGTTGGCGCAGAAGGCTGGGAAGGCGCTTGGTCGTTTGAAGAGTGTTAAGGATAATGAGTTGGTTTGTACTGGTTGGGATTGGTTGGTTGGGTATTTGGAGTTACATAAGAAACGGGAGGGAGGCGACGAGGAAGTTGTTGCGACTTATATTAAGGATTTAGTTGCGGGGCGTCCGGTTTATGGGCATCCGTCGAGGAGTGGTGGTTTTCGGATTCGATATGGTCGAGGGCGAACGAGTGGGTTTAGCGCGGTGTCTGTTCATCCTGCGACGATGGGGATTAGTAATGGGTTTTTGTCTAATGGAACGCAGTTGAAAATTGAGAAGCCAACGAAGGGCTGTATTATTACTTCGAATGATGGTATTGATGGACCGATTGTGAAGATGAAGGATGGGTCGGTGAAGAGAATTAGTAATTTTGAGGAGGCGAAGAAAATTTATGGAGAGGTCGATGAGATTATTTATCTTGGGGATATGTTGTTTCCAGTAGGGGATGTAATGGACAGAAATTCTGATTTGTTGCGGCCTGGCTATGTTGAAGAGTGGTGGGATTTGGAATTGAAGGAGAAATTGGATGTGACTGGTGAGGCTCCCGAGTTTTTTGTTTCACCCGAGGAGGCGATGAGGGTTAGTTTGAAATATTCTATTCCACTTCATCCGCGTTATATTTTTTATTGGACGCAGATTATGAATGAGGATTTTTTGGCTTTGGCCGAATGGTTGAATAAGGGTGTTTGGCGAGGTGGTGAGAATGGTAAGTTGGTTTTGCCGTGGGAGAAATCTAATCGGGAGAATTATGGTAAGGCGAAACGGGCCTTGGAAATTTTAGGAATTGAACATTCTATTGTTTTGGATAATGTTGTGATTAGTGACGATGCGAAGGCTCTGTTGGTTAATTTGGGCCGGGATTTTATGATGGATGGGGAGATGTTTAAGTTGGAGGGGGATTTTGATGGTGATGTTTTGAAAGTTGTTAATGGGTTGTCGAAGTTTAAGATTAAAGATAAGGCTGGGAGTTTTATTGGGGCGCGGATGGGTCGGCCGGAGAAGGCGAAGCCTCGGCATTTGACTGGGAGTCCGAATGTTTTGTTCCCTGTTAGTGATCAGGGTGGTCGGCTGAGGAGTGTGCAAGATGCTGTTGAAGCTGGGTTTGTGAAGTCTAATTGGCCGCTTCGTAAATGTGAAAAATGTGGAGATGAGACGATTTATCCTTCTTGTGAAAAATGTGGGGGGAGTGTTTTGAAATCTTATCATTGTCGGGGCTGTTTTGAGAATAAGGATGATATTTGTAAATTGCATGATAATTGTTTTGATTTTTCAAATAGGAAAATTGACGTTAAATATTATTTTGCGACGGCGCGGGCTTTGCTTGGGTATGAGGATTTTGAGGTGCCGCCGATGGTTAAAGGGGTTAAGTCTTTGAATAATAATAGTTATGTCCCGGAGAATTTAGCGAAGGGGATTTTGAGGGCGAAGTTTAATTTGTCTGTAAATAAGGATGGGACGGTTCGGTATGATGGGACTGAGATTCCGTTGACGCATTTTAAGCCGTTTGAGATTCGGGTTAGTATTGAGAAATTGAAGAGTCTTGGTTATGATAAGGATATTCATGGGGAGGAGTTGTTGAAGGATGATCAGGTTTTGGAGTTGAAGCCGCATGATATTGTGATGCCGTCGTGTTCTGTGACTAAGGACGAGAAGGCGGATGATGTTTTTTTGAATATTGCGAATTTTGTTGATGAGGAGTTGGCGCGGTTTTACAAGATGGATAAATATTATAATTTGAAGTCGAAGGAGGATTTGGTTGGGCGGTTGGTTGTTTGTATGGCGCCGCATAATTGCGCGGGAGTTATTGGTCGGATTATTGGGTGGAGCGAGATGCAGGGGATTGTTGCTAGTCCTTATATGCATGCGGCGATTCGGCGGGATTGTGATGGGGACGAGGCTGCTGTGATGTTGTTGATGGATGTTTTGTTGAATTTTTCTAGGAAGTTTTTACCTGGGCATCGTGGAGGTAGTCAGGATGCGCCGTTGGTTTTGAATTCTAGGATTCGGGCTAGTGAAGTTGATGATCAGATTTTGTTTCTTGATACGGGGAGTGGGTATAGTTTGGATTTTTATAGGTTGGCTGAGAAAGGGGTGCATTCTGTGATGGCAGAAGACGTTGAGTTGGTTCGGGATAAGATGAAGGAAGGCGAACCGTTTATTGGAGCAGGGTTTACGCATGATACTAGTGATTTAAATTTGGGTTATAATAATGGGGCGTATAAGATTTTGCCGACGATGAAGGAGAAGGTTGATGCGCAGATGGATTTGGTTAAGAAGATTCGGGCGGTTGATACTGATGATGTTGCGAGACTTATTTTGGAGAGGCATTTTTTGAGGGATATTCGTGGGAATTTGAGGAAGTTTGCGCGGCAGCAGTTTAGGTGTAGTAGTTGTAATGAGAAATTTCGGAGGCCGCCTTTGAGTGGGGTTTGTACGAAGTGTGGGGGCCGAATTATTTTTACGATTAGTGAGGGGTCGATAAAGAAGTATTTGGATTCGGCAATGAGCTTGACTAAGAATTATAATTTGTCGTCTTATACTAAGGAAGGGGTTGAGTTAACGCGGATGTATATTGAATCGATTTTTGGGAAGGGTGAGAAGGACGCGAAGTTGGGGGAGTTTTGAGTGTATAGTACTATAAAAAAGAAAAATATAAATACACGTGTTACCTGAAAATAGTATGAATTCTAACAATAAAAATTATTTCATCATAAGTTTTTTAAAGTTAGATATTTGTAGTGATTTAATAAAAGGGGTGACCGAAAGGTTTATATCATAAATTCTATGGAAAATCTTATGGAATTAAATAAAGATTCGGAAGTTAAGAGTATTACTATTGTTAAAGGTAGTTCTATCTCTCCTGCGGAGAGAATTGCAAGAAAGATGGGTATGGAGGATTTTTTAGAAATAATGGTTGTGAAGAATTCCCCACTTAGAATGATTACTAGAGAGATTAAAGGAGCACAGAAACCCACAGATGGTTTTAGAGATGCAATTTCAAGTGCTGGGCTTCTTAATAAGAAGTTTGATTTCTAAATAATAATGGAATTTCCTAAAGAGAGTAAGGAAATTTTTATTGTTGATGAGGAGATTGTTGAAGAATTTTTAAATGAAGAAAATTATTATAGATCAGAAATATTTTTTAATTATTTGAGCTCTTGGTGTTGTTGTAAGCATGCTCATATGATTCCATCACTACATAAAAAAATTATTGATTGGATTAAAAAAGAAACCATAGGAAAGGATACCTTAACTCAAACAAAAGTAATAGCTGAATTTGAAAATTGGGTTGAGGAGGCAGATTTATTGGGCGAAGGAGATGGTGATGAATTACATGATACTGAGCTATTATTTGATTTATTGAAGTTAATTTATCCAAACTACCCCCTTAGGGTTGTTTCTAGTAAATATAAAAATCATCCTAAATTAGGGTCTATGGACGTAGATGAAATATTCCAAAATATAGCGAGCAATAAAGAGTTTATGGAATTTTTTGAAAGGAAATATAGTATTGGTAAGTGGGATTCTAGTTATTAGTGAAGTGAATTTTTAAAGATTAATTTTTTGTATAATATTTTTTGTTTGTAATTATTTAGTAGCACGATAATAAATTTAAAGGGTCTTTTGTTTTTTTTAGGATGGGATTTACGCATTTGCATTTGCATACTGAGTATTCTCTTTTAGATGGGGCTACGAAGATTTCTGAGTTATTTGATCGGGTTAAGGAGTTGGGTCAGAGTGCGGTTGCTATTACTGAGCATGGGAATATGGGGGCGGTTGTTAAGAAGTATCAGTTGGCTAAGAAGGCTGGAGTGAAGTTGATTTTTGGTTTTGAGGCTTATGTTACTAAGGATATGAAGTCGCGGGATAAGGACATGCCTAATTATCATTTGATTTTGTTGGCTAAGGATTTAGAGGGATATAAGAATTTGGTTCGGCTTGTTTCGACTGCTAATAACGAGGGGTTTTATTATCGGGCGCGGATTGATATGGATTTTTTGAGGAAACATTCTAAGGGGTTGATTTGTATGAGTGCTTGTATTGCGAATGATATTGCTAGGGCGGTTAATAATAACGATGAAGAAAAGGCTAAAAAGTTGATTGAAGATTATATTAATGTTTTTGGGAAGGAGGATTTTTATTTAGAGGTTCAGAATCATGGGATTGCCGAGGAGGCGAAGGTCGTTGATTTTTATAAGAGGATGGGTGGGGAGTATGGTTTGAAGGTTGTTGCGACGGTTGATTCTCATTTTTTGAAAAAAGATGATGCTTATGCACACGAGGTTATGTTGGCGGTTGGGACGAATGGGAATATGGATGATGAGAAACGGTTTCGGTTTAGTGGAGAGGGTTATTGGGTGAAGAGCGAGGATGAGATGTTGGAGAAGTTTGGAGATAACCAGGAGTGGATTTCGAATACTTGTGAGGTCGCGGATAAGTGTAATGTTGAGTTGGATATGGGTGAGCCTATTTTTCCACATTTTGACGCGCCCGATGGAATGAGCCATAAAGATTATTTGTATAAGTTGTGTAAAGAAGGACTTGATGAAAGATATAAAGATAAGGAGAATTACAAGGAGGCTATTGACCGGATGAATTTTGAGTTGGACGTTATTGGGAAGATGGGGTTTGAGACTTATTTTTTGATTGTTGCGGATTTTATTCGGGAGGCTAAGAAATTTTGTCAAGTTGGTCCTGGTCGGGGGAGTGGTGCTGGTTCGATTGTTGCCTATAGTCTTGGGATTACGCAGTTGGATCCGTTGGTGTTGGGTTTGTTGTTTGAGCGTTTTTTGAATCCTGATAGGATTTCTTTACCAGACTTTGATGTTGACTTTGGGGATAAGGATGTTGTTTTGGATTATGTTCGGAAGAAGTATGGTAAGGAAAAGATTGCGATGATTGGGACTTTTGGAACAATGAGTGCGAAGTCGGTTTTGAAAGATGTCATGAGGGTTTTTCGGGTTCCGTTTGAAGAGGCTAATGCGATTACCAAGTTGGTTAATGAGAAAACGATTAAGAAAAGCTTGGAAGCTTGCCGTGAGGATGGAAAGCCAACTGATGACGCTGCACAGCTAAATAATTTTAAAGAAAAGTATAAGCAAATTTTTGAGATTGCTTCTAGGCTTGAGGGGTGTGTCCGGCATAAGGGCGTTCATGCTTGTGGTGTTGTTTGGGGGAAGGAAGGGATTAATGAATATATTCCGACGTATGCTAAGCATGGGGATGTGATTACTCAGGTTGAGGGGCCCGATATTGAGACTTATGGTTTGGTGAAGTTTGATATGTTGGGCTTAGAGACTTTGAATGTTATTAAGAAAGTTTTGGATGCGATTGGTAAGGATGATAAGTGGTTGGAAAATTTGCCGATGGATGATGATTCGGTTTATAAGATGTTGCGAGAAGAGAAAAGTATTGGAGTTTTTCAATTTGAAAGTGAGGGAATGAGAAAGACATTGAGACAGGTGCAGCCTGATCGTTTTGATGATCTTATTGCTATTGGTGCTTTGTATCGTCCGGGTCCAATGCAGTATATTCCTGCTTATGCAAATCGAAAGGCAGGGAAAGAGGAGGTTGTTTATGTTCATCCTAATGCTGAGAAAATTTTGGCGCCGACTTATGGCATTATGGTTTATCAGGAACAGGTGATGCAGTTGTCGAGGGCGTTGGCTGGTTTTAGTGCTGGGGATTCTGATGTTTTGAGGAAGGCAATTGGGAAGAAGAAGATTGATTTGATGCATAAGATGGAGGTTCAGTTTAAGGATGGTTGTATAAATCATTCGGGGATGGAGAGGGTTGCTGTTGATAAGTTGTGGGATGATATTGTGAAGTTTGCGGCTTATAGTTTTAATAAAAGTCATGCGGCCGCTTATGCTTTGATTTCATATCGAACTGCTTATTTGAAGAAATATTATCCTGTTGAATTTTTTGCGGCTACAATTTCGTCGGCGATTCGTGATCCTGATAAGTTGGCCTTTTATTTAGAGTCGGCTAGAAGTGAGGGGATTAAGATTTTGCATCCTGATATTAATACTTCTCGGGAGGATTTTAGCGTTGAGGTCCTCGGCGGACATGACTCTGGTGAGCCCGAAGTCGATGGTGAGACACGCACGGGCGTACCCCCTATAGGAGATTCTGACGAATCTCCATCTAAAACGGGCAAATTGATTCGTGTTGGGTTGTCTGGGATTAAGAATGTAGGGGGTGAAGCGATGGTGAAGATTATGGAGGGTCGACCATATAAGAGTTATCAGGATTTTGTGAATAGGGTTGATTTGTCGAAGGTGAATAAGCGGGTTTGCCATTCTTTGATTAGTGTTGGGTGTTTTGATGATATGGGGATTAATCGGGCGAGCTTATTGGAAGTTTATGATAGGGTTGAGAAGCATAGTAACGCTGCCGAGAAACAGATGACTTTGTTTGGTGGGGTTGCGAATGTTGTTGAATATCCGGATTTGCCGCCGATGAAATTGAAGGTTAAATTGGATTTAGAATGTGAACTTTTGGGTGCTTGTGTTAGTGGTCATCAGATTGATGCTTATCATGAGGCGAAGAATGGGGATTTTACTTCTTTTGAAAGTTTGAAGCATGATATGGAGGCGGATATTTTTGGGATTGTTAAAAGGTACACGCAGATTGTGACGAAGAATGGGGATGATATGGCGTTTATGGATATAAGTTCTAAATCGAGTGAGTTGAAGGTGACGGTTTTCCCTAATGATTTTCGTGAGGCGTTGAGTGATAGACGGATTAAGGAAGGGGATGCGGTTAAACTTTCTGGGAAGTATGTTGAGGATGAGGAATATGGGAATTCGTTTATCGCGAAGAATGTGATGACTTGTGATGCTAAGTGATAGGTAAATTTATAATTAATGTTTTATTGTGTTTAGTGTGGTGAATGATATTGTTTTTAATTATTTGAAAGATAATAGAGAGAAATATGGCCTAGAGGAATTAAAGAAGCAGGTTATTTCTAGGGGTTATTCTGAGGCTGATTGTAATGAGGCTATTAAAAAATTGGATTCTGAGTCTGAAGATTTAGTTCCTCATTTGGAGTCTAAGGGTGGAAAAATTGAGGGTGTTAAGTGGATTAAGTTTGCGGCTATTATTGGATGTGTTTTTGTTGGGTTAATGGCTCTTGGTTTTATTGCTGAACTGTTTGATATTTCTCCTTCTTTGGGTTCTATTAATATATGGGTTCAGATTTTACTTACTTTGTTTTTTATGGTGCTTTTGGGCTTTTACTTTTTTGGGTTTTTTAAAATTGGGCAGAAGGTAGAGTCTAAGTGGGTGAGAGTTTCCTCTATTATTAATATTATTTTTATTGCTTTGGCTGCGATTATATTTATAGTGCTTGTTTTTTATGTACAAAATCTTGTTAGTGGGTTTGGGCTTAATCCATCTATGACTGGACTTGTAACTTATGAGCCCGTTAACCTAGGTGGGATTTCCGATGATATTGGTGGGGGAGTGGATTCCATTTTTGCTAACACAGCAGTACCCTCTTTGATTGGTTGGAAGATGATACTTGTTTTTGGATTTTTCGCTCTTATGATTTTGGTTCGTGGGTTTTTCTCTGTTACTCTTATGTCTATTAAATCTAAAGTTAAATTTTCTTTTGTCTCTTCGATTTTGGGAATTATTTTTGGGCTATTTGCTTTATTGTTTTTGGGATATATTTTCTATTTACTATCTAATCCTATGGAAATTATTACAATGTTTTTTACGGGTGGGTTTAATTCTTTAATTTGGATTAGTAGGGGGATTTCTTTGGGGTGGCTCTCTGTGTTTTTGTTTGAAACTTTAGCTTTATTTAGTGCTTCTAAGAATTTTAAGTAAGTGTAAGAATTGGATAGTTTTTTATAATGTGATTTATACTTAATTCTGTGAAAGGGGGTATATTTTATGGATGTTGTTAATGGATTAACAGGTTTTGCGACTAGCATGATTCCTGGTGGTGACGGTATGACATTGAATCTTCTTGGTCCTATGTTGGGTCTTGGAATTTTGATGATTTTGGTCGGGTTTGGTATATATGTTTATATTGCTCTTGCTTATTCTAAGATAGGAGAGAAAGCTAGTATTGGAAGTCCGGGTATTGCGTGGATGCCTTATGGTGGACCCTTGGCTGTGATTTTTGAGGCTGCGAAAGCTAAATGGTGGCCGTTTTTGGCACTTGCTGGATCAACGGTTCTTGCTTATATATTGCTATTATTGGGTATTTCTGGTTCAGGGGCGTTTCTTTTTGTAGCTCCGGCTATTATGATTGTTGGATTTATTCTTTTTGGAGTAATGACGATTATTTGGCACTGGAAAACATATGAGGTAGTAGGTAAGCCAGGATGGTGGATACTTGTTCCGATTATTGGTTCTGTTTTGGGCTTTTTGATTCTTCTTGCTGGCTCTGGAATTGGTATAATTATTTACTTGTTGTCAATAATTGCTCATTTAGTTTTGATCGGCGTTGCTGCTTGGAAGGACTAAACCAAACCAAATTAATTTTTTTTATTTTTTTATTTTTAAGTAGATAGTGGAGGATAATTTTATTTAAATAGGGTTTCCTCGTTTTTCTTTTATGTCAGGAATTTTTGGGGTGGTTTCTAAGAAAGATTGTATTCGAGATGCTCTTTCTGGAGTTTTTTATTTACAGAATCGTTGTGAGGACTATTGTGGGTTGGCATGGAAAAATTCTAATGGAAAGTTGAAGAATACTACACACAAAGGGCTTTTCCGTGAAAACTTTTCAAGGAAGGAAGATTGGATGAAGGGGAGCTATGCTATAGCCTGTGTTTCTGGGAGTAGAGAGCCTGTTTCGGAATTAGCCAGGAGGGGGGGGTATGATTCTTTGTGTTGATGGGAATATATTTAATTATTTTGAGGTGAAGAATAATCTATTGAAGGGTGGGGCGAGTTTTTCTGGGTATCATAATCCTGAGGAAATTAGTGACGCTGTTTTGATTTCTAAAATAATATCTAAAGAGTTTAATTTTGAGAATGGTATTGAGAGTTTGTTTGAGCAGGTGAAGGGAGATTTTGCTTTGGTTGCGCTTACTCCTGAGGGAATTTATGCGGCGCGAGGATGGGGGAGGAAGCCCTTGATTTTGGGTAAGAAAGATGGGAGTTACGCGGTGTCTTCTGAGAGTGTTTCTTTTATTAATACTGGGTTTGAAATTGTTAGAGATGTTAGGCCTGGAGAGGTTGTTTTATTGAATGAGGATGGGATTAATTTTGTTGCTCAGTTTGATTTGAAAAATATTAGGTATGGTACTTTTGAGTGGATTTATACGGCACATCCAGCATCTATTATTGACGGTAAAAGTGTTGAACTTGTTAGAAATAAAATTGGGGCTTTAATGGCGGAGAAATACAAGATTGATGCTGATTTGGTTTCTCCGATTCCGAATTCAGGGAGATGTCATGCCACTGGGTTTGCTAATGCGTCGGGGATTCCTTATTTAGAGGTTTTTAAGAAATTTGATTATAGTGGAAGGAGTTTTACTCCAAGTACTCTTGAAGAACAGCATCAGGTTGCTGATGAAAAGTTGATTCCCGTTAAGGAATTGATTAAAGATAAGAAAATTATTATTGTTGATGATTCGATTGTTAAGGGGAATCAGACTCGGAAGCAGACGCAGAGATTGAAGAATTTGGGGGCTAAGGAGGTTCATGCTATTATTGCTTGCCCGCCTTTGGTTGCTGCTTGTAAGTATGGTAAATCAATTAAGAATGATGAGGATTGTATTGCGAAATGTATGAGTCTTGAGGAGATTAGAGATACTCGGGGGCTTGATGGTTTGCATTTCGCTGACGTTGAGATTCTTGAAAAGGCTATAGGTCTGCCTCGTGAAAAACTTTGTTTAGATTGCTGGGGGTTGTGATTATTTCAGCTTGACTGCGGTTCCGTAAGCTAAGATTTCTGCTGCGCCTTGCATTACCATTGCAGTTACGAATCTTACGTTTATGATTGCGTCTGCTTTTCTGTCATTTGCGTCGTTAACCATTCTGTTAAATGCTTCTTCTCTGGATTGTGAAATCATTTGAGTGTAGGATTTTATTTCTCCTCCGACGAGGTTTTTTAATCCGGCTGCAATATCTCGTCCGACGTGTCGTGCCCTGATTGTGCTCCCTTTTACAATTCCTAAGACTTGTGTTACTTTTTTTCCCGGAAGTGAATCGGTTGTTGTTGTGATTATTTCTGCCATTATTTATCCCTCCTTTTCTCTATTTTGTCTTCTTCTTTTGAGAAAATAATTAGGAGGATTCCGAGAATTGTTGGGACTAGCGCCGAAGAGATGGCTCCTGTTTTGATGTAGATTGCTGCGCCTATTAGAATTCCTATGGCTCCGATGATGACGCTCTCTTTTCCCATGTTTGTATATAGTGGTTTTGATTAATAAATGTTTAGAAAGGGAGATAGAAAATTATTGTGGGGATTAGGAGGCATCCCATAAGGAGAGATTTGTTTGTTTTGAATTCGATGCAGGTTAACCCGAGGGTGGTTGAGATTACGAATACCAGGAGGCCTAGGAACCCGGAGAAGATTGTTATAATTGTTGTTAGAAAAATTATTAGTATAACAGATATTTTTGTGTAGGAAATTTTGTGGATGTTTTTTGCGAAGAGTTTTGAGATTTGGAGAGTGATTGGGATTATGAGAATGGATGTTATTAAAATTGTAATTAGAATTGTTGTAAGGTTTGTGTTTGTTAGTTGTGTTATTTGCGACATTGCTGCAGCGACGCCGGTTCGTGATTTTTGGATTAGGAAAAGTGTGATGAATGAGATTGAAATTACTAGTGTGTTTATAGAGCCGAGGAGAATTAGGAATTGTTCTCTGTTTAGTTTGCCTGTTATTTTTGATCCAATGATTGCGGCCTGACTACTTCCGAGTCCTGGGAGGAGGGAGCAGATTGGAGAAACGATTATTGTTGCGAGGGCTGGTTTAACTAATTCTTTTTTTGTGAATTTATTTTTTTCTATTATTTGAGGAGGGATATTTGTTTTGGATTTTATTGAGTGAATAATTGTTGAAGCTCCGAAGAGTCCAGTCAAGAGTGGGAGGATTGGTTGGTTGATGTTAAGGTTTAGTGTCGACATCCCTAAGAAGCCGGCTAGTAGGAAAGTCATTATAGCTTTTGTTTTTTGTTTGTCTTGGGAGATTAATAGAATGCTTGCCCAAATTAGAAAGAAGCCCATCATTTTTTGGAGGAAAGGATATATTTTTGGAACGGTGAAGATGAAAATTGGTATGATGAAAATTAGTGATAAGATTGCTAGGGTTGAGCCGATGAGGGTTAATTTTAGGGCGTAGTGTCCTTGCCCTTTTAATAAGAGTTCGTGTCCTGGTAAAACTCCAAGTGTAGTATCGTCGTCGGGGGCGCCTAAGAAAATTGATGGTATGAAGTCGATAAATGTGTGGGTGATTGCCATTGATGTTATGAAAATTAAAATAGATGTTATTGGGAATAATGTTGCTGGGATTAGGATTAGGAAGGTTGTTGCGATGAGGTTTATGTGGATGCCCGGGATTAGTCCGGTGAAAATTCCAGAGAGGAGGCCTAGAAGGAGTGGGGTAACTAGCGCGAACATTCATGTTATAACGCTATAATCTTTTTATAGTTGATTAGGATTTTATTTATATGAGAAATTTTTATAAAAAAAGAATGCACGGATCTTCAAGTTTAGTCCGATTGGTAATTGTAGATTTCATTCGTCTGATGTTATTGATCTCGATTTTTATTTCTGTTTTTGTAGAGAGGGATTTGGTTTTGGTTATTTCTCTTATTGGTTTATTTTTTACTTTCCTTCCTGTGACATTAAGGACTTTTTTTAACGTTAAATTTCCTGCAGGGATAGAGGTAATTATTTTAATGTTTATCTTCGGTGTTTTTATTTATATTGGAGCCATGGGATTTTTTTCTGAATTTTGGTGGTGGGGCGTTTTATTGAATTTTGGCGCCTCCGTTGTTCTTGGTTTTGTTGGTCTGACCGTGCTTTGTGTTTTGAATGATGAAGATGTGATTAAGGCTAGCCCTGCGATAATTGCTTTTTTTGTTTTTTGTTTTGCCCTTGCTCTTGGAGTCTTGTGGGAGGTTTTTGAATTTCTTTTGAATATTGGTTTTGGTTTTGGATTACAGGGAAGCTTAAGAGATACAATGAACGATTTGATTGTTAATATATTTGGTGGCGTTGCTGTTTCTGTTTTTGGGTTTTTGTATTTAAGATCTGGTGAGAAAAGTTTTTCTAATTTTTTTACTAAGAATTTTATGCTGAACAGTTTTAGGAGATTGAGGTCTAAGAGATATCTTGAATATTCTTCGGATATGATTCTTCGATTGTGTGAGAGGGGTGAGCAAGACAATTTGGAATTTAAGTCGACTTTACGGCGAAATTTACATACAAATGAGGCTGATAAGAATATGGGGCATGCTGTTTTGAAGACGGTTGCTGGTTATTTAAATTCGGGTCCTAATGAAGCTCCGGCTTTGTCGAGTGTAATTATTAATTTTACGGCCTATTCTATTTCTGGTGCTGGAAATTTGAATCATAGTACAGCATTGATAAATTTTTCGAGTGGTGGCGAAACAACTAGAGAAAATGCTTCTTGTGAAATGTATGAATCTTCAGGGGATTATGCGAACTACACTTGTAATGTAACGATGTGGTGGTTTGACGGTACTGGTTCGTGGGATATAATTGCTTACGTTGAAGATAATCAATCTAACTCTGCTACAAATACTTCGACTAATTTTTATGTTGGTGAAAGGACGGCGTTTGTTATGAGCCCTTCTGGTTTAACTTGGGATGGTATAACTCCTGGCGCTACGAATCAGACATCAAATAATGATCCTTTGGTTTTGAATAATACTGGGAATGATGATATAGTTGCGACGAGTATATCAATAAATTCTTCTAATCTAAGAGGCGAGACTACTTCGGCAGAGGCATTATGGGCGAATAATTTTTCAGTTAGTCATGCAACTGGAAGTTCAATAGAATGTGCGGGAACTGCAATGGATAGGAATTCTTATGAGGGAATCGCTATAGCAAATTTATCAAAAGGTAATTATACTTTAAATGATGGTAGTACAGGACAAGAGGAATTGTATTTTTGTTTAAAGTTGGCTGGAAGTGAACTTTCAACGCAGGCATATTCAACTGCGAATGAAACTGAGTGGAATTGGGTAGTTCAAATATTATAATAAAAGATGAAAAAACAAATTGAGGGAAAAATGAAGGTGAAAAAGACAGGGTTGTCAGTTTTAGTATTGATAATGTCTGTTGTTTTGTTTGCTAGCTATGTCTCTGCTTTTGGTATTGGTTCTGCTTATCATCAGGATCATCCGTTACAACTTTCTGCGGGAGAGACAAGAGATATAAGTTTTAATTTGCAAAATGGACCAGGGCCTGAGGATATTACTGTTAGGCCAAGTATAGGAAAGGGATCGGAGGTTATGAAATTAATTGATTCAAGTGATGTTCTTGTGGTTGTCGGTGGTTCTGTAGATGTGATGGCAAAAGTAACTGTTCCGGGTGATGCCGAGATAGGGGATATTTATTCTGTGGAAATAACATTTAATACTGTAACGGAAGGCGAGTCTGGAACTTTTGGTCTTGGTAGTAGCGTTGGGAAGGGTTTTGATGTTGTTGTTGTTCCATCAGCTGAGGAATTAGCTGCAATGAATATGCCTGCGCCGGAAAGTTCAAGTTCTTGGGTGATTTATTTGATAGCAGGAATAGCAATTTTGGCAATATTGATAATTTGGTTTAAGTTTAAGAAGAAATAAATTTTTGAGAAGTAATTAATTTTAAATAGATGATTTATATTCTTTGTTTATGAGAAGAGGATTTTTTATTTTACTGTTATTATTTTTATTGTTTGTAAATTTTGTGGAGGGGTCAGATGTTGATCTTATTACTGGTGAGTCTATAACTGGTGATGCAACCCGTTCGGTTGGTTTAAATATTTCTGTGACAGCTTATTCTCCTACTTTGACAATATTTTCTCCTCAGAATGCAACTTACTTGTTTAATGAGTCTCTTTTGTTAAGTTATTTTGTGGGAGGGGAAGATGCTGTTTGGTATAATTTGGATGATTTGTCTAATATAACGATAACTTCTAATGTCTATTTTAACGTCTCTCAGGGCGCTCACACTCTCTATTTGTATGCTAATGGTAGTTTTGGTAACATAACTTCAAAGAGTGTGAGTTTTTTTGTTGACTCGGGACTTTTTGTTATAATAGACGATGAGTATGAAACGAGTGAGGATTTGGGAGAGGATGTATTTGAAATGCGAAGGAATGAAAAGAAGGGGGAGTCGACCGATTTTTTTGACTATTCTTATGAGGAATTGCAGAATTTAGACGGGGTTATATTGCATCAGCCAATTTACGGAAAGATTTCATTTAATGAAGCTATCAACTTGACAGATGATGAGAATTCTAGTGACGGTATTCTTGATTTGAATGTTAATACTGATATTTCGTCTAATAGGATTGAGATAAATCCTATCGCTTTACCGAATTTTGATAAGGCGGCTACGTTGTGGATTTATGGTTTGAGTTTTTCTAATCCTAGGATATTGAAGAATGGTGTTGTGTGTTCTTCGTCTGAATGTGTTGCTGAGAGTTATTCTGGAGGTACGTTAAAGTTTAATGTTAGTAGTTCTTCGATTTATACCGTAGAGGAGACTCCGGTTGTTGAGATTCCTAATATACCTTCCCCGCCCTCTTCTTCTAGTGGAATTGTGGGAGGTGTGCTCTTCCGAGATTTTGATTTAAATGAAGAAAAAATAAAAGTTTCTTTTAAACAGGGAGAAACAAAGCAACAAAAGATAGTGATAGTAAATACGGGGAATCGTGATTTTTGGGTGGAGGTTGAAAATAATGAACTTGCCGATTTTATAAGAGTAGTTAACGCGGATTTTTATTTGAAGAGAGGAGAGGTTAGGGAGATTATTTTGGATTTTATAGCGAGGGAGGACGCATTTCCCGATTTGTATATTGGCAAAATTATTGTGAGGACTGAGGGGGTTGAGAAAGAACTTTTGATTGCAATAGAGATTGAAAGCAAGGCGCCATTATTTGATGTTAAGGCAAAAATACCAAGTCAGTTTTTGTATGTTGTTCCTAGTGATGAATTTGCTGCGGAAGTATCTTTGTATAATATGGGGGGCACGGAGAGGGTTGATGTTGATGTTGTGTGTGTGATAATGGATGAGGATGGTAATGTTGTAATTAGCGAGCAAGAAACTATGGCTGTGGAAACGCAGGCGAGTTTTGTGAAAAATTTTCGGCTTCCAGGAAATATAAAACCTGGGAATTATATGTTTTATGTGAAGGTGACTTATGAGGGTGAGGTAGCGAGTTCGAGTGCTTGGTTTTTTGTCGTTTTATCTGAAGAGGAATTTCCTTTAATGGGGGATATCCTTTGGACGTTAGCTGTTGTGTTTGTGATTATTTTGTTGCTTATTCTATGGTTTGTGTTGCATAGAATAAGGGAGTCAGACAAACCAAAAAAATCAAAAAAGACGGAGAAATCAAAAAAACCTAAGAAATAGTTTTATTCTATATTTTGTAAATTTTATTGACGGTGAATTGTTTTTGATTTTTGTATATACTTTCTTTTCCTTCTAGTAAGACTTTGTCATCTTTTTTTAAGTCTATAAAGTCGTTTGTGAAAATTATTATGCTTGTGTTGGTGTTGTTTAGGGTGAGCTCGGTTAATTCGTTGTTGTATTTTATTGTTTTGATTTTGCCTGTTATTGTTTGTGGGTTTTGAGTAATTATAATTAGGAGCAGGATGCCGATGAGGGTTAGGATGAGTGTAATTTTTGCAAATTTCATTTTGTTTGGAATTCAATTATATCTTTGTCTTTGAGTTTGTGTTCGAGTCCGATTACTTGTCCTCCGAATTTTGATGATGGTCCCCATACTCTTGCCCGTTTTATTTTCGATGACATTCCTTTGAGGATTTTTTCTGCGGCGTCTTTGAATGTGGATTTTTCTTTTAGAATCATTGGGTCTTTACTCGCTTGTTTTCTTGGTTCTTTTGTGTAGACCCTGATAATGGGGAATGTTTCGAAGATTTCTTTTTTAAGTAAATTTATCTCGATTTTGTTTGAATTTTTGTTAATGAACCATGTTTTGAGGTTTTTGTATTTTGATTTTAGAGTTGCTTTTAATTTTCGAAGCTCTGTCGGATTTAATTCTTCTATCTTGTTGTAGATGTATATTTTTTTTGCTTTTGATTTCCATAGGTATTTATCGGATTCTTTTATTTGATTAAGAGAGTCGATAATTATTAGAAGAGTGTCGGTTGAGTTAATTAGGGATTTGTCTTGATTTGGGAATGGCGCGTCGTCGATGATTTGGATTTGAGCGTCTTCGAACTTGAATGTTCCGAGGTTTGGTTTGAATGTCGTGAATTGGTGGGGTGAGACTTCGGATTTGTTTTTTTCGCTTAGGAGATTGAATATTGTTGATTTGCCGACGTTGGGGAACCCCGTGACAACGCATTGCATATCTGCTTTTTTTATTCCAGCCTGTCCGCCTTTGCCAGATTTTTTCTGTTTTTCGACATTGTTTTTTAATTTTTTATAACGGTTTGTTAGATTTTTTCTCATGTTTTCAGATGATTTGTGTTTTGGGACTTCCTTCATCATTATCTCTAAGCATGCTATTCTTTCGCAGTCGCTTGTTGCTTCGTGAAATTCTTGTTCCGCTCTTTGGTAAAATGGGGATTGGTTAGTGGATGCCATAAAGTTATTAAATAAAGTAGGTTTAAGAAATTTATGAAAAAAGGATGGGGAGTTTTATTGGTGTTAGTTTTGGCTGTTGGTCTGGTTTATGCGACTGATGATTGGGATAGTTTTGGCAATGATTCTGAAGGTGAGTCTGTTTTATATGAAGAGCCGAATAATGTAGATCTTCCTGCTGATAATTCTGATTCTGAGTATATTGATGATGTTAAGGGTGAGGTTGTCTCTACAAGGTATACGGATAATTTTTATTATGCTTTAGCAGCAATGGGTGTTTTTATCCTGATTATTTTAATTGTTGCCTATTTCTTTTTTCGTGGGCCGAAGGAAAAGTGGAAGGTTCCCGTTAAGAAAGTTCCTGAGCCATTATCTTAAGCAATCAAGGTTGACGATTCTGAATTTGTTTACAATTAGTAAGTTTTATAATACGGTTTTTACTAATGTTTTTATGGAAAACAAGGTTGGGTTTGGAGATTTATTTTCTTCGGCCGTTAATAATTTTAAAAAAGGATTTAAGGATTGTTTTTCTGTCGGGTTAAAATATTATATTATTCCTACATTTATTCTTTCCTTAATTATGACATTTGTTTTTGGCGTGTATAGGATTGGGTTTGAAAAAACACTAGGTTTTGGTGCATTGTTGTTTTTGCTATTTTTTATTATTGTTTCTGTTTTTTTGTATATATTTGTTGAGGTGTATTTGGTTCTTTATTTTGCTGGGAAGAAAAAAAATATTCTGAGTGTTTCTAAGGGGAAAGTTTGGTCTTCATTTCTGTTTTATTTAGTTTTTGCTATTTTTGTTTCTTTACTATTTTTATTATTGATTATTCCTGGTGTCGTATTTTTAGTTTTCTGGGTTTTTGGATTTTATATTTTTGTGCTTGAAGATAAAGGGATTGTGGAATCTCTTGGGGCTAGTTTTGATTTAGTTAGAGATAATTGGTGGAGAACGCTTTGGTATGGGATTATTATTGTATTCTTTATGGGTATTATTAATTGGATTGCGTCAAGTATTTTTAGTTCTTCTTTAGAATCTGGGATATTTGTTTCTCTTGGAACTATTGTTAGCATGATTGTTTCCATGATTATTAATATTTTTGTTACTTCTTTTTTTGTAGAATATTATAAGACTAGGAAGAAAGGGAAGTAGTAAGTTTGTTAAAGTGTGAATTATTTTGTTTTTTATGAAGCTTGGAGTTTTGTTTTCTGGTGGCAAGGATAGTGTTTATGCGGCTTATTTAGCTAAGCAGGCTGGGAATGAGCTAGCTTGTGCGATTGTAATTAAATCTGAAAATCAGGAGAGTTATATGTTTCATACTCCCTCTATTGAAAAGGCTGAACGGCAGGTTGAGGTTATGGGGGTTTCGCTTTTGGTTCATGGGACTAAAGGGAATAAAGAAGAGGAGTTGATGGACTTGTCTGACGCGATTAAGATTGCTAAGGAGAAATATGGAATTGAAGGCGTTGTGACTGGGGCGTTGCATTCTGAATATCAGGCGTCAAGGATTGGGAAAATTTGTGAGGATCTTGGGTTGGAGAGTATTAATCCACTTTGGCATAAGGAGGAGATTTCTTATCTGAATGAGTTGATTGAGAATGATTTTGATATTGTGGTTACTGGAGTCGCGGCTTATCCACTGGACAGTTCCTGGTTAGGGAGGAAGATAGATGGGAAATTTATTGAAGAGGTTAGTGAGTTGAAGGAGAAATATAAAATTCATCCAGCTGGGGAGGGAGGTGAGTTCGAGACTTTTGTTTTGGATTGTCCTTTGTTTTCTCGGGGGTTAAGGGTTAAATCGTTTGAAGATTCTTCTAGTGGGGAATATTCTTGGCGGCGGGAAATTGAAGTAGAATGAAAGTAATTGAGGAGATAAAGAAGAAGAAGGAATTTTCTGGCTTGCCGAATTCGATTGTTGAGCGGGCTGCTGAATTGACTAAAGGGGATGTTAAAGAAGCCCGGGCTTTGCTCCGGAAGTATTTTGGGGTGTTTTTGACGAATAAGATTTTAAAGGGGAAGGGGGATTTGCTGAAGGCGCATATGTCTTCTAAAAAAAGAGATTATGAGAAATTTTATGATGAGATTTTTTCTTGCGTTGGTAGAGTTGAGTCTGTGATTGATTTGGGGTGTGGCGTTAACGGTTTTAGTTATGAATATTTGTCTAAGGGAGTTAGCTATGTTGGGGTCGAAGCGGCTGGGCAGGTTGTTTCTCATATGAATGATTATTTTAGGGAGAATGATTTTAGTGCTAAAGCTATTTGTGGTGATTTATTTGATGTTAAGGAAGTTGTTGAATTATTGAGGGAACAGAAAAAACCGAGAGTTGTTTTTTTATTTCAAGTTGTTGATGCTTTGGAAAATTTAGAGAGAGATTTTTCTAAGAAATTTATTTTAGAGATTTCGAAAGAGTGTGAGTGGATTGTTTTGAGTTTACCTACTGAAAGTTTGGGTGGGCGCAAGAAGTTTTCGGCTCAGAGAAAGTGGATTGTTGATTTTTTAGAGGAGAATTTTAATATAGAAAAAGATGTTAAGAGGGAAGGGGAACGGATAATAATATTAAAAAATAAAAAATAATTTTTTGTGTTTATTTCTTTGCTGTTGTTAGTATCGTTTTTATTGATACAACTAGTGCCGCCGCCATTATGAATACTGTAAAATTATTCAAAATAATTTGTAAGTATACAACGGGTTTTGCGAGTTGTTCGATAGCTAATGCGCCTAGAGTTCCGACTCCGACAAGCGCGATTACAGCAATTAGAAAGTCAGTGGTGTTCTTCTTATTCACATTAATGAAGCCTACAATCAGCCCTAAGATGAATAGGATTAACAGTATTACATTTGTGTCAATTGTGGTTATGAAGGCTGCTAGTATAGCAACGATTAAGCCAATGATGAATGCCCACTTTCCAATTAAATCTAATTCCATATTATACCTCTTTTTAGTTGTGAAAATAAGGAGAAAGGTATTTAAATAAATTTTGTTTTTGGGTTTTATGAAATTTAATAGAAAAGTCTTGACAAATGGGTTGACGGTGATTCATGAGAAGAGGGATGTTCCCGTTACAACTGTGATGTTGGCCGCGAAGTATGGAGCGATTTATGAGAATGAGTCGGAAAAGGGGATAGCTCATTTTATTGAACATCTTTGTTTTAAGGGGACCGAAAAGAGGACGGTTAAGCAGATTGCTCAGGAGATTGAGAGTCTTGGTGGGGATTTGAATGCGTTTACTCATGAGGAAATTACGGCTTATCATGTGAAGTTACCAAGTGAGCATTTGAATGTGGCAATGGATGTTGTTTTTGATATTTTTTTCAATGCGAGTTTCCCTGAGGATGAGGTTGAGAAAGAAGGAAATGTGATTTGTGAGGAAATAAAAATGTATAAAGATAACCCGAGGGCACATGCTGTTGATAGCGTGAAGGCGTTGTTATATAAGAAGCCGTTTGGAATGTTTATTGGTGGGACTGAGGAAAATGTCCGGGGGATGAGTCGTGAGCAGTTGATGAAAAGACATGGCGAAGTTTACGTTCCTTCGAATTCGATTCTTTGTGTTGTTGGTAATAATAATTTTGACGATGTTGTTAAAATGGCCGAAGAGATGAGTGTTGACAAAGAGGGGAGAAAAATTGAGATTCCAGAGTTAAATTTTCAGCTATTGAAGAATGATGAAAAGAGGGAGGGGATTACCCAATCCAACCTTGTTCTTGGGTTTCATTTTCCTAGCTTGAATGATACGGATAGATATACGGCAGAAGTTTTTTCAACAATACTTGGGGAGGGGATGTCTTCGAAGTTATTTAGTGAGGTTCGTGAGAATAGAGGGCTTGCATATGGGATTAAGTCGGATTTGGATATGGGTAAAAATTATGGATATATGATTATTTGGGCTGGGACTGATCCTGGGAAAGTTGAAGAGGTGAAGAGCGTTTGTTTGGAGGAATATTCTAAGATGGGTGAGATTAGTGAGGAGGAGTTGGAGGCTGCTAAGATTCAGATTATTGGGAGTAGATATGTTGAAAGTGAAGGGTCGAGTGAGACTGCTGTAAATTTGGTTTTGGAAGAGGCAGCTGGTAATGGTGAGGAGTATTATAATTATGAGAATAAGATTAAGAGTGTGACGTTGGATCAGATTAAAAATTTGGCTTCGATGTCTGAGTTTTCTAGTTTTAGTTTGGGACCTTGATTTTTTGGATATATTATGTCGGTAAGAAAAATATAGTAAATAAAGTGAATCTAACTTTATATGATTGTTGGTTGTGAATATATATTTTGTATCACGGAATTTTTTATAAAATGAGATTGATTGTCTTTATTTTAATGGAAGGAGTAGATATTTCGGGGCTTGTTAAAGAGATTGTTTCTGGGATGCCAAAGCCATTTCCGTATTGTGTTTATGTTTATGGAGGAGGAGGTAATCATAATGATTTTGTTGATTTGATTCGTCGGGAGACAAGTTCTCTGGTTGTTGACGTTAGGCCCCGATGTGATTGTTATGAGGTTGATTTGGGTTAGTTAGTAATTGCTGAAATGCGTCGGTAGTTTTTTTGTTCAGAATTTTATTAAGTTCTTTTTCAGTTGTGTTGAAAATATTTTGAAGGGTTGAGAATTCTTCTAAGAGTTTTTTAGAAATCGTTGGACCGATTCCCGCGAATCCTTCTAGAATAAATTGCTTTTGTTCTTCTGGGGTTTTACAGGTTTTTGTTTGTCTTATCGAGTCGATGGGTCGTGGTTTTTCATATCTTTTTGCGGTTAGGATTAGGAAATTTGCGGTATCAGTTTCGTTTTTTGTGAAAATTACTGGGACTTGAAAATCTATTGCGATTGATAGCATCATCCCGCGAATTGCGTTTTCATGAACATTGAATTTATTGTATTCGTAGTCGAAGCCTTCTATTATTAGAAATTGTTTTGGATATTTTTTTATGTTGGTTAATTGTTCGAAAAGTCGCTTGTTTAATATCGAGCTGACGAAGTCAGAGAAAGTTTTTCGTTCGATTATTATGTCGTGGATTAGATAGTCGCCGATGTCTAATTTTTCGAATTCGATGTTTGCCTTTTTCTCAAGTAGGTTTGCTGAGATTAGGGATTGCTTTTCTCTGGTGTCTACGATGATTGGGGTTTTTGGGTTTGGGCAAGGTTGTTCTTTTTCTGTTTTGGTATTTGAGAAAATGTTGTGGACGGTTTTCATTTTTTTATTTAGGAACGTATTTATTTAAAGTAATTCACTTTGGGTTTCTTTTGATTCGAAGTCTTTTTTGATTTGCTCGATTGCGGTGTGCATCCTTTTTTCTTTATGATGTGCGGCGTAGTGGAAAATTTCATCGAGTGTTTTTTTTGTTACTAGAATTTTTAGTGCTCCTTTGGAAAGTCTTGCGGTTCGTCCTCTTCTTTGGATTGAGCGGATTGCTGAGGGGATTGGTTCGTAGAAAATTACTTCATTTACTTCTGGGATGTCTAGTCCTTCTTCGGCTATGGATGTTGCGACGAGGATGTTTATTTCTCCGAGTTTGAATTTTTCAATCATTTCTTTTTGTTCTTTTTGTTTAAGTCCTGTTATTTTTCCTTTTCCATGATCCTTGATTGCTTGGCCTACGAAATTATCTGCATGGATTCCTGGGATTTGATTTAGAGTTTCAGAAATTTTTCTAACGGTTTCTCTAAATTGTGCGAAGACAATTATTCTTGAGTTAGGGTCTATTTGAAATTGTTCTTTGACTATTTCTTTTAGGAGTTCGACTTTTGGGTGTTCTTTGTTTAGGGTTGTTGCCAGGGTGTATGCTTTTGCGAAGGCGGGGTTTTTTACTAGTTTTTGTACTCCTTTTGATTTTTGTTCAGCTGCTTGTTTGAATAAATCTTTTAGGTATGCGATGAATGATGACATTGTTTGGGTTTCGAGAAGTGTTAGGGCGTGTGAGATTTTTAGTGCGGTTGCGCAGGCGGATATTGCGAGGAAGTCGTTCATATCTTTTTTGCCTTTCTTTGTCATTAGTCTAGATTGAGTTTTCAAAAGCATTGTTTTACTTGCGTATCCGAAGAGGACTCGTCGATGTTTTAGTTCTGATATTTTTTTGTTGTATATCTCTTCTAGTAGGAGTTTGATTTCAAGGAATTCTGGAGGGAAGTCTACTTCTATTTTTTCGAATTCTAGTTCTTGGAGGTAGGGCTTAACGTCGGGGCTTTCTCTGGTTCTGATTTCTACGGCTTCGATTCCTAGGTTTTTGCAAACTTGTTGAATTGTTTCTTTGTCTCCTCCTGGCGAGGCGGTTAATGCTAGAACTCTTCCGTTTGTGGATTGCATTTTGTATTTTTGTGCGACTCTATTATAGGCGTAATTTTTTAGGCATCGATGGCATTCATCTACGATTAAGAGACTGACCTGATCTAGTTTGTAGAGCATTTTGTCTAGGTCGTTTGCGATACATTGAGGAGTTGAAAAAATAAATTCTGCAGTTTGCCAAATTTCTTTTCTTTTGTCTGCTTGAGTTTTCCCTGTGAAGAGTTGCATGTCAGCCCAGCCTTCTGGGAGATTTTTTTTAAAGGTTTCGAAGTGTTGTTCGATTAGGGGTTTTGTCGGGGCGAGGATTACAATTTTTTCTAGGGGGAATTTTTTGAATCTGTCTATTGTTGCCATTAGGGCGATTAGTGTTTTTCCTGTTCCTGTTGGTAAGACCACAAGACAGTCTTTTTCTTTGCAGGTTTCGAATATTTTTTCTTGATATTCTCTCGGGGTTATTTTTAATTCTTTCATGTTTTGATTAGTTGGGGTAAGTTTATAAGTTTTGAATTGGTTTGTGTTATATGGCATTAATGGAGATGATACCGATGTGGCTTATTCCTGCGCTTTTGTGGACTTTAGTTTGGAAGATGATTGCTTCTTGGAGGGCTGCTCGTAATGGTCATTTGGTTTGGTTTATTCTGTTTTGGGTTTTGAATACTTTTGGATTTTTGCCTATAATTTATTTGGTCTTTTTTCAGCGACCTAAAAAGAAGAGTGAGAAATCTGTTCATAAATTTAAGAAAAAATTTAAGAAAATGCCTGCTTTAACTTAAACGACTGTTAAGCCCCAAATTAACATTATTCCTACTACTGTTGCTATTGTTGCCCAGAGTCCTCGGCTTGAGAAGAATATTTTTGCTCCGTCTAATCTTGAGAGTGGGATGATTGACCAGACTGCGAAATAGATGTTGAGTTTTGCGAAGAGTTCGAAGCCGGCTCCGTATCCGACGATTGCTAAAAGAATATTTACGATGATTCCCCAGACCGCGATCCATGCCATGTGCCATTCTGTTACTTGTGTATACCTGTATAGCCCATGTCTTCTGGAGACTCTTTCGGTTTTGGCTTCTACGTCAAACTCGAGAATTGCTAACCACCAAAAAATTCCTTTTGTGAAGAGTGTTAATAGAAGGGGGAGCCATGCCATTGGAACTGGCTTTTTGAAATGGGCATCTTTTCGGAATCCGAATTGGTACCATGTCCAGAATTTTGTTCTGACTTTTGTTTCGAAATGATATCCGACCAATTTTTTTACTAGAACGTTTGCGGTTATTATTATTAAGAAGCTGATTATGCTTGCAACGAACATTTGTGTTTGTCTGAATGAGACGGTTAGGGCGAGAATTACGGCTGCTAGAATTATTATGAAGACTTCTTTCTCTAGTTCCTTTGTGCCCATGTAGTAGAGAATGGGCAATTTTTTATAAACTTAACGGGGATGCATGTGCATAGTAATCATTGTATCATAGAAATGTATTTAAATGAAAAGTTTTTAGTTGGTTTATGTTAAAGATTAAAAGGATAAGCGAGGTTGTTGGGAGACGAGTGTATACTGATTCTGGTGATTTGTTTGGTATGGTTGAAGAGGTTAATT
The DNA here is from genome assembly GCA_964514585.1 of Candidatus Woesearchaeota archaeon. Classification (GTDB taxonomy): domain Archaea; phylum Nanobdellota; class Nanobdellia; order Pacearchaeales; family GW2011-AR1; genus JAGVXH01. The sequence continues at coordinate 70,070 of CAZETU010000001.1, read as the reverse complement.
TGATAGACAATAAGATAGATGGATGGAGAATTGTCGTTGCTCGTGAATCTGGAATGATTCAAGTTTTGGGCGGAGCTCGAGGGATTATTGTGCCTCATCAGTTTATTAAAGCGATTGGAGATATTATCATAATCAACAGAAATGCTGTTCCTATTCAGCAAGAGGAAGATGAAATGCCCCTTGAAGAAGAGGATTTGATTTAGATTTCTAGCACCTTATATTTCGTTGAAAGAACGCTCGCGTACCTTTGTACGCCACGCAACCTTTCGCCTCATCTAAGTCTGCTATAAATCAAAATTAGACTCGCGGGTTTTGGAAATGTTTATATATGATTTTGGTCTGTTAAATTTATGATATTTGAAAACGCTTTTTTTACGGAAATGCTTTTGCCGTTCTTGCTTGTGTTTGTTGTTATATTTGCGATTTTGCAGAAGTCTAAGATTTTAGGGGAAGGTATGGCTCGGGTTGATGCTATGGTTGGTCTTGTTATTGGTTTGCTTTTGATTGGGGTTCCACAGCCTAGGGAGATTATTGTTGGTATAATGCCCTGGTTAGCTGTTGGCGTTGCCGTGATTTTGGTGTTTCTTATATTGTATGGATTTGTTGCTGGCGATTTGTCGAAGATGGGGGAGAAGCATAAGTGGGTGAAGCCGGTTTTTGCTGTGATTGCTGCGGTGTTTACTGTTGGTGTTGTTTTGTATGTTAGTGGTTTGTCTAATATTATGATTGGTTGGTTTGAGGGGGCTGGTGAGAGTGATTTTTGGATGAGTGTTGTTATGATTGCTTTGGTTATTGGAGTTATCGCTTTGGTTATGGTGGGCAGTAAAAAGAGTCCTAGTGGTAGGGATAGTTCTAGAAATTCTTCTGAGTAGTTTCAAAACATATATAAATGAGATTTTTCTTTAGAAGGTATGGCTGTTAGTGTTACTGAGATATTAAATATCTGGAATGAGATGGGTGTGTTTTCTTATGTTATACCTTTCTTGTTGTTATTCGCTGTTGTTTATGCTATTTTAGATAAGTCGGGAATTTTAGGTGATAATAATGCGATTAAAAGTATTGTTGGCGTTTCGGTTGGGCTTCTTGCCTTGCAGTTTGATTTTGTGTCGGAATTTTTTGCTATAATTTTTCCTCGATTTGGAGTTGGGCTTTCGATATTTTTGGTTATATTGATAACGCTTGGATTTTTTGTTAAAAAGGGCGAAGAGCCTGGGTGGACTGTTAAATGGATTGGATGGGTTGTTGGAATTGGTGTTATAATTTGGTCTCTTAGCGCATGGGATCAGTGGGGATATTATACTGGATTTGGTGGTTGGTTTGCTCAGAATGTTTGGGCGTTGATTATTTTAGGTGGTTTGGTTGCGTTGATAATTGTTATGGCTAGGGGGTCTAAGGGAAGTGGGGGTGGAGTCAAGGCTCCTAAACCTGTATAAAAATGGCAGTTGAAGCATCGGTTGGGGTTATTGGATATTTTATGCCTATCTTTGCATTTATGTTGGTGTTTATTATTATTTATGCACTTTTGAAGAAGACTGAAATTTTGGGTGGTGGCGAGGCTGTGATGCTTTTTATTTCGTTTATTTTGGCGAGTTTTTTTATTGTTGAGGCATCCTTGGTTGAGTTTGTTCAGTTTAGTAGTGCCTGGTTTGGGACTTTGATTATTATGGTTTTCTTTGTGTTGGCGATTTTTGCTTTTATGCCATGGAAGGAGCCCTTTGAATTTATGAGTAAGAGTAGTTGGTTTTCATGGGTTCTTTTAGCTTTGATAGTTGCGTTTTTTATAATCTCTTCGGCTTATACTTTTCATTGGGCAGTTAACTGGGGAAGTGTTCAGTCTTGGTTTAATACGGATTGGTTTGGAATGATTTTGCTTCTTATTGTTGCGGGAATTGTTTCTTGGACGATTAAAGGCAAAGCGGCATAGAATTATTTTTTAGCCATTTTTTTTAGCTTTTCGTAGTTGTCTACTAATGGGTTTACTAACTTTGAGACTGTTCCGTGGAGATTGTCTAAGTCTTTATGGATTAGGTTTGAGCTTTCACCAAACTCCCCGATTTTTCCAATAATTGCTTGTTGGAGTCGATCGATGTTTCCTTCAATTCTTTTTAATCTATCGTCGATGTCTACGACTTTATCTTGGATTGTTATTTTGAATGAAGCTATGTCCCCTGTTTTTTCTGTGAATTCATTGAATTTTTCTATTACGACTTGTTCGGCTATTTCTGAAATTGTTTCGGTGGACATTCCTTCTTGAGGTGGGTAGTATTCTTGTCCTGAGTATGCTTGTGGTGTTTCTTGATAATAATCTTGGGGTTGTTCTTCTTGAGGTGGGTACACTTCTGGAGAGGGTGCTTGCATTACTGGAGGTTGCATCATTGGGGGTTGCATTTCTGGCTGGGGTGCTGCTGGGGCCTCTTGAGCCATTGGTTGTGTGTTTTGTGCTTGTGGGACCTCTCCTTGTGGGCCGTGTGCGATTGAAGGTTGCATTTCTGGCTGTTGTGGGGGTTGTCCTGTAGGGTCTTCTGATACTGCGTTTTTTATTTTAGCCTGATTAAATGAATCGTTAATTTCTTGAGGAGAAACACCTTCGTTTTGTAGTTGTGTTGAGATTTCTGAATCAGGCAAGCCTTGTTTTTGCATTTCTGTTATTTTGTCAAGTGTTGCCATATTATTCTATGGTTTCCGTGGTTTTTATTTCTTTCTTAGAATTTTTGATTTTTTCTTCTATTAATTCTTCTATGTCTTGTCTTCTTAGGTATTCTAAGGGCTGAAAGTCTTTTAGCATTCTTTCAACTAAAACCATTTCTTCTCTTTTGACGAATTTGTTTGATTCTGATAATAGGGAACTGGCGATTTTTTTTATTTTTTCTAGGTCGCGCGTGATTTCTTGGTTTTCTCTTTTGAGTTCTTTGATGTCATCTTCTAGGTCTTGTCGGGATGAGATTAGGTTTTTTCCTAGGAGTAGGACTCTTTCTCTGATTATCCGGTTTCTTTCGTCTACGTCCCTCAATCTCGTGTTGAAGTCGGATAAAAGAAATTGAATTTGGTCGCCTTGGCCTTGTTGCTCTACCATTTAGATAGAAGATTTGTGAAGTTTTTATAGGTTGTGATGTTTGGTACACATATATTTTAATATACGTTTTGGTAAATAATTGTGGTGATACAATGATGTTCAAATCTGATACTCCGTTATATTCTTATGAGGTTATTCGGGAATCTGGGGAGAATGTGATGTATATTAATTATCTTGGTGCGGCGTTTGTACCGTCGTTGATTGATTCGGCTGAAGTGATGGCGCGGACAATTGATAATTTGAAGGAGGATCCGAATATTACTCGGATTGTTTTTGTGCAGCAGAGGAATTATTCGCATAATTTTGCACAGGTTGGGATGTTGGTTGAGATTTCGAGTCTTTATGATTTTTTAGTGAAGCAGGAGAAAATTGTTTCGGTTGAAAAAATGTCGCATTTGGGGGCGTCGTATTATGAGGCTTATGCTTTTTTGAATCATGTGATTAATGAGGTTTTGAAGTCGGACCCGATTCGGGCTTATCGTGAGTTGAAGGGTGCGCTTTTTGCTAAGAGGGCTTTGTTGGAATCTGGGAAAGATGTTGCTTCTTATGTTAAGTTGTTGGAGAAGGTTGTCGGTTATTTTGAGGGTTTGAAATTGATTGAGATTTCTAAGATTTCTTTTGATGGTTATGCTTCTGGGGATAGATCTATTTATAATGAATTTTTTAGGGCGGACATTATGCCTAATTTTACTTTTACCAGGATGGTTGCGCGGATTCCTGATGATGCTGAGATTGTGAAGCAGTATAGTATTGCTAAGGGGGACGATAAGAGTTTGGTGACGATTTTCAAGAGGCCGAATAAGGCGAAGTTGGTTTATCATTTGTCGCCGCCGGAGTATTTATTGGGAGAGGATCATCATATGCTTTTGAATTTGGCGCGGAATGTTTTAATTGAACATCGGCCTACTAGTGAAGAGTTTAACGACGCTGAGAGGACGCGGCAGGTTTTTTTGAATGTTGCGCGGGATTTGTTGTCGGACTTGGCGGGGAGTAAGAATGTGGTTTTGAGTTATGGGGATTTGCAGAAGTTAGCGAATATTTTGGTGCGACATACGATTGGGTTTGGGGTTTTGGAGGTTTTATTGGAGGATGAGAATCTGCAGGATATTATGGTTAATGCGCCGGTTTCGTTGTCTCCGATTTTTATGATTCATAATGAGTTTGGAGAATGTGTTAGTAATTTGATTCCGTCGCAGGAGGATGCGGATTCTTGGGCTGCGAAGTTTAGAATGTCGTCGGGGCGGCCGCTCGATGAGGCGAATCCTATTTTGGATACTAATTTGGAATTGAATAATATTAGTGCGAGAGTTGCGATAATTCAGCAGCCTTTGTCGTCGGGCGGGCTTGCTTATACTTTGAGGCGACATAGGAATAAGCCTTGGACTTTGCCGTTGTTTGTGAAGAATGGGATGATTGATTCTTTGGGAGCGGGGTTGCTTAGTTTTATGATTGATGGGGCGCGGACGCTTTTGGTTGCTGGGACGCGGTCGTCTGGGAAGACTTCGCTTTTAGGGGCGTTACTTTTGGAGATTATGCCAAGTCATAGGATAATTACCGTCGAGGATACTTTGGAGTTGCCTGTCGGTGCGATGAGAAAATTGGATTATGATATTTTGTCGATGAAGGTTCGGTCTGCTTTGGCGGGTGAGTCGACGGAGGTTTCTGCTGAGGAGGGAATTCGGGCATCTCTTCGTTTGGGGGACTCTTCTTTGATTGTTGGTGAGATTCGTTCTAATGAGGCTAAGGCGCTTTATGAGGCCATGAGGGTTGGGGCTTTGGCAAATGTCGTCGCTGGCACGATTCACGGCGGGAGTCCTTATTCTGTTTTTGATAGGGTTTGTAATGATTTGGGCGTTCCTGTGACGAGTTTTAAGGCTACTGATTTGGTTATTGTTGCTAATCCGATTAAGTCGCCTGATGGGTTGCATTCTTGGAGGAGGGTTTTGTCTATTAGTGAGGTTAGGAAGCATTGGGAGAAGGATCCGTTGAAGGAGGGGGGCTTTGTTGATTTGATGAAGTATGATGTTAAGGAAGATAAGATGAAGCCGACGGAGGATTTGATTAATGGGGATTCTGAAATAATTAAGGAGATTGCGTCGAATGTTAAGGGTTGGGCTGGGGACTGGGATGCGGTTTGGGATAATATTGTTTTGAGGCAGAAGATTAAGGAGGAGACTGTGAAATTTTCTGATAAGGTGGGTAAGCCTGAGATTTTGGAGGCTGAGTTTACTGTGAAGTCTAATAATGCGTTTCATCAGATTAGTGACGAGGTGACTGAGGAAGTTGGGTTGCCGGTTTCGACCCAAGTTTTTCCGAAATGGAAACGGTGGCTGGAGAAGGAAAGTGAGAAGTTGGGTATATAAATTTTTAAAAAGTTGATTTTGGTGTTTTTTTTATGGATAAGGGATTTTTTTATGATGTGGCCGATCGGGCGGCAAAGAGGGTTTTGTCTGGCAGGGAGCATTTGCTTAATAATGATACTTTAGCGGTTGATGTTGGAAGGTTTTTTCTTGATTTTGAGAAGGAGTGTACCTCTGTGTCTTATGCGACGGCAAATGCGGATGCAGGGGATTGGCTTGGGTGGACAGGTTGGGAAAAGGTTGATAGGGGTTATGTTTTTGGAGGAGAGATTAGTGATTATGTTGCTGCGGTTTCTGGGCTGCCTACGGAGGTTCAAAAGGAGATGAGGGTGTCTAGGCTTTTTAGAGATAGTCATTTAATGAGACGAGAAGAAGCTGCTCATCCTCTTGGTTTAGGGTGTTGATTTCTTAAGTTTTGGAGCATACAAATTGTTATAACTTTTGGAGTCTTTACTTTTGTATGGAGAATGAGCTGTTTTATGATGTGGCGGATCGATTGGCTAGGAAGATTTTGAAGGAAGGGGGGCATACTATTTATGAAAGGGATGTGTCCTGTGTTGCTGTTAGTAAGCTTCTTTGTCTTGTGCGGGATGCAATAGGACCTAGCTATACTTTCGCCTGCGAGGCCGTTCGTGATCGATTGAAATCGATGGGGTGGGAAAATAGTTGTGGAATTTATTTTTTTAGAGGTGTACTTTCTGATTATGAATCACTTGTTGTAAGGGGTTCTGTTGGCGAGTGAGGTATCTTGAGTTGTGGTATGTTTCGTTATATTTATTAAGTTACTTTTTGTTACTTTTAGTAACTATGGTGAAGGCAACTGGCGCTAAATTAGATTTTGAGGACATTAATTTGAAAGATGGGTCAATTGACAAGGTTTCGGTTCGGGCGATTTTCCCTAAGAAGAAAACGACTGTTCGGACGTCGCGGGATTCTGCTGTGAAGATTAATAGTGATTTGTTGGTTGAGGTCGAAGAGTTTATTAATTTGGAAGAGAATAAATTTAGATATGTGAATCGGAAGCAGTTTATTGACGTTGCTGTGGCGGATTATTTGAAGAGGTGTGGGGATGATAGTAATTAAGAGAATGAAAAAAGGTGATGTGAAAGATGTTGCTCGGCTTATTGGTATGACTTTTGAAAAATTTAATTCTGGTGATGCTACTAAAAAAGGTCTTGCTTTTTATTTGAGTCATCATTCTGCGGGTAAGGCCGAGGAGGAGCTGTGGAAGAGTTATAATAATAGGGTGTCTTTGGTTGCCCTAGATGGGAATAAGATAATTGGCATGATTAAGGGTTCTGGTGGGCATATGGGGAATTTGTTTGTGTCTGGAAAATATCATGGTAAGGGTGTTGGCAAAAAATTGGTTGGTGATTTTGAGAAAAAGGCAAAGGGGCTTGGTATTGAAAAGATAAAAATTAGGGCGTCTATTTATGCGATTCCTTTTTACTCTGCTTGTGGATATAAAAAAAGTACGGGAATCAGAAAAATTCATGGAATTAAAATTCAACCGATGCTGAAGGTGTTGTGATGAGTAGTACTGATGATATTTTGAAGAAGTATGGGGCGAAGATAGAGACGCAGATGAAGGGTTATAATAAGCGGTCGCCGTCGAAGAAAAAGTTTTCTAAGAGTTATGATCAGTTTCGGTCGTCGATGTTGCCGGAGTTTTCGCGGTATGAGAGGTGGTGTAAGACTTTTGGGAATATGTTTCGGATTAAGGTTGGAGATAAGGATAGTGTTCGGATTCAGCAAGGGATTGATGTTGCTCATTTGAATGTTTCGGTAAGTGAGGTTGTGGTTTTTGCGACGATGTTGTTGTTGATGACTCTTTTTGGTGGTGCGATGTTTTTTGTTGGGATTTGGTTATTAACTGGAGCCTTTTCTTTGATGTTTTTATTTTTGGTTTTTGTGTTGGCTATATTTTTGTTTTTTTATTATTCGAGAGCTCCCGATCGTTTGGCGATGAAGTGGAGATTGAAGGCCAGTTCTCAGATGGTTCCCGCGATTTTGTATATTGTAATTTATATGAAACATACGAGTAATTTTGAGAAGGCCGTTGCCTTTGCTGCCGAACATTTAGAGCCGCCTTTGAGTCTGGATTTTCGGAAGATTTTTTGGGATGTTGAAGTTGGGCGATTTTCGACGATAAAGGATAGTGTGGATAATTATTTGAAGGGTTGGAAAAGTTATAGTGTTGAGTTTGTCGAGGCGTTTCATTTGATTGAGTCGAGTTTGTATGAGCCTAGTGAGGGGCGGAGAATTAATATTTTAGAGAAGAGTTTGGAGGTTATTCTTGACGGTGTTTATGATAAGATGTTGAAATATACTCATGAGGTGAAGGCGCCGTTGACGAATATTTATATGTTGGGAATTGTTTTGCCGACTTTAAGTTTGGCGATTTTGCCTTTGGCTTCGACGATGCTTAGCGGGGCGATTAAGTGGTATCATGTGTTTTTGATTTTTAATATTATGATTCCGTTTTTGGTGATTTATATGACGAGTAAGGTTATGATGGAGCGACCTGGTGGTTATGGGGAGTCGAGTTTGTTGGAGCAGAATCCTCTTTATCCTCGGTATAAAAGTAATGCGGCTTATTTTAAGGGGATAATTTTGGCGTTGCCGTTGTTTATTATTGGATTGATCCCGTTTTTTTGGAGATACACGGATATTCCTATTATGATGGGATTTGCGAGGGATTATTCGTGGACGGAACTTGGGTTTGGATTTTTGGGGAATAGTGGGGCTTTTGGTATAATTCCCGACGCTGCTGGAAATTTGACTGGGCCATTTGGTTCTTTGTCTTTGCTTTTGAGTTTGTTTATTCCTATTTCTATTGCACTTTTATTTATTGTTGTCTACAAAGATAAGACGAAGGTTATTTTGGTTGAGAGGACGAAATATAAGGAAGTCGAAAAAGAGTTTACTTCGTCTTTGTTTCAACTTGGGAATAGGATTGGGGATGGTTTGCCGACGGAGATGGCGTTTGCGAAGGTTAGTGATTCTACGAAGGGGACGGCAACTGAAGGTTTTTTTAGAATTGTGAATGAGAATATTCAGCAGTTGGGTATGAGTTTGGAGAGGGCTTTGTTTGATCCTAAGAGGGGGGCTGTGATTTTTTATCCGTCGCAGTTGATTGCTACTTCGATGAGGATTTTGGTTGAGTCGTCTAAAAAGGGGTTGCAGGTTGCGGCTAGGAGTCTGATGTCGATTAGTGATTATGTTAAGAATATTAAAAAGATTAATGAGCGACTGAATGATTTGTTGGCGGATATTGTTTCGGACATGAAATCGAATATGACTTTTTTGGCGCCGTTGTTGTCTGGGATTATTATTGGGTTGGCTGGAATGATTACGACAATTTTGGGGAGTTTGTCGACGATGTTTGAGAATGGTGCTGGTGGCGAGGAAGTTTTGGGCGCTGGGGGGATTCAGGGGATACTTTCAATTTTTGATATTACCTTGATGATTCCGACGTACTGGTTGCAGATTGTGATTGGGCTTTATTTGATTGAGATTGTTTTTATTTTGACGAGTACGTTGGTGACGATAAAGTCTGGGCGGGATCAGTTGCAAGTGACGGCGCAGACTGGGAAGAATTTGAAATCGACCATGGTTTTGTATATAATTGTTGCGACCGGGGCAATCGTTGGTTTGACTATTATCGGGGCTGCGGCGTTGTCGGGATTGACTTGATAGTCAACATTTTCTCTGGTGAGAAAATCGTTGTAAAATTTCTGCAGAAATTTAGATTGGGTCTTTTTCGGAAGTAAATTCCGAAACGACCGATATGGTTTTGGAGTATCTTTCTCCCATGAAAAACTGCAGCACTCTTCGAGCGCCGCGTTTCTCATGTAAGTTGTTGCTTTGAGTGAGTAATTTTATAAAGATTGTTTTGTTTTGTTTTTTATGAGGCGAAATAAGAAGGGGATGGAGATGGCTTTGACAACTGTGATTATGATTGTTTTGTCGATTTCAGTTTTGACGGTTCTTGTGATTTTTTTTAATGCGCAGACTGGATTTTTTTCGCGGTTTTTTAAGACTCAATCTACTGAGAGTAATGTTGATGCTGTGATTAGCGCTTGTGATTCTTTGGCTACGAGTCAATCGACTTATGCTTATTGCTGTGAGAAAAAGGAAATTGTTTTTGGAGATGATAATCGTAGGAATGTGATGATGAATTGTAGTGCTGTTGGTAAGGCGGCTTGGTCTTCAGGGAAAGTTGGGGAGTTGGATTGTTCGGGGATTAGTTGTGCGGGGTAGTAAAACTTTATAAATAAAAGAGGATTGTAATAATAATGGAAAAGAAGGGGCAGCAGATGACATTGGGCACGATTATTTTGATAGTGTTAGGTATAGCTGTTTTGGTTTTTCTGATTTTTGGGTTTTCGACTGGATGGACGAATTTGTGGGACAGGGTTACTGCGTTTTCTGGGAAATCTAATATTGATACGATAAAACAGGCTTGTGTTTTGGCTTGTGCTGGGAATTCTCAAGCTGCTTTTTGTACTGATATTATGACTGTGAAGTATGGAGATACCGTAGAATCTTGGAAGGTAGAAGGAAGTGGAGCTGATTCTAAGTTTGTTCTTGATAAAGTAAAGACGTCTTCTGCTACTTGTAATCAGTTGGCTAAGAATGAGAAGCAAACAGTTACTATTGGGGAAGTGGCGGATGCTCAAGAAAAGATACTCTCAAAATATCCTGGTGTTAATATAGAATCTTGTTCAAGAATAACTTGTTCTGCTGCTTAGCTTTAGGAATCTTTATTAATTGGTCTGGTATATTTTATCTATGGAAATGGAGGAGATAGTTAAGATTCTGATTGTTGTTGTTGTGCTTGTGATTATGATTGGTGCTGTGGTTTTTTTGTTGAAAGGTAAGGGTGGTGGACTTTTGGATTCTATAAGAAATTTCTTGAGGTTTGGAAAGTGAGGAAGAAGGGATCTACCGAGTGGACTGTTGGGAAGTTGTTGAGTCTTGTTTTGTTAGTTGTTTTGTTGGCGTTAGTGATTTGGGGTATTTCTACTGGGGGTCTGAATCCTTTGATTGAGAAGGCTGGGGGGATGTTTGATAGTGTTGCTCTTTTGTTTGGTTATGGGGATATTGGAGTGAGTGAGGTTGACTGTGTTAAAGAATTTTTAATCGAATCTTCAAGTGGGGAGTCGTTACTGGATATTTTGGAAATTGAAGGGGACGATAGGTCCTTGATTTATTGGGAAAGTTGTCGTTCTGGGGTGTGTAGTTTTAAGAATAATTTGGCTGAGGGAATTGATTCTTATTTTATTTTAAAGGGGAAGTTTTTCAAATATGATGACAGTGGGAAAGAGGGGGTTCCTATTTTATTACTTGATGAAGATGAATCTTTGGCTAGATTTTATTCTAGTTTGTATAACTCTGTTTGGGGGATTGATGGTGAAGGGGGTTATGGTGTGGATAATTATTTTTATGAAAGGATTACTAGGCAAATTATTTTATATGGTGATGGGGACGGCAAGGGTCGTGAGGTTTATGCGGTTTGGGGCAATGGTGGTTGGTTGATAATGGAGGATATTGGACAGGATGCCAAGATTGCTTGGACGCAGCATGGACCCATTGAAACGGCAGGGAAAACGACGAGTTGGGTGACGATTTATCCTGGCAATCTTGATGATTTTGGAGAAGGGTATGTTTACGAAAAGGATAGTCTTGGAGTGGAAAGTCGTAGTGATATTAGTGATGTTGCTATTGATAGGTTTTTGGAATTAACAGAAGGAGATAGTATTTATTATTTAATTGCTTCTTATGACGATTTTAAAGGAAAAGCTGGCCCTTACAGTAAGGGTTCTTGGATGTCCATTAATGATATAGTGGGGAATGATGGCAGGAATTCGAGAGTTGATAAGAAAGAAGAAATAAGTGTGTTGAAATCTTGGGCTAAGACTCAGGTTAAAATGTTTTCTACAGACGACGATGCATATTCTAATTATAATAAGATCAAGGAAATGATTGATGATGAGGTTGTTGAAGTTGGAGGAGAAGAATATATTCTTGGGGTGGATTATAATAATGAAAATGTGGCGATTGAAATGGTTTCTGATAAGAATAAATATAGATTGAATTTTGCTGGCATTGGTCCCGTTTCTGATGTCATGTGGGTGTTAACGGGAACTCCAGGTGATTTTTCTAGGTTTATTTATTCGGAGTTGCAGAAGTTTAACGGGGCATCTTGGGAAGGTGTTTCAGAGTCGTTTCAATATGATTTGCCATCTGATTTTCATGATTTAAATTATAAGCGAGCCAAAATTTATGAGTTTTTGGGGAAGAGATGTTGAAGAAAGGTGAATTGACGGTGGAGCAGGTGATTGGATTGGTTATAGCTGCTGCTGGGGTTTTTGTTTTGTTGGTTTTGCTTGGGAGTTTGATTGCACCTTATTTTGGAGTGGAAGAGGAGACGACGGAATCTTATCGCGATGGCTTTTTGGATGAGATCGTTGTTGCTGATTCCGGTGGTGTTGGGAGTTTTGAGATGTGGCAGCCTAGGGAGGAGGGTCTGAAATATTCTTTGGTTTATTTTGGGTCACATACGAGTGTTGCAGATATGTTTTATTTTATTGATAGTGCGGAGAATAAGTTTTGTTTTTGTTCTCGGAAAGATGGTGAGCGTAAGGCGGATTGTTCTGCTTGTGGGAAATTGGATCATGCTTTGGTTATGGGGACGGATGAGATTTGGGTTGTTGGTCAAGGTGATAAGATAACTATTGAGTTGAAGGGGGATGTCTATGAAGTTACTATTGAGGGTGGAAGCGAAGGCAAAAGTGAAAGTGATAATAGTTTTAATGAGGGTTTAGATGAGGGTGTTGTAAAAAGTGTGAATGATGGGGTATGTGGTGAATATGCTGAGAATTATGATTATCCTGAACCGGATCCAAAGAAATATTCTAGGTTTCATATTTTGCTTGATGATGATAGTGATTGGGGACGGAGATTGAGGGTTGAGGATGCGGAGTATGATGGGTGTAGGTTGACGTTTTATTGGAATGAGCAATATAGGAAGGCAGAGAGAGATAATGGATATTATGAGTCGGGGTTTAAATTTGGGGCTTCTTATTCTGCTTCTACGAATGATATAGGGGGTTATGATAATATTCTTGATGAATATGCACAACAGCAAATTCAAACTGCTGTAATGAATAGTTATCAATATTCTTATCTTAGGGGGATGGTTGAGGGTTATTATAGTGTTGAAGTTAAAGTGGTGGTAGAAGACTATCCAGATGAGAAGAGATTTTGGAAATCCTATAGTGAGGCGCGTGCTATGTATAATGCGTTAAGGGCTATTTATAACTCTTAGAAAGGATTATTAAGTGAGGGTGGTTTTGTTTTTTATGAAGAAGGGGCAGGCGACTGATCAGGTGATAAAGTGGGTAATTGCTTTGGCGATTTTGATTGTGGCTGGTCTTGCGGTTAGAATGATTATTGGGAAGTTTAGTGGATAGGTTAATTTTATTAAGTTAATTTGAGTTTGTTTTCTATGGTGAATAAGAAGGGTGATCAGAAATATTATATTATTATGTCGTTGATTTTGGGGTTGGCGGTTTTGGCGATTTCGTTGTTTTTTATTTTTAATGAGTATTTTACTGAGGATGAATTGGATTGGCATGCATGTCGACAGAGTATTTTGTTGAGGTCGACGTTATCTAGTGAAAAATTGGATGGATTGGGTTTGGACGTTCGAAGCTCTTCTCCTTTGAGATGTAGAACAGAGGTGATTACAATTGATACTGCGGATCAAGATGAGGTTTATGAGAAGATTTCTAGAGCTATTGTTGGGGGGTGGTATATGTTTGGTGAGGGTAAGTTTAATTTTGTGGGACCAAGTTTTTTAGAGGAAGATGTTGTATGTATGGCCTTTGCTAGAATTCATTATACTGATAAAGCTTTAAACGAATTTAATGAGGCGATGGGCGATGGAGAGTCTGGATGGACGAAGAAGGGAAGGTATAATCTTGGGTTTTATAATTATTATGAGAATACAAAAATGGCGAGAGATTCTTTGACTTATGATGATTATTTGCCAATGATTGTGTCTTTGGAAGAAAATTTGGGGTTTGCTTTTGTGCCACTTAATGTTAAATTCTATCCTCAAGAGGAAGACCAGATTCTTGTTTATACAATGCATAAGAAGAAACAGGGGTTTTTCGGTTGGACTTCTAGGCAGTGGCTTGATGTTGCTGGTTGGTCTAAGTTTATTGCCAGTTATTTAACTGGAGATGAAGAATTAGGGGAGTCGGCTAAAGAGAATTTTATTGAAGCCTTTGGGCTGGAGAGATCAATTGTTATTGCTTATCCAGATTCTTTGGATTCTCTTGGATGTAAATTTTTGACGATACCGGCTTAAGATGAGAAGATTAAATAAGCAAGGGGGGATTTTGAACCAGATAATTATTCAGTTGATTTTAGTAGGTATAGTGTTTGCGATTTTTTTGTTGGCGACTGCGGGGAAGGTTAATGCGCGTGGTGTAAGACAACAGGTTTTGGAAAAGGAAATTGCGTTGTTGATTGATTCTGCTGTCCCGGGGATGAGTTTTGAAATTAGAAAAAATAATCCTAATGGCGTTATTCAGGCGCTTGAGTTGAGGGATGGTAAAGTTTTTGTTGGTGTTGCTGGACTTGGTTCATTCAAGGGATATCCTTATTTTTCTAGGTATAGCGTTAGCGTTGCTGAAGAGGAAAATAAATTTGTGGTTGTTGTTGAATGAGATTTGAAAAAAAGGGAATTATTGGAGAGGGGATAATAATGATTTATCGGCTTTTGGTTATTAGTTTTGTTGCGTTTGTTATTTTAGGTGTTTCTTCGGTTTTTTATTCGCATTATATTGATGTTCGGAATGCTGAGGCTAGGATTTTGGCTAGAGATGTGGTGGACTGTGTTTCTCCTTCGGGTTTTTTAGATATGAGTTATTTTGTTGAGGGAGACGAGAATAAGATTCTTTCTTATTGTGGGTTTGATGAAAGTGAAGTTGAGAGATTTTATGTCGAGGTTTTGGTTAGTGATTCGGAAAAGGAAGTCGCGAAATTTTCTCAAGGAGATAGAGGGGCTCTTTGGGTTTTGCAGATTGCTGATGAGAAATTTTTTGAAGGGGATTTGGGGAAATATAAGCCTGGGTATTTTGATGAAGTTTATCCGACGTATATTTTAAGTGAAGGTGAGAAAGTTGAGGGGAATATTAGAGTGGAGGTCTTTGTTGGCGATGAATTCTAAGAGGGGAGGAATTCTTGGAGGGACGGTTTTGATGTTTGTGGCTACTATAGTTATTGTTTTGATTTTGGCGATTTTTGTTTTGGGTTCTGGCATTGTTAAGGGGATAGATGGCGCAAGTGCTGGACTTAGAGTTTTGAATGAGAGCGATGTTGGGCTTAGTAGTGTGATTAGTTATATGAATGTTTATCATAAGTTGGTTGAATTGCGGTTTTTTGTTGAGAGTGGCATGAGTTATGATGAGGCGAAGATGGAGGTTTATTATGAGGAATAAAAGAGGCCAGTTTTTTGGCTTATTTTTGGTTGTTATTACTGTGTTCTTGTGTTTGAGTGTGATCTTGCTTTATGGGAAACAACAAGATAATGCTGAGAATTCTTTGGTTTCTCCGAAGGTTGTTTTGGAAGTTAGGGATAATCTGGAGAAGTTTGAAATGCAGGAAAAGGAGTTGATTGAGGAATCTTTGGTTGGTATTGAGGACGAATTTTGTAGTGAGGAATTTTTGGTTTCATTTAGGGAGAAATTTTTGGAAGGGATTAGTGTTGAGATGAAAGATTTTATTTTTAGCGATTTAACTTTGGGTGGTGTTGATGTTTTAGATGAACATAAGAATGAGGATTTTTTTGTCGAGGTAGTTTATCCTGTGGTTGAGGATTGTGATGGTGATTATTTTGTTTTTTCGAGGGCGAAAGTTGGGAAGAGTATTTATTTGAAGGGGGATGATAGAACTAAAATAAATTTTCCTGTTGATTTTAGTTTTGAGTTTGGTCGGAAATATTTAATAAGTTTTATTAACGGTGAGTTTGATGTGGAGGCGATAGAATAATGGATTATGGTGGTAATGATCGTAGAAGAACGAAGAAGGATTTGAAGCGGAAGCGGCTTGCTCGGGGCTATAAGCGAGGGGGTCAGTTTAGAACGCATGAGATAGAAGATAAGGGTGAAGATGAGAAGGTTGTTAAGAAAGGAAAAAGGGGAAAGAAGAAATGATATTTGGTTTTATTGCTTGGGTGTTTTTAATTGGGATTATTGTTGCATGTTTGCAGGATTTGAAGAGGCGTGAGGTTGATTATTGGTTGACGCTGTTTTTGTTATTGATTAGTTTTTCTTATATTTTTTATCGAGCTATTTTTGAGGAGAATGCAGGAATTGTTTTTCAGGCTGGGTTTGCTTTGGTCGTGATGTTTGTTTTTATGAATGTTTTTTATTATGGTCGGGTTTTTGCTGGGGGTGATGCTAATTTGTTATTTGCTATGACGGCATTTTTTATCGGGGTTGATTTTTTTAAGACGTTGATTAATATTGGAGTCTTTCTTTTGTTTTTGATGGTTGCCGGTTCTTTTTATGGATTGTTTTATTCTTTCATATTGTATTTTAGAAATTATAAAAAAGTGAATAGGGAAATTAGGAAGGGTTTTCGTGAGTGGTGGATTAGGTATCCCGTTTTTATCGGGTTATTGTTTTTAGTTTTTAGTTATTATAATTTATTTTTTCTTTTGTTTGCTGGATTTTCTTTTGTTTTGCCTGTTTTGTTTGTTTTTACTAAGGGGTTGGAAAATGTTTCGATGATTAAGGTTATTTCTGGAAAGGAGCTTCGCGAGGGGGATTGGCTTGTTGATGATATTAAGGTTGGAAAGAAAACGATTAAGGCGGATTGGGATGGTTTGAGCGCGGAGAGCATTAAGTTGTTGAAGTCTAGGAAGAAGGTTAAGATAAAAGATGGGCTGCCCTTTGTTCCAGCGTTTTTGATTGCCTTTGCTTTGTATATGTTTTTTACAGATTGGCTTATTGGTGTTTTAATGGGGTTGACTTAATTTTAAATAATATATTTTCCTTTTCTGTTGATGTTAAAAAAGGGTATATCGGCGATTGTTGCTACGGTTTTGATAATTTTAATTACTATTGCGGCCATCACTATTTTATGGATGATGATTATACCGATGGTTTATGATAGCCTAGAGTTTAGAAATTTAGAGGTGAGTATTATGATCGTGACTTCGGAGGGATATACTTCTTATGATTCTTTTAGAAATATTGCTATGGTTCAGGTCAGAAGGAGGCCTGATGAGATGAATATAGATAGAATTAAAATTTCTTTTTTGATTGGGGGAAATACTTTTAGTACTAATTTAATAGCTCCTGCGTCGGGGCAGACTAAAGTTTATACTTTTGATTTATCGGGATATGGAGAATCAGATAGTGTCAATATCGTTCCGATTTTTGTTTCTTCTAGGGGGACTGAGAAAGAAGGAGATATCGCTGCCGATATTAAGATGCCCAAAAATTCTATGTCTAGTGTTGACGGGGTTGTCTATGGGATGGAGGTAGATTCTTTTATGGAAATTCCTATCGATGATTTGATTTCTATTTGGACTTTTAGTGGTGACTCTGCAGATGGTTGGGATTATGGCGACGGTGTTTTGGAAGGGAATGCATCTATTGTGAATGGCAGTTTAAATTTAGATGGCGATGGTGATTATGCAAATTTATCTAACAAAGAACTCTATGGTTTTGTTAATAATAATTCTTTTAGTTTTTCTGTTTGGACCAAAATAAGTTCTTTAAATTATAATAATTGGAATGCTGTTTTTGGATCAAGTTGGGATAATGTTAATCAAAACTCACAACCCTTTTTAAGATTCCATAAAGAAAAGGTGAATTTCGGAGTTTGGATAAATGCAACAAATCACGAGGTTCTTTCTTCAAGAAATTGGACCACTCAAGACTATAATACATGGTATCATCTTGTTGGGGTTTTTAACGAAACGCATTATCTTTTATATGTGAACGGCACTCTGGATAATTTGACTTTAGGTAGTGGTCCTGTTGCTCTTATGGACAATCCTGTTTATATTGGAGGGCAGTTTGATGACGTGGGGATTCCTCAGAGGTTTTTTAATGGATCTATTGACGATTTGATGGTTTTTAATCGAAGCTTGTCGGCCGAGGAAGTGCTTGGAATTTATGAGGCACAGTATAGAGATTAAGGAATTCTTGGCGGAAGTCTTGGGAGTTCTATTTCTGGTTCTTTTGGTTCTTCTTTTATTATAATTTCTTCTTTTGGTTTTGTTATTTCTTTTTGTAGTTCTTGTAGTTCTTCTTCGGAAGCTTTCTTTCTTTCTGTCTCGTCACCGTAGATTGGGATGACTTCGAGCATTGCGTGATCCATTATGCTAATTTGGTTTACTTGTATTTCTTTTGGGCTAAATTTTTCTTTGAGTTTGTTTGAAATTTGTGTTGCGAGGGCTTTTGTTGATTCTTGAATTTCTTGAGAGTGTTCTTTTGGGACTATTAGAGCG
The DNA here is from genome assembly GCA_964514585.1 of Candidatus Woesearchaeota archaeon. Taxonomy (GTDB): domain Archaea; phylum Nanobdellota; class Nanobdellia; order Pacearchaeales; family GW2011-AR1; genus JAGVXH01. Next base: position 52,099 of record CAZETU010000001.1, on the reverse strand, counting down.
TGTCCTTTGCTTATTGGGTTTATTTCGAGAATTGCTATGTCGTGGTCGCTTTCTGCGATTTTATAAGAAGGCATTTCTCCTGAAATGATTGAACAGAAAATGCATTGTCCACCGAGATGTGTTAGCTTGTTTTGTTCGACGAAGCTTTCAACTTGTTTGTTTGTCATGGATTTGACCTGTTCTTCTATTTGCGTTCTTTTGTCTTCTGGGAAGTTTCCTAATTGTTTTAGGAGGTGTTCTTTTATTTTTTGGGTTTCTTCTTGTGTTAGTGGCATGGTTAAATGAGTGGTTTGTTAATTATAAATTTAACTGGCTGATCTGTAATCTCTTCTGGGTCTGTATTGCTGAAGTTTTATGTTTCTTAATGCCCATCCCCTATATATTGCTACTTCTTCTCTTGTTGTCCTGTCTGTTTCTTTTCTTGCTCTGTTTTCGTCTGTGTTTGATGGACGATATACACTAGCAAGATGTTGTAAAATTTTTTCATTGTTTTAGAATTATTTTTAGGATTTAACCTACGACTCTTCGGTAATCGATTAGCTCAACAGATGAGATTCCTTCGATTTCGTTTAGAGCTTTTTCTACGGCGTCGGATTCTTCGTCTTCAGAAAGTGCTATTGTTACTATTAATGCTTTGAGTCCGAATGCGATTGGTTCTTCTTTCGCGTCGTTGAAAACTCCGGATTCGAAAGTTTCTACTGATGTCTGGATTTTTGTTTTGAGTTCGTCTAAATCTGTATCAAGACCTTCTGGCATTATTTTGAATTGGATTCCTGCTGTTGCCATCTTATGGACCTACGTATCCGCACTTAGGACATTTATATTCGATTGATAGACTTCGGCATTTGTCGCATCTAAGGATTTCTTTGCCGCATTTCGCGCAAGGCAATTTTACGCTTTTTGCCGTTTCTTTGTCGCAACTTATGCATTTCATAGGTATGGAGATGATTTTTGGTTTATAAAGATTGTGGGTAGTAGTTTGAAATGATAGTAAATCCCAATAATACTTAAATAGGGTCGTTGAGTTTTTTATTTATGCAAAATTATGAGCTGCTTATAGAGAGGATTGCTAAGTCTTCGGAGCTTGATAAAGAAGAGGTTGAGCGTCGTGTTGAGGCTAAGAAGGCGAAGTTGTCTGGATTGATTTCTAAGGAGGGTGCTGCGCAGATTATTGCAGCTGAGCTTGGGATTAATTTTGAGGACCAGGATTTGAAGATTAGTGAGTTGATGGCTGGGATGAAGAAAGTTAATATTATTGGGAAGGTGATTAGGTTGTTTCCTGTGCGGGAGTTTTCTAAGAATGGGCGAGAGGGCAAGGTTGCGAATTTTGTTTTGGCGGATGAGACTGGGAATACTCGGGTTGTTTTGTGGGATGTTAATCATATTGCTTTGATTGAGAATGGCACTATTAAAGAAGGAGATGTTGTTGAGATTAAGAGCGGGTCTACGCGGGACTCTGAGATTCATTTGTCAGGGTTTTCTGAGATTAAGAAAAGTGGGGTGGTGATGGAGAATGTGAAAACTGAGGCTGCTGTTTCTGAAGCTTCTTTAGATGAGGTTCGTCAGGGTCAGAATGTTAAGATTCGGGGAGTTGTTGTTCAGATTTTTCAGCCGCGGTTTTATCAGGTTTGTCCGCAGTGTAATAAGAAAGCGATGAAGGAAGGTGAGGAATTTAGGTGCGCTGAGCATGGGGTTGTTGTTGTGAAAGATAGGGCGATTTTGAATTTCGTTTTGGATGATGGAACTGAGACAATGAGGGTTGTGATGTTTAGTGATCAGATTAATACTGTTGTTCCTGAGGAGGATTTGAAAGATGAGGCCAAGGCTTTGGCGTTTAGGAATGATTTTTTGGCGACTGAGGTTTATTTGAGTGGTAATGTTAAGAGGAATAGTTTTTTTAATAATTTAGAAATTGTTGCTTCTGGGGTTGAGAAAGTTGATGTTGAGGCCTTGATTGTTGAATTGGAAGCAAAGGAATAAATATCTTATTTTTGTTCTTGCTTAATGTTATTTCGAACTCACATTCTTTTTTCGCTGGTGGTTTATTTCTTACTTAGTTATTTTATTGAGATGCCGTTTTATGTTTTGATTTTTGTTTTGCTTGCGACCGCTTTTGTTGATATTGATGCTGAGACTAGTCGGGCGGGAAATAGGTGGTATCTTCGACCTTTTCAGTGGGTTACTAAGCATAGAGGAGTAATTCATAGTTTGATTTTTGCTCTGTTTTTGAGCTTGGTTGTTGCTTCTGTTAGTCAGTGGGCTGGTTTTGGATTTTTTGTGGGCTATATTTCTCATTTGTTTTTGGATTGTTGGACAAAGTCTGGGGTGAAGTTGCTTTGGCCTTTGGGCTGGAAGATTAAGGGGCCCTTTAAGAGTGGTTCTTGGGCGGAGGATGTGATTTTTGTTTTGTTACTTTTGGGTAACATTTTTGTCGTCGGGAAATTGATTTTTAATACTTTATTTTGAAGCACATAAATGCTTATAAAGAAGTGGGATTTTTCTTTTGCATGGCTGATGTTGACGATATTAAGGATGCTGTTTCTGGGGAAGTTGAGGAAAGTCCGAAGGCTAAGAAGACAGCTAAAAAGAAAGAGGAGAAAGGGGCTCAGTTGATTGATTTGCCTGGTGTTGGTCCTGGCGCTGTTGCGAAATTAGAGGCTGCTGGGATTTATGATTTGATGGGTCTTGCGGTTTTGACTCCTGCTCAGTTGAGTGAAACTTCTGGGATGAGCGAAGCTGTTGCTAGGAAGGCGATTCAGGCTTCTCGTCAGATGATGGACTTGGGTTTTAGTGATGGTTTGGCGCATGAGGAGAAGAGGAAAGAGTTATTTCATATTACTACTGGTTCTAAAAATTTAGATAACCTTCTGGGCGGAAAAGGGATTGAGACGAAGTCGATAACCGAGGCGTTTGGCGCTTTTGGTTCTGGGAAGACTCAGCTTGCTTTGTCTTTGGCTGTCGGCGTTCAGCTCCCCATAGAGCAGGGGGGAGCGAACGGTAAGGCAGTTTATATCGACACAGAAGGAACTTTTAGGCCAGAGAGAGTTAGACAATTTGCCGAGGGTATTGGTGCGAATGGGGATAAGGTTTTGAAAAATATTTTAGTTGCTCGGGCTTTTAATTCAGATCATCAGATGTTGCTTTTGGATAGAGTTGCTGAATTGATTAAGAATGGTGAGCCGATTCGGTTGATGATTATTGATTCTTTGACTGCTCATTTTAGGGCGGAGTATAGTGGTAGGGGCCAATTAGCAGATAGGCAACAGAGGTTGAATAGATATTTACATAATATGATGAAACTTGCTGAACAGAATAATGTTGCGATTTATGTGACGAATCAGGTTATGTCAGACCCGGCCCAATTGTTTGGGGATCCGACTAAAGCGATTGGTGGAAATATTGTTGGACACGCTTGTACTTATAGAATGTATTTGCGACGAGGGAAGAAGGATTCTAGGGTTTGTAAATTAATTGATAGTCCAGATTTGCCTGACAATGAGACTGTTTTTATGATTGAGACTAGCGGTCTTCGAGACATTGATGTTTAGGGTTAGTTTTATTAATTAGTTTTTATTGGAATGTTTATGGTTGAAGGAGGAGTATCTGTTATTGGTTCTGTAATATTGATTGTTTTATTGGCTAGTGTTGCAGTTGTGACTTTTTTTGTTTATGATTCTGATTCTAATATTCTTGAGCAGGATGTAGATATAGAAATCGTTGTGAATGGCGGAGTGACTTCTTGGGACAGTGAAAGTCGGTTGACTGAGGTTCAGGTTAGTAGGGGGTCTGATGATGTGACGATTGCGGGATTTGCTTTGTCATTTGATATAGGGGGGGTGACTGTTGATCATCATATCGAGGGTGATTTGGCAGCTAATTCTAAGAAGACATATTATCTTAATTTGAGTGGCTATAATGGGGAGTTAAACTATATTAGGTTGGTTCCGATTTATTGGGGTGGAAATAAAGGGGTGGTTGTTAGTGAAGTGAAAAATGATAAAATTACGAAAACTAGGTTGGGGAAGGTTGTTCCTTTTGGAGGGTTTGTTGAGCCTGTTGTTGAGCCGTTAATTGTTAATAATGTTGGTTCTGGGGGCAGTTCTAGCTCTGGGGGCAGTTCTAGCTCTGGGGGCAGTTCTAGCTCTGGGGGCAGTTCTAGCTCTGGGAATAATATTGCTGGGTCGCCAGTGACATGTTTAAATGATTCTGGGTGTTCTTCTGTTGGTAGTTTTTGTGAAAGTAATACTCCTTATTCTTGTTCTCTTGGGGGCGACGGTTGTTTGGATAGAGTGAATGGAGTTGTTTGTGTTAGTGGTTCTTGTGAAGATGGGGTTTGTGTCGTGCTTAATTTGCTTTCTTCTGATTATGTTGCTTATTATAAGTTTGAGGGTGATGCTAGTGATGAGGCGGGGAATTATGACGGGGCTATGTCGGGTGATGCCAAAGTTGTTAGTGATTCCGAGAGAGGAAATGTCTTGAGTTTGGATGGTAATGGGGATTATGTTTCGGCTTCATTTGTGAGGGCGGCGTCTCAGGTTGGGGATGTTAGTTTTTCTGCTTGGGTTTATTCTAAGGGTGTTAATTCTGCTAATTCTTTGCAGGGTATTGTGACAATTTTGGGAGGGGATAGTAATGCTCAGAATTTGCTTACTTTGACTGAATCTGGGACGGAGGGTTATGTTTCTTCTTATCTTGCTGGGACCCATGCTGTTTCTGGCTATGCAGATGTTGACCCTAATCAATGGAATCATGTTGTTGGTATTTATGATACTGATGGGTCTGCTTCAACTGAAGTTTCTATGTATGTTAATGGAGTGTTTGTTAGGTCAACTCAGGGTGCCGGAGATTATCAGTATAATGCTGACACATTGAGGGTGGGGATGTATAAGAAGTATATGAATAGATATTTTAACGGGATGATTGACGATGTGATAGTTTATGATAGAGTTTTATCGTCGGATGAGGTCCAGAATATTTATGATGTTCAGAAATCGGGTGAGGTCGCATGTGTTCTTGAGTCGTCGGTGGTAACTTGTGGTACTTGGACTTGTGGGTCTAGGGTTAATAATTGTGGAGAGTCTGTGAGTTGTGGTAGTTGTGCTAGTGGTGAGAGTTGTACAAATGGGGTATGTGTTGGGACAATTGTTAAAAGAGGTCTTTCGATTTCTCAATTTGGGATAACATGGACGTTTGATAAGGAGTATGAATATGGTACTTTTGCTAATGGTGATTATTGGGTGAGGGGTCCTGTGAAGATTGTTGGTATTAGTCCTTCTTCAGTTGATGTGGGTGGCAGGATAAAGAATGGGGCAATGGTTAATCCTGGTCCGAGTTTGAAGACTCAGGGGTATGATAATAAGATGGATTCTAATATTTATGATTCTTCTTTAAATGTTGCTTATGGTGTTAGTGTGTCAAATCCTTTGGTTTTAGATACTCATTCTTCCCTTGTTTCTACAATAAGTCGAGATGAATCAAGAGTAAGACCTCAACTTAAAGATGCAGCGATTTTGACAGTTCTTGATTCGATTCCTCCAGAGGGAAGTTTTAGACCAGGTTATAGTGATACAATAAAAGTAATTAAGTTTAATAAGGCCAATTTAGATTATTCAAAACTTGGGAAACTAACTCCTGTTTCGGGAACTCCTGATATTTCAACAGTTGAAAGAATGTTTGAAAGGCCATGGATAGATCATAAAGGTGGGTGGAGTGCAAGATTTCAACATCCAACGGGGAATATGAAAGATTATGGTAGAGAGATTTCAAAAGAAGTTGGTGATGGTGCTTTGATGCTTCAACTTGATTATACTGATTCTGAAAAAGAAACATTAATGATTAGATATGTCCAGTTGGGAATAGATTTATATTCTGTTCTTGAAGCAGGAGGAACATGGAATTGGATGAATGATGGGGGTCATGGTCAAGGAAGAAAATGGCCTATTTTATTTTCAGGTCTTGTTTTGAATGACTATGATATGAAAAATATTGGTGTTAAGTCAGGAGATTATTTGTATAGTGATGGTCATGGGCCTGGCAATTGGCCTAGTGATTATATTCATTTTGCCGAAGATGACCAGACTCATTATGTTGCTGATTTTGATATTTCAATAAATCCTCATGATCCTGATTCAAGAGATTCACAAGTAATTGAATATTCTTCTGCTGATTTGGGTCTTCCTGAATGGGGAATAAGACATTCAACTAAACCTGACAGAAATAATAAATGGTGGGAAACTTTTTATAGGAAATGTTGTACTGCTAATAACTTTATGGGTTATGTTCTTGCAGCCCATATTATGGGGGTGAAGGATTCATGGAATCATGATGCATTGTTTGATTATGAGGATAGGTATATAGAAATTACTGGCAGTGGGGGGATTGATCGGGGATGGTGGTCGACTTGGAGCGGGTTTTCTTCAAACATGTGGAATACTTATAGGGATGATTATGGATGTACTTGGACGATGGATAATCATCTTGATCTTTATTCAAATGGGCATTATGATTGTGACGGTGTGACGGTTAGATGTAGTTGGCAGGGTTCTACCGTTGGTCAATTGATTTCTAGATGTGGAGATTATCCTAATCAGAGAGCTACGGATTATGATCCATGTGGTATTTGTTGATTTTTTATTGTTATCAATATTGTTTTGCAAATCTTTAAATAGGAAACAGTGTTGACAAGTATTAAGATGGTGATGAAATCTGTGTGTAATTTTATTTTGATTGCTGTCTTGTTTGTGTCTTTGTCGTCGGTTGTTAGTGCTGATATTGAATTTACTTTGACGCCGTCAATTGCTACTGAAGATATTAGTGTACAATATAATTTGACGGTTAATAATTCTAATGCTGGTAGCGAGGCGAACATTAGCAAGGTTGTTGTGAGCTTTGAGGTTTTTGATTTTGTTTATGGTACTAATGATACAGATTCTGTTTCCGAGTTTTCTAATTCTACGATTGGCGGGTTTGTTTTTTTGAATTGGACTAATTTAACTGGGTATGTGATTAATGGAAGTTCTGTTAACCATTTTTTATTTAATGCGACGGGATTGTTATCTGGTTTTCAGGGGTTTAGAGTTATAGCTATTAATGGGAGCGGAGAGACTATGAAGGATGTTCTTGTCGAGGTTAAATCTTCTTGTGATGCTTATGCTAATATTACTACTTGTGATGATGTAGAGGGCTGTACTTGGGATGATAAAATGTTTGATAGATGTGGACCTAGCTGTGAAGATTATAATAATAGTGATAATTGTCAGAATACTGGTGGCGGTTATTGCATGTGGGATGATATGAGTCCGGAGCCAGAATGTATGTTTATGCCTTTTTCCCAGAAAACTTTTGGGTGTAATATTGAAGATTCTGCTACCTGTGAGGCTCATGCTAATTGTACATGGGAAGGGATGTCTAGTGAATGTATAGTCGATTGTTTTCAATATGATTCTTTTAGCGGGGGGAATATTACGACTTGTGAATCTGCTTATGGTGGGAGTATTTGTGTTTGGGAAGAGGATTGGTATTGTAAGGATAATCCAAATGCAACCGGTTGTGAAAATGATCCTGGGATGTGTGATCCTTTCTTTTTTGATAAGGGGTTTGAAGGGTTTTCTCCTTGTTTTGGGTTTGATGGGAATAAGAGTGGATGTAGTACTATGACTGAGGAGTGTGTTTGGTTTTCTAAGCCTGATTGTATTGTGGGTGATTGGTGTTATGATAGCGAGGGAAGTGATCATGGTTTTTGTAATCCTTTAGGTGGTTTTGATTTTGGCGGAGATTTTGATTGTTGGTTGCATGATGGGAATAAGGATGCTTGTAAGGATGCTATTGAGCAGAGTCAGTGGCCTTGTTCTTGGAGTCCAGATTCATGGGGTGCTTTAATCAATGGAACCGAGGCTGGATGGTGTAATATGATTTTTGGTGGTGGCGGTTCTAGTGGTGGATCTTGCTGGGATTATTCTTTTGAGACGGATTGTAATAGTGCAGTTGGTCTTGGGTTGCCTTGTGAGTGGAAGAATAGTACAGGTGCTGAATGTCAAGAGAAGGGATGTTGGGATTATTGGGACAGTAGTACTTGTTTAGCAAATCAAAATGATAGTTGTTTTTGGAATGATGATTATAATTATTGTTATGAGAAGAGATGTTGGGACCTTTCGAATGAGAGCGAGTGTGGAAATGCGATGGTTTCTTATGGGCAAGATTGTAGTTGGATTAATAATAGTTGGGGCGATGGAGGAAAGTGCGACGAAAATGGATGTTGGTCTCGAGATTGGACGAATGATACTTATTGTGAGGCGAAGGCTGGATGTTACTGGGATGGCAGCAGTCATTGTTTCGAGAAGGGATGTTGGGATTATACTGGTGCTGGCGAGACGGATTGTTTGAATAAAACTCTAAATGGATTGAATTGTAAGTGGAATGATGATGTGACTGGTTGGTGTGAACAGCAAGGCTGTTGGAGTTATGACGATACCAATGAAACTGCTTGTGAGAATGTAACTGCTGATTTTGGGATGGATTGTACTTGGGACGATGGGACTCATTGTTATGAGCAGATAAAGGCTTGTGTTGATCAGGATAATGAGTTTGCTTGTTTTGGAACTGGTTATTGTACTTGGAATGGAACTGTTTGTAACGAGCCTATAGGTTTTCAAACTCAGACTTTTTGGAATCCTGGTTGTTGGGTTTTTGATCAGGCTGGACAAACGAAATGTGATAATGTGACTAGTTGTAATTGGACTGCTGGTGCCTGTATAGATGATGGGGCAAATGATAATCAGGGGGTTCAGTGTACCGATATAAATGATTCTGTAATGTGTAATAATATTCCGATGCTTTCAACTTGTTGTCAATGGAATGGAACTGGATGTCAAGATGCTCCAATGGTTTCGACTTGTCATGATTTAAAGGAGCCTCCAGTAGGGGCAATGTTTTGTGAAGATTACAATTCTAAATATAGTGAAACTCTTTGCGATGAAATTGCTGGGGATCCTTGGTATATGCCTTGTGAATGGGACAATTCTACGGAAGAATGTAGTTTTGCTGGGGATAATATGTTTGGGGGAGATGCAGGAGAATTTGATATGAATGATATTGGCTCTAAGGCTAATTGTGAGGCTAGTGGTGGAAATTGGAAAGAAGAAAAGTGGATTGATGAGAGTGGTAATGTTTATTGGGACAATTGGTGTGAGACTAAGATTGGGTTTGGTACGCAGTCTTGTAATGATGCTTGTTGGGCTTGTGAGCAACAGAATAATGGGTCTTTCTGGTCTACTGGTAATGCTTCGAGAGGAGCTTGTGAACAATCGAAGTCTGGATGTGTTTATCGAGAAGATGGTAATGCGTTTAATGGTTTTGGCTGGTGCGATATGGATTTTAATAAGCAAGGTAATTGTGATGGTAATTGTTGGGAGTGTTGGGATAGCGATTTGTGTGGGGATAGTGCGGCTGGATGTAAGTGGTTTACGGATCCTTGGGATGATGATTATGGTTGGTGTGATGACAAGAATGTGAAGACTTGTGATAATGATTGTTTTATGTGTTGGGATCAGCAGAATTGTCAAGCTAGTAGCGTTGGATGTAGTTGGGATACGGATTCGTACTTTTGTCAACCTTCGGGAACTGGAGAGAATGGAGAGTCCTTTGAGGTTTGTTTTGATGGGGTAGATAATGATAATGATAATTTCTATGATTGCGCTGATCCTGAGTGTATGTTTAATGCTTTCTGTGGAGGCTCTAATGTTTTTGGTTCGGACTGTATGTCTATCCCGGATAATGAAACTTGCTTGAATGAGAGTAAGCATGCTGGGTATAATTGTACTTGGGTTGCGGATAATTGGGGTAATGAATGGTGTGATATGCCGGGTGCGCAGTGTTGGACTCAGGACGATAATGCGACTGCGTGTGGTTTAGAGATTGGATGTCAGTATAAGACTATGAATGATTTTGGTAAAGCCGATGAAGAGATTTGTGATATTAATTTTTCGATAATGGATAGTTCTCAGTGTTGGGAGAAGGGTGAGAATGCTAGTGTTTGTAATGCTGAGGCTGGTTGTGCGTGGCAAGAGGATGATTGGTGTGTTGAGCATCCAGAGGATGATTGGTGCGTAGAGATGAATGGAACTGCGGGTTGGTGTGATCATGAGCTTTGGTCTTGTAATCAATATAATGATAATAAGACTGCGTGTGATGCTGTAGATAATGCTTGTGGATGGGTTGATGATTGGTGGTGTACTACTCCTGAAGGTGAAAATGATACTTGGTGTGATAATGATCCTGGTTTTTGTGATCCTATTTGTTTTAGTCGAAATTCGAGTGTTTGTAATGCTTCGGTGATTATTAATGGAAGTTCCACTGATAATGTTTGTCAGTTATTGAATTCTACAGATATGGGCTGGTGTGAACCTACTAATATGTTTAAGGGATGTTGGGATTATGACGATAATGTGACGGCATGTAATTTGGCTAATGCAAGTTGTGCTTGGGTTGAAGATCCGCATATGCCCCAGGGTGGTTTTTGTGGCGATTTATTTATGCAGCAAATGACTGGGGATATGGATAAGAGTCCACCTTTCTATTTTGCTGGAGAAGATTGTGTGTCGGGAGATAATGCTACAAAAGATATTTGTGAGATTGGACTGAAAGATAGTCCTGATAAATTTAGCCTTGTGACTTCTGTTTTTAGTATGACGGATTCTGTGTTTTGCAATAATTCTTTTGAGTTTGATCCCGAATTTACTGGGAATAAGTCTTCTAGATTTTATTGGTATTTAGATACTGATGGAGTTAGAACCGGAGGGTGTAGTGCTACGGATAATTCGAGTATTGTGGGGCTTGAGTTTAAGTTTAAACATGAGACTAGTCTTGCGAATGGAGAGGTTAGTGAAATAAAGGTTGCGTATAAGTGTTTGAATGGGACATGGTCTCCTTCGCAGATTCAGACTAATGTTTGGCCTGAGAAAATGTGTTATATGTTTGGTGGTGGTGTTATTGCGATTAATAAGGAGGACATTGAAAAGCTTAATGGTTACTTTGATGAGACGGCTGATATGAGAATCTATGCGGTTACTGGAAGTGATACTAGTCCTTATGATACCGCGGGGCCTAAAGAATATACTCCTAATACTGCTGACTTTAAATTTGAAGATTGTGGTGGGTTATCGGATTCTGATGGTGATGGATATCTTCCAAGTGAGGATCCTGACTGTACGGATTTTTTGAGAAATGGTTATGTTGATGTTGAGAAAGGTGCTCAGTGTGGAGATGGTAAAGACAATGATGGCAATGGTTTGACTGATTGTTTGGATTCGAGTTGTATGCAGGAGACGTCGCAAGATGGCTAAATTTTGGTTGAGTACAGAACAAATAACAGAACTAAATTCAGCTACTTCTCCAAGATATAGGGCTACACTTCTAATGTGGATTATGACGAAGCAGAATTTTGGTAGTTTAACTAAGGAAGAACAAGAAGAAACAAGAAAACTAATAAGAAAATTTGAGACGCAGTTTCTAAATTAGGCGGCTTTATACTCACAATGAATAAAATAAAAGAAATCACAAAATTAATCTTCTATAAAATATTGAAGATGCCAAGAAAGATTATAATAAATAATAAAAGTTTCAATGTTAAATATAATCGGTTCTGGCAAAGTGTAGAAGATGGTAGATGGGAAACTGAAACTTTTAAAGTATTTGATAAATATTTAGAACCAAACTTTACATTTTTAGACATTGGTGCTTGGAACGGAGTAACCAGTTTTTATGCAGCACAAACAGTAAAAAAATGTTATGCTATCGAACCAGACACATTAGCTATAGAAGAATTAAAAATTAATTTAAATTATAATCCAGACCTAAAAGACAAAATAATTCTCTATCCATATTGTTTTAATAAAGAAGCTGGGGAAAAACCCCTCTACGCAGATAAATTTGGAAATTCAACAAGTTCATTAATAGAAAATAGTGGAAGAAAAAAATCAGTAACAGTTCAATCAAAAACATTTCAAGACTTTCTAGAGGAAGAAACCCCAGATAAAATAGATTTTATAAAGATGGATATTGAGGGGGGAGAGAGATTTGTTTTACCAACAATGAAAAGTTACTTAGAGGAAAATAAACCAATCCTTTATTTATCATTACACTTAGCAGATTATAAATTTATTAAAGAGATTAAAGATATTATTGAAATTATGAAAATTTATGATGAATTTTATTTAGATAATAAAAAAGTAACCCTAGACGAGATACAATTAAAACTTATAGATAGAGAAAATTTTGAGGTATTAATGAAATGAAAAAAGATATTAAAAGATATAAAAAGTGTATGAGAAGAATTAAGAACGAAGAGGAATATTGTTTTTATCATAAAGAAACAGTAGTGTGTGCAGAATGTTGGAGAGATTTTGAAAGACCTAAATCAAATAAAATAGGGACTGTTTTTTGTAGTCGAATATGTAAGAAAAAATATCTTAACAATCCACGAAAACGTTCTAAAGAAATGAAACGTATATCTGATGGAATAGAATTTAAATGTGGTAAATGTAATCGAATACATCCTTCTCATTATCGTGCTATTGGTCGTGATTGTGATTCGACTAATGTCCATGATGCGTATTATTGTAATGCTTCTTATTCTGAGAATGATAAGACTGCGCCTAAGATTACTTGGATGGAGGTACATGCGTTTATGGATGGCGCTTTTGTTGAGGTCGATACTAATGAGCCTACGAATGCAAGCGTGGACTTTTACAAGAATGATTCTTATTGTTCAAATGTTAGTAATTCGATTAGGGTTTATGATTGGAAGTTGAATAATAGTTTTACTTCGGATGATTATGATTTCTGGCATGACTTTTCGGTTGAGAATACTAGTGGTTATCTTGTTGCTGAGGCTTATGAGATTGAAAGCAATGTGACTTATTATTTCAAGATAAGACTTTGTGATAAGAAGGGTAACTGTGCCCTTAGTGCTTGTACAGATTTTACTACTGTTACTAATTCAAGCGAGTATAGGGTTGGTTTTGATTTACCGGCTACTGGGTCTAATGTTAGTGAGATGATGGGGAAGATGGAGGTTCAGTTTGATTGGGCTCGAGATGGTGACTTTGAAGATAGGATTGATGGATTAGAGGGCTTTAGAGTTAATGATACGAAGGGTAGAGATGTTGATTTGAAGTTTTTTAATCCTAATTCAAGTTTGCCTTGGGGGATTGATTTTAAGGGAGTTGATTTTGTTAAAGCACAAGATTTGAATATAACTGATGCCTTTGTTGTTAATACTAGTGCTGACGGAGATTCTTTTGTTGGAATGGACGGAGATAATTGGGAGATGATGGCGCAGACTCTTGGTGTTGACGAGGTAGAAATTATCATTCCCCAGGTTCTTGACGATCCTGACAATGCGGTACTTATGCACTGCCCTGATAATATTACCAATGTTTCTGTTGCTCAAGGGTGTAAAGAGCTTAACTTAACGGATGTTAATTGTACATTTGGTGAGGACAATACGACCTGTGTGGTTCCAACTTCAATTGGTTTTTCGGTCTTTGGTGTTGTTGAGACTGTAGACGATCCCGTTGTTCTTCCTGTTGATCCTGTTAGCCCCGGTGGAGGTAGTGGTGGTGCCGCTGGAGGGGCTGCTGCGGTTGTTGCTAATGATACTGTGGTTGATGAAGCTGTAAGTGATGTGACTAATGATGATACTGTGAGCCCTGCTGATGATAAGGTATCTTTGGGTGATGAATTGGATAAGGGTTCTAGCTTCTGGTTCTGGTTCCCGCTTGTTCTAGTAGTTCTTCTTGCTGGAGCGGTTGTGGTTTATTTTGTGAAGTTTAAGAAATAAGTTTAATAACTTTTGATTCTTGTTTTTTTTATGGAAGAGTCGAATAAGAAATCTGATGAATTTAATTTTTATGAGGCAGCTCTTGTGAAGAGAACTGATTTATTTAAGGATTGTACTAATGTGGTTGTTGGGCGAGGAAATCCTGCGAGTGAAATTTTGTTTGTCGGTGAGGCTCCTGGGAGGAATGAAGATTTGCAGGGGTTGGCTTTTGTCGGGGCTGCCGGGAAAAATTTAGATAAGTTATTAGAGAAAGTCGGATTAACTTTTGATGATATTTATATTGCTAATATTTTGAAATGCCGACCTCCAGAGAATCGGGATCCGTTGCCTGATGAGATTAGGGCGCATACTCCGTGGTTGTTGAAACAGATTAGGGATATGAAGCCAAAGGTTGTTTGTTCTCTTGGGAATTATGCGACTAAGTTCTTTTTGGCTAAGGGTGATGTTGATGCGATGAGTAGTCAACCTGGGATTACTTCTGTTCATGGTAGGGTTCAGGATTGTGAGATGAGTGTGAAGGATAGCGAGGGGAAGGCGAGTGTTTTGAAGTTTAAGTTGATTCCCTTGTTTCATCCTGCGGCGATAATTTATAATAGAACGAAGCTGACGCCGTTATGGGAAGAAGATATGGAGATTGTTAAAAGGGAATGCTGTTAGCGTTTTTTGAATGGGGCGCTTCGAGGCGGGGCGTTTCTGATTTTAACGAATTTGTAATGAGCGGATTCTGTTTTTGAATTGCATTTTGGGCAGTCTTTTTTGAATGTATATTTGTTGCAGGATGGGCATTTGTTTAAATGCATCTTACCTTTCCTCTGAGCTGTAGAATTCGCAACTGTTTTCTTTTGCTCTTTTTTCAAGTTCTTCAAGTAATTCTATCATTTCTTTTTTTCCTTGTTTAAAATCCTCTACTGTTAATTTGAGTTTGAAGTTTCCTGCGGATATGTAAGTTATTGAAACGTTTTCGTTTTTGAAGTCGAAGAGTTTTTTTATTTTTTTGACTCCGTCATCTTCTAGGCATTTGACTTTTATGTTTTGTTTTAGTTCTTGGGCTTTTCTTTTCTTTTCTGCTATTTTTCTTATTAGTTCTTGTTTGTCTTTTGGAATGTATTTTGATATTAGGCTTTCGTCTTCTCTGGCAGCTTCGATAAATTCAGATAATGTTTTATATTTTTCTAATATTTTTTCTTTTGTTGTTTTGACATTTTCTTTTAAGATTTGTTTGAATGCGACTTTTATTGCTTGTCCTTGTTTGTATGTTTGCATTACCTCTTTCTTTTCTTTTGAGTTGACCCTTCGTAAAGATAGTTGAATGTGGTTACCATTGACTCCGAGAACTTTGCAAACTACTTTTTTATTTGGGACAACGTATTGTCTCATAAGCTTGATTCGTCCTGGTGCGATTTCTGAAGAAACAATTGTGCCCTCTTTGTGGTCTGGCATTTTTACAAATGTGATTGTGTTTGTTACTTTCTCAACTGTGCATAATATTAGGTCTCCTTCTTCCATGTTAATTTCAATAAATTTAGTTATTTAAAGTTATAGAATTATAAAATTTCTTCGACACGTGAACGAATTTTTGCTTTTCCGCCTGCTGGTAGAGCTAGGATGGTGTTGCATTCTAGGCATCTAACTTTCGTTGAGGCTTTTCCAAAAATTGTCTGAGCTGCTTTGCATTTTGAGCATTTGACTCTTATGAACTTTCCTTTTGTGTTTTCCATATAGTTAGGTGAGAATTTTGGTTTTTAAGGTTTTGTGTCTGTTTTTAAAACCAAGGTTTTTACCCAGTAGGTATCTCTGGTGAGCTAAGGTTTGTGGGTTGTCAAGATTTATATATTATATTTTGCTTGAATTGGGATGAAGAAAGGAGTGTCTGTCGTTCTTGCTATAATTTTTATGGCTTTAGTAACTGTTGTTCTTGGGATGGTGATTTGGAGTGTTGCAACTTCAGTCGATATTGATGATTTTTATTTAAGTGAGGAGGAGAGTAGTGTCGGTCTTTCTTTAGAGGGGGGGCATACTTCGTGGGATGCAGATAGTCGATTGGCAGAGGTTCAGGTAAAGAGGGAGTCTAGTGATACGGAGATTATTGGCTTTGGTTTGTCTTTTGTAATGGATGGGAATGTGGTTAGTCATTATGTTGATGATGTTTTGTCGGCGGATTCTGAGAAAACGTATTATATTAATTTAAGTGGTTATGATGGGGAACTGGAATCGATTAAGCTTTCTCCGATTTTTTTTGGTGGTAGAATTGGGTCGGTTGTTAGTGAACTTAAGAGGAACAGGATTAATAGAGTCAATTTGATGAAGTTTATTCCGGAAGGGGGGTTTGTTGATCCTAGTGTTGAATCCCCAGTTTTTAATGATTTATTTGACGGATTAGATGTTGGGGGTTATAATCCATATTTGGATGAGGGCTCTGGTAATAATGGTAACTCTAACTCAGATAGTAGTTTTGATTCGGGCAATGAGGATTCTGATTCGACTCCCGTCGTTTGTTCAAATGATTATGATTGTTCTTCTGTTGGGCAGTTTTGTGAGGGCGCTAATGATTTTTATTCTTGTGTTTTGGGAAATGATGGATGTTACGATAAAGTTAATGAGGTATCTTGTGGCCCGAATAATTGTGTTGATGGGAGTTGCTTCGTGCTTTCCCATGTTTCTGACGGGTATGTGGCTTATTATAGGTTTGAAGGTGACGCTAGTGATGAATCTGAAAAGCATGATGGTACTTTTGTTGGGGATGCCTCTATTTCTACGGATTCTAATATGTTGAATAGAGGGAGTGTTTTGAGTTTGGATGGCTACGGTGATTATGTTGATGTTGGTACTTTTGATCCGTCGAGCCATGATATTAGTATTTCTCTTTGGTATTATTTGAATGAGGATCCGAGGTCTACTTATATTGGGCTGGTTACTAAGAGTGATTCTTGGGGTGAGTCGACTTCGAGGTGGCAGCTTTCGAGGGATGGTAATTTAGGATATATTATATTTGCTAGGAAAAATGATATGGCTTATTTTTCTGGTTATGATCTTGAGGTGGGCAGATGGGTCCATTTGGTTCTTGTGCAGGATTCAACGAGTTCTTCTTTGTATGTTGATGGGGAAATGATTTCAAGTGCGGAGGATATTATTTTTGGTGATGATGTTGATTCTGGGGTAGAGATTGGTCATGGGTTTGATGGTTTTATTGATGATGTCGTTATTTATGATAGGGCTTTAATTCAGGAGGAGATTGATAATATTTATGGTTCTGTTGCTACTCCAACCCCAACGCCAACCCCAACGCCAACCCCAACGCCAACCCCAACGCCAACCCCAACGCCAACCCCAACGCCAACGCCGTGTATTTCGGAGCCAGCTTCTGTAACTTGTGGAAGTTGGGTTTGTGGGCAAAGGACGAACAACTGCGGGGATTCTGTGACTTGTGGTAGTGGATGTGGGAGCGGAGAAGTTTGTAGTAGTGGAAGTTGTAGCGTGGCTTCGAACAATGTTTATTATTTGAATGCGGCTAGTGGGAATGATAATAATGATGGTCTAAGTTCTGGTAGGGCATGGAAAACTTTGGGACGAGCAATGCTTAGTTATTCTGGGTCAGGTAATAGGGTTAGTTATGGGGATACTGTGACGATTTACAATGGAGACTATGGAACTTTTAGTTTGGATAAAAAATATTTACAGAAATATACTGGAGCCTCTACGGATCCGTTGCCATCTGATCAGCCATACATAAGCTATAGAGCGGCTAGTGGAAATAGTAATGTTAATTTTGGGGGAATTATTTTTAATTATGCTTCTGATGTTTATTTGGCAGCTCATGAATTTGATGGGATTAAAATAGAAAATGCTGGATGGAATAGTGTTCGTATATATTATGCTGCGGGTATTAGACTTAAGAATATGAATATTAAGGGAACTACCGACGAGGCCTTAATACAGGAAAAAAGGAAGGCTCTTGATTTAATTCAGACGAATAGGGCGTATGATTTTGTTATATCGGATTCTGAATTGAGTGGTGGGCATAATGGGATTTTGCTTTCTGGGTATAATACTAATGTTAAGATTTTGAGAAATGAGATTCATCATGTTGGAGTTGATAAGATATTTACTGGTGGTGGGCATAATCTTTTGATTGAGGGGAATGATATATATGGGAATTCTTTTTTGAGTAGTGAGCATCCGGATTGTATTCAGGTTTATACTGCTTCAAATAGGGCTCGACCTGAGGGCGGTTTTTATGGTAAGAGTTGGGCTTTGAAGAATTTAGTTATTAAGGATAATGTAATACATGATCATTCTTCGCAAGGGATTTGGACGGGTGGTTCTCATATCGATGGTGTGACGTTTACGGGGAATCTGATGTATAGTTTGGGGAATTATGATTGGAGAGTTTATAGCGTTTACAATGGGTTATTTGCCGACAATACTGTTGTTAGAAAAGAAGGAGTCGATGGAAGTACGGGGTTTGTTTTTTATCACCAGTATATGGAATATCTTGATGACTATAGTACTAAGGATATAACTTCTTATAATAATATATTTGCGACGAGATATAATGGTGGTAGTGGGTTTTTATATCATGATATGAATATATTTTCGAGGGGGGGATCTGGTTCTCCTGGACTTTCGGAGCCGAATAGTTTGGAATATCCTCATAGATATGATACAATTCCTGCGGTGTTTGTAGACGGAGCGAATGACGATTATCGTCCTAAGATGAATTCGCCTGCGTGCGATGGCTCTGTGAATGGTAAGCCTGGCGTTGCTGTTGGGGCTTTAGGTTGTGTTTAGGATTATATTTATATAGTCTTTTTTCTAATAGTTTTTATGGCTAAAAAGGGGACGTCTGCGATTGTTATTGTTTTTATTATGTCTGTAGTTTTAGTTTCTATGTTTTGGATTTATATTTCTTCTGATACTGGATTTGGTGGCTTGGGTGATAGTGCGACTAATATTATTATTATTGATGATGAGAATATTGCTTGGGATACTGATGGTTTGTTGGCAGCTGCTCGTGTGGAGAAAGATAAGAATATTCCTCCTGGATTACTTAAAAAAGATGATACTTCGATTAGTGGTGATGCGACTGAATTGACTGTCCCTCAGGTTTCTTTTGATTATGTTGCTTATTATAAATTTAATAGTGATGCTAGTGATGAGGGTGGAAATTATGATGGTGTATTGAAGGGTGATGCTGCGATTGTTAGCGATGGCGAGAGGGGAAATGTTTTGGGTTTGGACGGCGACGGGGATTATGTTGATTTGGGAACTTTTGATCCATCAGAACATGATATTAGTATTTCTCTTTGGTATTATTTGAATGATGACCCAGAGTCAAGTTATATTGGACTGGTTACCAAGAGTGATTCTTGGGGAACTGATACTTCTAGGTGGCAGCTTTCGAGGGATAGTAATTTAGGATATGTTATATTCGCTAGGAAAAATAATATGAGTTATTTTTACAATTATGACTTGGAGCCTTCAAGATGGGTTAATTTGGTCCTTGTTCAGGATTCTGAGAGTTCTTCTTTGTATGCTGATGGAGAATTGGTTGGGAGTTCTGATGATATTATTTTTGGGTCAGATGTCGATTCTGTTGTACAAATTGGGAATGGGTTTAATGGTTTGATTGACGACGTTGTTATTTACAATAGACCACTGAGCAGTTCTGAAATTTCTGAAATTTATAATAATGGGGTGATTGATTCTCCTGTTGAACCTGAACCGCCGGTGCTTTGTGATTTAACTAGTGCTTTTTGGACTGCCTCTTCGGTTACTGAAGGAATCAATGTTGGTTTGATTGTTGATGGGAGTAATTGTGTGGGGGAGAGTATTCTTTTTAGGATTTATGAAAGTGATCCTTTTGGTGATGATGAGATTACGGTTTTGAATGGGGTTTATGATAGGACGTCTTGGAAGGCGGAGTATATTAATGATGTATCGGGAATACCTGAGTTTTATTTTGTGGCGACTTTGGCTGGTAATTCGACGGAAAGTGTTCGAAGTGGACTTATGAAGGTTGCTGCTATTGTGAGCTGTGAGGACGATGTTGGTTGTTCAAGTGCAGGTAATTTTTGTGATGGGAATGTTCCTTATTCTTGTTCTTTGAAGGCTGATGATTGTTATGATAGGGTTAATGATGCTGATTGTGGGGCTGATGCTAGTTGTGTCGATGGAGGTTGTGTTGCTTTTTCGAAAGTTCCTTCTGATTATATTGCTTATTATAAGTTTGATAATGCTGCTAGTGATGAGACTGGGAATCATAATGGGGTTATGATGGATAATGCTAAGGTTGTTAGCGACGCTGATAAAGGGAATGTTTTGGAGTTGGATGGTAAAAACGATTATGTTGATTTAAGTAATCCTGACGGACTTAATATGCCTACTTCTTATACTATTAGTTCTTGGATTAAATCTACGTCTCAGGATTTTCGGAAGACGATTTTTTCAAATAGGTATGGAGAAAATTGTGTTTCTGATGATTGGGTTTATTTGAATTATAAGGTGAGGGTTGATGATACTGGGTTGGCTGATATGATTTTTGTTAGGCCAGATAAGAACTATGATGCGACTAGGGTTAAGTCAACGACTAATTTATTTGATAATTCTTGGCATCATCTTGTTGCGACTTATGATGGGAATAGTAATAGGATTTATGTTGATGGTGTTTTAGAGGGAACTAAGTCTAATGTTGGGTCGCCTAATGTTCGTGCTAATTCGGAGGTTACAATAGGTGTTGATTATGCCGATGGAGTTTGTAGTAATCTTGATGTTTGGTGGGAAGGTAAGCTTGATGATGTTATGGTTTATGATAGGGCTTTGAGTCTAAGCGAGGTTGGAGAGATTTATGATGAGCAGCAACCGACATTGATTCCTTGTACGCCAGAATCTGCTTCTGCTACTTGTGGCATATGGACATGTGGAACTCGGAATAATAATTGTGGGGATCCTGTGACTTGTGGAAGTTGTGATGCTAGCGAGAGTTGTGTCAGTGGAAGTTGTACTGGGGCTTGTGTTCCTGATTGTGTTGGTAAGGTTTGCGGTGGCGATGGATGTGGAGGAACTTGTGGTAGTGGATGTAGTAGTGGCGAAGTTTGTGTCGATGGAGGTTGTGTTGTGCTTTCTTCTAACTTTTATTATTTGGATCCTGTGAATGGAAATACTGTCAGTGGAGATGGAACTCGAAGTAGGCCCTGGGGTTCTTTAAATTCAGTTGTTGATGCTGGTTATTTTAATGGTTGGAAGATTGCAGGAGGGGATACATTGAGACTGCTTAATGGTTACCATGGTTCTTTTAATAGTGAAGTTAATTCAGAGATTAGGGCACATAAGAAGAATTCTGGCTATATTAATATTGAAGCTGAGCCAGGACATAATCCTAAGCTTGGTGGCGTGACCTGTAAGAGTTGTTCTTATTGGAAGTTTAAGGGTCTTGAGCTGGGTCCTAGTGTTAATGGAGGTACCCCTTCTTTGCATACTCAATCAAATATTCCAGCAATATTTTATGGTTATGATAATGATCATATGACCTTTGAGAATAATTATCTTTATACTGTTGAGGACACTAGTTCTTGGGATGTTCTTGATTGGTCTAATAGGACATGGCATGGAATCAAAATGGGCGCAAGAAGCCATCACTTCATCTTCAAAAACAATGTTATCAAGAATGTGGCGATGGGAGTTGTGAGTACTGGGAAATATGGACTTTTTGAGAATAATCTGATTGATGGATATGCCTCTGATGGGATTGCGAGTTTGGAGGCTAATACTATTGTGAGGGGTAATACTATCATTAATACTTATGCAGATCTTTACTGGTCAGGCCACTTTCATACAGATGGGATACAATATTCGGGGTATTATAATTATAGTAATATAACAATAATAAATAATTATCTTAATGCTCTTCCGGATTATAACAGGCCTGGTGTAGGTCCAGGAGGTTCACAGGGTATTTTTGGAGGAGGATTATATGATTCATTAATTGCAAACAATGTTATAATGGTGCAGAATCATGCACACGGAATATCGCCTGACCACCAATCTCAATGGAATCTAAAAATAGTAAACAATACTATTATTTCACCATATGGAATAGAACCACTTAGTGAGCCAGATATAAGATTGAATCGACCATTAAGTGATATAGAAATTTCAAACAATGTGGCTCATGAGGTTCCATGGAACAATCCTTCAAGAAATATAATTATAAAAAATAATGCAAATACTGAGGAGTTGAATCCATTTACAATGTTTATTGATTATAAGAATTCTGATATGAGGCCTAGTCCTAATGGGCCATTGTGTGATGGTTCGATAAATGGTAAGCCTGGTGTTGCTGTTGGTGCTTTACCTTGCTCTTAGATTTTTACGATTTCAATTTCTAATTCTTTTTTCAAAGTTTCAATAAAGTTTTCTTCTTTTTCTTTTTCAATTAAGCAACCTGCTGCGAAGTGATGTCCTCCGACTTCGGCGATTGTTTCTGGGTTGTCGCTTTTGAAAGTTGTTACTGTTTTTTCTAGGATTTCTTTTAGGTTTCGGCCTTCGTGTCCGACGATTCTTGCTGAAACTTTTATTTTGTCTTCGTTGTATGCCATCCCGATTAGTATTGTTCCTTCTTGATAGTCTGGAGAGCTTGAGAGCATTGAACATATTGTTCCGACGATTGCGTCTTTGATTTGGTCTTTTGCGTTTAGGATAACGAAGCCTTTACCGTTGATTTTGTCCATCTTTTCTGCGACTTTTAATCCTGATACTAATTCTTGTTTGTATTCTGTGTAGATGTCTAGGGCTCTTGTTTTTGCCTTTTCGTTTTCTAGGCAGTATGAGAGGGCGATGTCTGAATATCCTAGTCTTGAGCATGCGTTAATTAGGACTGAAATTTCTCTGACGTCTTCTTTTGTGTTGAAGAATTTTAAGATGTAGAGGTTTCCGAGAATGTTATCTTCTTTTCCCGAGTTTGCCCGACGGATCATTACTGCGGTTATTAGTTTTGACATTTCGTCTTCGTTTAGGTCGAGCAGGTTTTTGTTGAATGGGATTCCTGTTTCTCTTAATAGTTCTTGTGCTCCTGGGCCGTTTCCTGTGACTCCTGGGATGTATGGTGAGGTTGACCACTCTAATGCTCTTCTTAGGGGTCTAGTTGCGGGATATAGGACTATTCCTTTTTTGATTGTTAGGTCTTGGGCGTCGCTTACTATTTGTTGATTTATTTTTGATAAGTTTGATTCGTGTCTGTCTCCTATCATTCCGATGATTGCTAGGGGTGCTAGGTCTTGGTTTTCTGGATTGATTGTTTTTGCGAAAAGGTAGCATATTCCTGCGCCTGTTGCTTCGTTGTCTTTTGGGGTGTCTGTTAGGTGGGCGTTTATAATTTTGATTTTGTCGTTTAGTTTAGTCTTGTCTATCTCGTGATGATCTAGAATGAAGATTGGTTCTTTGAGGTCTTGGAAATAGTCTAAGCTTCCTGAGGCTAGGTCACTGAAGACGATGACTTCTTTTGGTTGTCTAAGGAGTTCTTTTTTGATTATGTGTTCTTCTAATCCTTTGACTATTTTGACTGAGAATTTTTTGTCTAATCTTTTGAGGGTTTTTATTAGAATTGCTGCTGATGTGATTCCATCTGTGTCGTAGTGACTGATGATTCTTATTGGCTTATCCTTGGAGAATTCTAAAAACTCTTTTACGAACCCCTCTACCTCTTTTAACATTTTATAAAAAACCGGGGTTAGTTAATAAAGATTATGGTAGTAGAAATTAAGTTTGTCGACGGAGAATGAAATTACTTCTTTTTTCTTCTGAGTGGGACCTTGAAATACTTTCTAGTGATGTTTAATCTGGATTGTGCGTGTTGTAATTTGTGTTTTGCGGACCTGTCTGTGATGTTTTCTTTTAGATGTTCTTTAAGATTGTCAACTTTTTTCTCTGCGTTTTCTAAGTCTTCGTTTACTTCGATTCCTAATTCTTTCAAATAAGCTTTTAATTTTTTGCCGAAAACTTTTGTTGTCGGAATTCCGTATTGGTCTCGCAAGATTAATCCGATTTTAGAAGGGGCGTTTTTTTCTGCAAGCTCTGCTATGATTTTTTTTAATTCAGGCTCTTTCATTTTAACCCATGTAGGTTTTGTTTTTTCTGCCATGATAAGTTGTACAAATTTTGCTTTTTAAAGTTAATTGTATGTAAAAATAGCCCCGCCAGGATTCGAACCTGGGTCACAGGGATCAAAACCCTGCATCCTTGACCACTAGACTACGGGACTAGTAATATTGAGAGAATTGGGATATTTTTAAGTGTATTGCTGAAGATAATAGTATTAAAAAAGATTGGATTCTTTTTTATTTAATGGTAGTGAAGTGTAGTGGTCCTATGAGAAGGGTTTATACTGCTGATGTGACGGATGGGTATATTTGCACAGAGGGGCTTGCGAGTCCTTCTTTTGATTCTCCTTTTGCTGAAAGAGCTGATTATCCCTTTATTTCTTTTTTGAAGGTGGGGGAGGTTCCTTTTGATGTTACTAATGGTGGTAGAGTTAGTGTTGGGGCTAGTGGTGATGAGGGGTCGCTTGCTGCGATTCGGGTAGATTCTATTTATGATTCTATGGCCTTTCTGGTTGTCCCTTGGGATGTTCCTGGTGAAAGAATTGGGGCTTGGAAAAAATATTCTGTTTTTGGCGAGTTTAAAGTTACAGAAGGGGATGATGTTTTGCAGAATGCGTCTTTGTTTTATCTTGAGAAGGGATTTGCTGTAGATGGAGGTAGTATTGATGCCTGGTCTGTTGTAGCTCCTTTACAGATTCGTCAGCATTTGTTTGATTGGATGAGTAATTTTGATATGATTTATATTAATAATGGGGCGAAGCTTGGGGGTTCGCGGAGGAATTTGGGAGAGTTTCTTGGGAATACGGATTTTCGTGGCTTATCTTCTGCCTTGACATGTAGACTTGAGAAAAGATTTAACGATGAATTTTTTCCAAGTTCTTATGGTAAGTAACGTGGTAGTGAAAGTTAGTGTTTATATCTGCCCCGTTTTTCTACGACTTCTAGTCTTTGGATGATTTCTTTGTTTTTGTAGATTTTTAGGAATTGTTGAAAGAGGGCTTCGTTGTTTTGGAAGTGTTTTGCTTCGAGGGCTTGTTTGATTAGGTGGAGGTCGACTGCTTTGTCTTCGATTTTTGTTGATATGAAGCCTAGTCCGAAGTCGATTATGAAGAGTTTGTCTTTTGATAATATTGTGTTTGATGTTGTGAGGTCGCCGTGGATGATGTTGTTTTTGTGGAGGATGGCTACTTGTTCTCCTATTTTTTGCATGACTGAGAATTGTTTTTCTTCGGGGTAGGAGTTTAGGGTTTCGGATAATCGGTCGCCTTCTATGAATTGCATTGATATTGTTTGGGAGTTTTTGTCTACTGAGTGGACTCCTGGGACGTTTGCTCCGAAGGATGATGCTTTGTTGATTATTTTGGCTTCGGATCTTGTTCGGCGTGTTCGGATTTGTTTGTCGAGGCTTGGGTGACGGTAACCTTTTTGGGTTCTTTCTTTGTTAATTACTGCTTCTGGTACGACTTGTAAGTATATTTTTGCCTCGGCGCCTTGTTGGATTAGTTTGTTCATGGTAATTTTATCAGGAACTTATTTAAATGTTTAATTGTTTTTGTTTTTATGAAGAAGAGATGGTGTATTGTCTTGTTGGTTTTCGTTTTGGTAGTTGTCCTTGCAGGTTTTTTATTTTTTGATGGAGATCAGGAAGTTTTAGATTATAATGGCACTCCTTCAAGTGAGACAAGTTATGTTGTTAATTTGAACGAAGAAGATAATGGTTCTTTGAGCGAGGCAACTAATGACTCTTTAGATGAATTGAATTATACCCTTTTGGGAGAGGAGTATTATGTTATCTTGAGGGAGAGATGTATGAATCTTTCCGATTCTACCTATTTTGCTCCTACACCCAGAGGATGTTGTCTTGATAGTGTTGAGACGATGGAGGAGTATGGTTATTTTGGGATGGATAAAAATAATGAGTGCCCAGATGGCTTTGAAGGTGTTGTTGCCTCATGTCTGGAGGGTGGCGCTGTTCCTTATTGTGTACCCGAAGGAGATAGAAGATTTATGAATCCTGGTTCTTATACAAATATGGATAATGCTAGCTTAGAATACTAATATTGGTTTTTATTTTTAGAATTTTATTTTACCTTTAAATTTCTTGGCCATCTTTTGCATCATCTTTTGGTCGATTTTTCCTTCGGCGAGGCCGGATTGCATGCCCATCATTTCTTTGAGCATTTTGTATTGTTTTAGAAGTTCTCGGATTTCTGTTGTGGTTGTTCCGGAACCGTGGGCGATTCGCTGGATTCTTGTTGTTTGTTTTTCTAGGATTTCTGGGTTTTCGATTTCCTCTTCGGTCATTGATGAAATGGCAGTTTTCCAGTGTTTCATTTTTGATTCTTGTTTTTCTAGGACGTCTTTAGGGACTTTTGCTGCGGACATTCCTGGAATCATTCCCACAAGTTTGTCCATGCTTCCCATTTTGTTCATTTGTTCTAGTTGGGCGTAGAGGTCTAGTAGTGTGAATTTTCCTTCTTGAAGTCTTTCTTCGATTCTTTGTTGTTGCTTTTCGTCGGTTGCGGATTTGACGTGTTCTAGTAAGGATGAGAGGTCGCCCATTCCTAATAGTCTTGAGATGAAAGATTCTGGGTCGAATGTTTCTATTTCGTGGATTTGTTCGCCGACACCGATGAAGAAAACTGGGGCCTTTGTCTCTGCACAAGCTGTTAGAGCGCCACCTGCTTTTGATGTTCCGTCCATTCTTGTGATTATTACGCCGTCGATTGATAATGCTTTTTGGAATTCTAAGCTTTGAGTTTTTGCGGCTTGACCGATATCTGCTGGCATAACTAGGATTCTGTAATCTGGTTTTAGGGTTTTGTTTAGCTTTTCGATTTCTTTGATTAAGTCTTTGTTAAGGCCGTCTCTACCTGCTGTGTCTATTAGGATTAGGTCGTAATCTTCTAGGTCTTTTTTGTAGTTCTTGATAATTTTGATTGGGTCTTTTTCGACTTTGTCAACGAAGGCAGGGAGCTTTGCTTTTTTAGCCATTTGTTCTAGCTGGTCCATAGCTGCAGGCCTCTGGGTGTCTAATCCTAAGAGTGCTACTTTTCTTCCTCGTTTTGCGTAGTAGAATCCTAGCTTTGCGATTGTTGTTGTTTTACCTGCGCCGTATAAACCTAGAAACATTATACTTGCTTTTTTCTCTAGCTTTAGTTCTTTTTTCTCGCCTAAGAGTGCGTTGATTTCGTCATGGATTAATTTTACGAGTTGTTCTTTTTTGTCGATTCCTTTTATGGTTTCGTCGTAGGCTAGTTTTTTGATTTTTTGGGATAATGCGAATACGAGTTCGATGTTTACGTCTGCTTCGATTAGTGCTTTTTGGATATCTTTTACTATTCCATCTATTAGTTTTTTATCTACGAAAATCGCGTTTGAAATCTTCTTAATTCCGCTTTTCAAGGTGCTACCTAGTTTGTCTAATACCATAGAAATAGTAGAAAAGTGGGGTTTTTGAGGTTTTGGGTTGAGGTTTGAGAATCTTTATAAATATTCTAAATATGTAAAATTATGAACTGGCTACTTGTTGCTATGATTGCACCATTTCTTTGGGCGATAAGTAATTTTATTGATAAATTTTTAGTTTCGAAATATTTTAGATCAAGTGAAGGGGCACTTATAATTTATTCCTGTCTTATAGGGTTTCCAGTTGCGGTCTTAATAGCTTTGTTTAAGCCAGGGGTTTTAAGTTTAAATTTGGCGACAAGTAGTTTGTTAATTATTAATGGATTTTTGTTTATTCTTTATCTTTTTCCTTATTTGAAAGCATTAAGTAAAGCAGATACCTCTGAGGTTGTTCCAATATTTCAAAGTGTTCCCATTTTTTCATATTTTCTTGCTTTTTTTATTTTAAGGGAAGTATTGACAATAACTCAGATTATTGGTTCGTTGTTGATTATTTTTGGGGCGATAGGAATATCCATTAAATTTCACAATAAAAAAATTCATTTGACCAAAGACGTTTTATTTTTGCAATTGTTGGCATCGCTATTAGTAGCGTTGAATACTTTATTCTTTAAGTTTTTTGCCTTAGAGTTAGATTTCTGGACAGTTAGTTTTTGGCAATACTCTGGTTTTGTGATTTTTGGATTGATATTATTAATTTTTGTAAAATCCTATAGAAAAGATTTTATTATTTCTTTTAAGAAAAATAAAAAAGCGATAATAGGGTTAAATATCTTAAATGAGACTATTAATATAATTGGGGTAATTGTTTTTAGTTTTGCAATATTATTAGCTCCATTAACCTTGGTGTGGGTTATTGGTGGTCTTCAGCCGGTGTTTGTATTTTTGATAGGAATTTTATTGACAATATTTTTTCCACATTTAATAAAGGAAGAATTAAGTAAAAGAATTTTATTCCAGAAAATAATATTTATTTTGTTAATGTTTATTGGGGCATATTTACTGAATGTTGTATAATTATAATCCTAATTTTTCAATTAATTTATTCTTGTCGAAAACTTCTAGGTCGTCGTATTCTTGTCCCATCCCGAGGAAGAGGATTGGTTTACCTGTTGCTTTTGAGACTGAGATTGCTGTTCCGCCTTTTTCGTCTACGTCGGCTTTTGAGAGGATTATTCCTGTGATATCTATGCTGTCATTGAATGCCTTTGCTTGTTCGGTTGCGTCGTTTCCTGTTAT
Organism: Candidatus Woesearchaeota archaeon; assembly: GCA_964514585.1. Taxonomy (GTDB): domain Archaea; phylum Nanobdellota; class Nanobdellia; order Pacearchaeales; family GW2011-AR1; genus JAGVXH01. The sequence goes on along the minus strand of CAZETU010000001.1, from coordinate 23,521 downwards.
GGATTCGCCTAGGAATATTTTCATGTCTGGTTTGTTTACTCGTGCGATTTTTTCCATTTCTTTCATTAAGGAGTCTTTGTTTTGCATTCGACCGGCCGTGTCAATTAGGACTACGTCGATTTTGTGTTTTTTTGCGTAAGCTACTGCGTCGAAACCTACTGCTGCTGGGTCTGAGCCGTAATCTTTTTTGATTATTGGGACGTTAAGTTTGTTTGCGTGTTCTTCTAACTGTTGAATTGCTGCTGCTCGGAAAGTGTCGGCTGCGGCTAGGCAAACGGAGATGTCGTTTTTTTGGAGGTAGTTTGTGACTTTCGCGATTGTTGTTGTTTTTCCTGAGCCGTTGATTCCTGAAAATACGATTACGAAAGGTTGTTTTACTTCTAGGGAATCTTTGATTGTTTTTAGGAAATCTGGGGGGTTAATTAGTAGTGATTTGATGGATTCTTTTAATTCGGTTGCTAGGTCGACTTCCTTTAGGGTTTTGCCGATTAATCTTTCTTCTAGGGATTCTTTTATTGATTCGACAGCTTCGTATGCGACGTTATTTTGTAAGAGGATGATTTGGAGTTCTTCAAAGAGTTCCTCAAATTTTTCTTCTGTTAGCTTCTTTTTGAATTTGGAAAAGAAGCCCCTTTCCGTGACTGGTGCTTGAATGGTTTCTTCTAAGGATTGTTCAAGTTCAGCTTTGTGTTCTTCTTCTTCTTTTGGTGTTTCTTTTTTCTCTGTCTTAATTTTTTTAGCTTCTTTTTCCCTTTCTATTTTAGCTTCTTTTTTCTCTATCTTCTTCTTTTTGGTTTTTTCTTTCTCTAGTTTTTTCTCAACTTTCTTTTCTTCTTTTATTGTTTCAACTAGCTCTGCTTCTTCGTCTTTGTTTTTTTTGACCCAGCCTTTTAGCTTTGCTTTTAGTGATCCGAACATAATTTTCCGAAGGAGTTTGAGATTAAGAAGGTTTTGGTTTGGAGTATAACAATTCTTTTAAACGGGAGCTTCGTTTCGGGGTTATGATAACTTTTAGTGATATTTATGAGGCGATGAGGAAGGAGAAGTATTCTGAACAACTGCAGCCTTTGCCTAAGAAATTTTTGAGTGAGGTTAGTGAATATTTTCGGGAGAAGAAGGAGTTTTTGAGTAAGGAGGATGATTTGTTTTCTGATATGGCGATTAAGAATAAGAAGAAGTTGGAGAATGCGATTTCTAGTTTTAGGGATTTGCTTAGGATTCGGAAGAAGAAAATTTTGAATTTGTCGTTTGTTGCTTCTGAGGTTGGGATTAGTAAGAAAGATTTTGAGAATTTATTGGGATTTGAGAAGGATTTGTTCGAGGAGGTTGTTAAGAGTCTTGAGAAGGCTGAGAAGAATATGGGATCGGATATGGAAGGCGGGCAAAAGGACGAGGGGAAACATAAGCTGGTGAGGTTTTTGGAGGATGTGCCGGAGTTTCTTGGGTTTGATGGAAGCGAGATTGGGCCTTTTGATAAGGGAGAGGTTGCTAATTTGGAGAGCGAGGTTATTGATATCTTAGAGAAGGATAAGAAGGTTGAAGTTATTGATGAGGATTAATTGTATATTTTGTTTTGGATGAATAGAATCCCCCAGAGTATGCCGCCGATTATAGACATTGTCGCTGAGAAATATAAATTTAATGTGATATAGGTTATCCCGACAATTAACATCCCTGCAGAATTTATTAGGGCGGTTTGGAGTGCGATGAAGGATTTTTTATTTTTGAATCCTTTTATTATTTGAGGAATTAATGCATAGCTAAAGGCAATCATAATAATTGTTATTGTTATATCTTGCCAAGTCATAAGCCTGCGAAGGGAGTCAAACCCTCGACCCTCTGTTTACAAGACAGATGCTCTATCACTGAGCTACGCAGGCATATAGATTTATTGAGGAGTCTGTTTTTAAGTTTTATGATGGTTGTATCGACACACTTAAAAACTCAAATTTTCATCAATTATTATGCCAGGTAAAAATAAACCGAAGCGACTTGATAGGAATAAATCTTGGAGAGTTGCTCGAAGGAAAAAAAAGCGAAAGGAGTTAGTTGAGGGTACTTCTAGAAATAGGAAGCCGAGGCCGAAGAATAAGGGTAAGGTTGAAAAAAAGGTAGAGAAGCCAGTTGTTAAGAAAGTGGTTGAGAAAGTTTCTGAGGAATAATTAGTTAGATTTATTTAGATTGATTTTTATGAGTTTTTTTGATTAGAATTATTCCCAAACTTTTACTTGAATCTGTACTTCCTTGGTTTTTGCAGGGTATATTTCTTTTACTATTTCGTCTGGAGAGAACCAAAGTTGGATTTCTTTTTTTGCGTTTTCTTCTGAGTCTGAAGCGTGGATACAATTTTCCAAGACGTTTGTTTGAGAGTTGATTCTTCCATATCTTCCCCTGATACTTACTGGGTTTGCGTTTTCAGGGTTTGTTACGCCCGCAATTTCCCTGATTTTTTTGATTGCGTTTTCTCCATGATAAACTAATGCTAAAACCCTCCTTGTGTGATATTCTCCCATTATGTATTTTAAAACTTCTTCAAAAATTTCTGGCCTATTTTGTTTTAAATCTTGATAGTGTTTTTCTCCTAATTCTCTATCAACAGAAACTATTTTGGCTGCAATTATTTTTAATTCAGCCTTTGAAAGTTCGGCAATTATATTTCCCGTTAAGGATTTTATTAATCCATCAGGTTTTATTAGAATTAAACATGACTGCTCACTCATTTTTCTCTTTAGCTTCTTCTTCGGTGGTTTCTGGTTCAGCTTTTTTCTCCTCTGTTTCTTCTTGGATGTTTTCTTCATTGCTTGCTTGAATGTCTTCTGATTCTTTATCGGCCTCTTGCATTTCTGAAGCTTTTTCTATATCTATTTTTTCAAGTTCTTTTGTTTCAAAAATTCTAATGTCACAAAATGAAAGTGGGTAAACTTTTTTCAATTTTGGAAGCATTGTCTTTTGAAGTATCCCATCGAGAAGTTCGTTGCAAATTGTGTTGTAGTCTTTTTCTTTGATATATTCTACTATGAATTCTTTTGCCGTGTTTCTAAGATTTTTTCTAACTGCTCTAGAAACTTTTTTTCTTGTGATTAACATTGGTTTGATTATAACTTGGACGTCTGAACATCTAGCGTTAAATGAATCTTCAACATAGTCTGTTCTTTTTCGCATCATTCTTCGGATATAAGATCCTACAAGTTCCATTTGGTTTGGGATTGCAACTAATTTTCCTTCGCGGTTGAATATTCTGAATTTGATAGTTAGACCTTTTCCCCTTAGTCTTCTTGTTAAATCTAATTTTATTGTTTTATTATCTAGGGTTTCTGCTGTTCCTAAGATTCTCATTGTTGAGTTTAGGATTGGGACCTGTGTTTCTATGTATTTTTTTCTTTCTGCCATTTTATTCTAATACTAATTTTGATGTTCGTGTGCCCTGTTTCTGGTATTTTGATTTTCCGCATTCAGTGCAGGTGTACATCAGGTTTGTTTTTTTAGTTGTTTTACGTTTTCCTTTTTGCTGGTTCTTCATACGAGAGTATTTTCCTTTGTTGCCGATTCCTCTCCAAAGACCTCGAAGTTTCATTCTGACTTTTGACCCTCTTTTCATAGAACTAGCCTTGCCTTTGCTTGGCTCTTTCACTTTTTGTGCTGTCTTCTTTTTACAGAATGGACAATACCTGTTTGTTTTCTTTGGTCTTTTCATATAATTTCTTTTGAAAATTCCTTTTTAAAGTTTGTGTTTGTGTGGTCTCGCAGTTAAAATTATAAAGATGTAATTGTTATTTTTATTATGAGAAGAGTTCGGTTTGGTCGAGGGAGACAACGGAGGTTTTTGGATTTGATTATTGATAAATTGAATGTTCCTTCACTTCGTGGTATTTTGCAGTTTGGTTTTTCGACTTCTTATTCGACTTTGAAAAATTATTATAATGAGTCTCGATTGTTGCCTGAGGATTTATTTGATGATTTGTGCGAGATTGCTCGGGTTGATAAGAATAGTTTAAACTTTGATTATGTCGAGGGGAATTGGGGGCAGGTTAAGGGGGGAGTTATAAGTAAGCGGAAAAGTTAAAAGCGCCGATTTCTCTGGAGTTTTAGATAGACCCCATTGTCTAGTGGTTAGGACGTATCGTTGACTTCGATGAGGCCCAAGTTCAATTCTTGGTGGGGTCATAGGACAAGAATGAACTGGTCCCGAGTTGCCAAGGCATAACCTTCGCTATCGCTTGTCCACAATTCTTGGGTCATTAATTTTATATATTATGTTCACTGTTTTTTATGTATGAAGAAGGGGATATCTGCGATTGTTGCTACGGTTTTGGTGGTTTTGATAACTGTTGCTGGGGTGACGATTCTTTGGGCGGTGGTTATGCCGATGGTTAGGGATAATTTAGGTTCATTGGACCAGATGGTTAGTATGCAAATTGTTTCGACTGAGGGTTATACCTCGTGGGATTCTGCTAGTCGTTTGATAGAGGTTCAGGTGAAGAGGGGTAGTGATGATGCGGAGATTATTGGATTTGGTTTGTCGTTTACGATGGGCGGGAATACTATAACGCATTATGTTAATGATAATTTGGCGGAGAATTCTAAGAAGACATATCATATTAATTTAAGTGCTTATTCTGGAGACTTAGAGTCAATTAAGTTGTCGCCTGTTTTTGAAGGTGGGAAGGTTGGTTCTGTTGTCGGGGGCTTGAGTAAGAGCTTGATTAAAGATAGTGATTTGAGCGGACTTAGTCCTGTTGGTGGTTTTGTCGAGCCTGATGTTGATCCGCCCGCAACTCCGCCGTCAACTTGCACTGATGATCCAGGTTGTTCAAGTGCAGGTAGTTTTTGTGATGTCGATACTCCTTATACTTGTGCTTTGGGTGGAGACAGTTGTTATGATAGAACTGACGGAACCATTTGCGGTGCTACCGAGAGTTGTGTTGGAGGAGTTTGTGTGGTTGGTTGCACTGATGATCCAGGTTGTTCAAGTGCAGGTAGTTTTTGTGATGTCGATACT
>CAZETU010000001.1:0-18422 GCA_964514585.1 Candidatus Woesearchaeota archaeon | reverse complement strand
ACAGTTGTTATGATAGAACTGACGGAACCATTTGCGGTGCTACCGAGAGTTGTGTGGCTGGTGTATGTGTTTCTTCGGTGGTTGTGCCTTCTGATTATGTTGCTTATTGGAAGTTTGATGTTGATGCGAGTGATGAAACTGGGAGTTATGATGGGGCGTTTGTGAATGGGGCTGGCGTTGTTAGTGATGCTGTTAGGGGTGGTGTTTTGGGTTTGGATGGTTCTAATGATTATGTTAATGTGGGGTCTTTTGATCCGGCTAGCTCTGGGTCGATTAGTTTTTGGATTAATTTGGATGTTGTTACTGGAGCTTTTGATAGAATTTTTGGTGGGGATGATGCCTTTGAGATGAGGGCGCAGGATGCCGCCGGAGGATATATGATTCAAAATGATTTATTTACTAATGGTTCTAGTGTTTTGTCGGGGGTTAGCGTTCTTGGTTTTGGGACATGGTCTCATGTTGTTGGGACTTATGATTCTAGTGGATTTAAGCAGATATATATTGATGGTTCTCTTGATGCACCTGGGGTGAGGAGTAATGATGATCCGGGGATTGATGTTTTATTTATTGGGGTTAGAACTGGAATGTCAGATTATATTGATGGTTACCTTGATGATGTGATGATTTATAATAGGGTTTTGACTTCGAGTGAAGTTTCTAATATTTTTAGTGTGCAGACTCCGGGATCCTAGGTTTGCTGTGTGATAAATTATTTATATGTTGTTTTGTTGTTGATTAGATGAAAAAGGGGATATCTGCGATTGTTGCTACGGTATTAATAATTTTGATAACTATTGCTGCTGTCACGATTTTGTGGGCTACAGTAATTCCAATAATTAGGGATAATCTTGAATTGGAAACTCTTTGTTTGAATGCTCAGATCGTTATTGATGATGCGAGTGGCTATACTTGTTTTGATTCTGTGTCGAAGGCGGTTTCAGTTAAGGTTAGCAAGGGAACTTCTGATGTTGAGGGGGTCCAGTTTATTTTTTCTTCTGGAGGGGATTCGAGAAAATTGACTAGGAGTTTTGATGAGGAGGTAAACGTTGGCGGGACTTTTTATTTTGTTGTCGATGGTGATTTGGATGAGGTGAGTGTTGCGCCCGTGGTTAATAATGGCAGGACAGAGAGGGTCTGTGAAAGTGTTGCTAGTGTTGACAATTTGAAAGAGTGTGATATTAATTATGTTGATTCTGACATCGAAGAAGATATTGTTGCGTATTGGAAGTTTGATGATGATTTGAACGAGGTTGATGAGAGATTGCATGGAAATTTTATCGAAGGAGCTATCGGTGGAGGTGCGACTTATGAAGCGGGTAGAAATGGGATTGGTCGAAGTATAAGGCTTGATTATTTGGACAATGAAAGTGTTTATATCTTTAATGCTCAGCCTTTGAATATCACAAAAGATTTTAGTATTTCAGGTTGGGTTAGGCCATATAAGGATAATCATTCTTTTGTTTTTTGGTCTGGAAGCTGTCCTACTTGTGGCTATTATGTTTATGTAATGCCTACTTACGCCGTTGGAACATCTTTGACTCAATTAGCTTTTTTTACTAGGGATTATGATTTAAATGCTTGGAGATTTATTTATTCTGATATAACTTTGGGGGAATGGGTTCATTTTACTGGGGTGTTTAAGTCTTCTGAATATATGAAACTTTATCTTAATGGAGAGCTTGCTGATGAAAGAACAGATGTTGGATCTCGTGTCAATGTTTCTTCTGATACTTTTGTAATTGGTCGTAGGGGTTGGTGGAGCCCTCCCGAATCTAATGAATGGTTTGATGGGAATATTGATGAGATTATGGTTTTGGATAGGGCTATGGACGAGGATGAAGTGAAAGAACTTTATGAGTTTCAAAGATAATTATAATTAGTTTTATATATGCGTTTTGTCTTGGGTATTTATGCGAAATTTAGGTGACTTAGGGAAGAGGGGTCAGGTGACCATTTTTATTATTGTTGCAATTGTTATTGTCGGTGGAATTATTGCTTACTTTGCTTTGCGGGATGATGTTGCGGTTGGTATAAGTGAAGATTTGAGACCGGCTTATGATTATTATATCTCATGTTTGGAGGCGAGTGCGCAGGAGGGGATTTACCTTTTGGGGGAACAGGGAGGACATATTGAGGTTCCTGAGTTTGAGCCAGGTTCTGCTTATATGCCATTTTCTTCGCAGTTGGATTTTTTGGGACAGCCGATTCAGTATTGGATGTATGTTTCTGGCAATAATTTGCTAAGGGAGAGAGTTCCGCGGAAGGCTGAAATGGAAGTTGAGTTGAATGAGTATGTTAGTGAAAGGTTGCAAGATTGTGATTTTTCAAGTTTTGAAGAAATGGGTTATGATGTTTATGTCGATGAGGGGGTGGCCGTTTCTGGTATTGATGATTTGAAAGTTGATTTGGCTGTGACTAATAAGGTTACGATTTTTCGAGGAGATCAGTCGGCTATTGTTAATAGTCATGAGTTTTCTGTGAGTAGTAAGCTTGGGAAATTTTATGATATGGCCATTGATGTTTATAATTATGAGAAGAGTGAGATGTTTTTGGAGAAATATGCTTTGGATGTTATGAGGCTTTATGCTCCTGTGACAGGTACGGAGATTGGGTGTGCGCCGAAGATTTTTGTTGATCAAGATATCCAGGATGATATTGTTAATGGGTTGGCTGCGAATATTCCGACGCTGAAGCTTGATGGGAATTATTATAATTTGGGATCTAGCGAGGATAAATATTTTGTTACTGATATTGGAAAGGAGATTGATGAGAATGTGAATTTTATGTATTCGCCTGATTGGCCGACGAGGATTGAGATTTATGGGGATAAGGTTGCGAAGCCGATTGGTTTGCAGCAGGGTATGGCTGCGATGGGCTTTTGTTATATCCCTTATCATTTGGTTTATGATATTAATTTTCCTGTGTTGATTCAGTTTTATGATGATAAAGAAATTTTTCAGTTTCCTATTGGGGTTGTAATTTCTAAGAATCAGGCTCGGGAAGCAATGCCGACGACAACTGGAGCAACTATAGAGTCTAAGGTTTGTGAGTTCAAGAATCAGGATGTTGATGTTTATACTTATGATGCTAATTTGAATCCAGTTGAGGCTAGAATTCAGTTTAAGTGTTTAGATTCTGTTTGTGAGATTGGTGAGACTGAGTTGGAGAATGGGGACGCGATTTTGAGAGGTGAGATGCCTCAGTGTGTGAATGGTTTTGTATTGGCTAGTGCTGAGGGTTATAGTGACGCTAAATATCAGATTTCTACAAACGAGGAAAGTATTGCGAATATTGTTTTAAATAAGAAGTATAATTTGAGTTTGGACTTGGGAGCTGTTGACAAGGCTTTGGTTTCGTTTGTTGGTGATGATTATTCAGCGACAGTGCTTTATCCTGAGATGAATTCTATTGAGTTAATTGAGGGTTATTATAATGTGACTGTTCATGTTTATGATAATTCGTCTTTGAAATTTCCAGCATCGAATAAGAGAGAATGTGTTGATATTCCCGAGAGTGGTTTAGTTGGAATGTTTGGGGCTATGACTGAAAAATGTTATGATGTTAATTTGCCTGAAATGGATGTTTCCTTTGCTGTTGTTGGCGGAGGGAAGACTTCTGAATATATTACCGAGGGGCAGTTGGCGGATGCTAGTGGGTTAAATATTAACATACCTTTGTTTGGTCTGCCGACTGATATTGCGGGCTTGCAGGCGAATTATGAGAAGGTTGATGCGGAGGTCGTCTTTTTGGATTTAATATGAGAAGGAAAATAATTTTGTTTTTGTTGGTTGGGGTTTTTATGTTGTCGGGGGTCTTGGCGGTATCTAGTTCTCCTTTCCCTGGGGCTTCTGCTCCTGGTTTTGCTGGGTCGACGGTGTCTAGTGGATATTCTGGTTCGATTAGTAGTTGGCAGGCATATCAGCCGAATTTTAATAGGCTTTATTCTGGGGACGTTAGTACTTATTGGCCTATTTTGAGTCAGATGGATACGGAGCAGTGTGAGGCGACGAGTGATTTTATTATTGGGATTCCTCCTGGAGGATGTACTCCTGGCGTTGTGAGAAGTGATTTGTTGGAGGATCAGAGTGTCCCGGTTTTTTGTCAATTGTATGCGATTAAAGTTAACCCTCTGATTAAGGTTTCTTCGATAAGATCGATTTCTTTTAAGGGGGATTATCCTAGCGGGGTTTCTGGGATTAGTTTTCATCCGGCTCGAGCTGCGGTCAAATCCTATACGACTTTGCTTGGGGACCCTGTGATTAATAATATTGGCTATGTTGTGATTGTTTTGAAACGGAATAAAGTCGAGGATAATATGGAGGATTGGATTGCTGGGAATTTGACTGCGACGATTCGTTATGATGCCGAGGAGGCTTTTGGAACGGGCAGGGCCGAATATTATTTGCCGGCGATGAGTGATGACCAATGGGATGACAGTTATGCTGAGACTTCGTTTTGGAATGGTAGGGGTTATTTGAGACTTAGAAGTATTGACGATGGGACTGCTGTTGTTGAGGTTTTGGACGGAAGTAAGGAGAGGGTTATTCGGAATTTGAGATTGAAAGAAGGTGAGACGAGTAACCTGATGTATTTACCTGGGTATTATTGTAGGGCTGGGTTGAAGGTGAAGTTGAATGGAATTGTTGCTCCTGAGAATAAAGCGCTTTTGAATGTTGATGGTGATGAGATTTGGGTTCGTGAGGGTTCTAAGATTTTGAATGATAAGTGTAGGGTTGGAAATTTGGAGATTAGTGATTATAATGAGGGGAGTGTTTCAATTAGTTGTACAGGGAATAGCAAGATAGTTTTAAGTTTGTCTAAGAAGAATGAAAGTGAGGCGACTATAGAAGATCAGAATTATAATGACGCGGGGCTGGATGATAATTTCATTAAGTCTACTAAGGCCGTTGATGAGTTGATTGAGACTTATCCTTTTGTGAAGAAAGATATTGGGGATGCTTACGGGGAAGAGGCGCTTTATGAGCAGATTGTTTTGTCTAGGCAGTTGAATAAAAGTAAGACGGCGACGAGGTTGATGGATTTGTTTATTGAGAAGTATCCGACTTCTGCTATTGTTCAGGATATTAGATATGAGAGACAGATGCTTAATGGGACTAATTTTGGTGGTGCTTTTTCGAGTGTTTATGTTAGTAATAAGTTTCATACGATTGGCGTTGTCGATTTTAAGCCTAATAATGAGAGTGAGAAGGAAGCTATTTTGAGGATTAGAGGGACTTCTTATAATGTGAATGAGACTGGCGAGATTGGGTTGGGAGCTGTTGGGGTTATTCAGATTAATGATATTTTGCCGGGGAGAGTTAAGCTTACTTTTGTTGATACTGGAGATAAAGGTCAGAAGAAGTCGGTTGAAATTTTAGAGGGACAGAGTGAGAATTTTAAGGGAGTTGATGTTTATGTCAGTGATGTGAAGGTTGATGAGGTCGCTTATATTTCGTTGATTCCTGAGGTGAAGAGGACGAAGACCGAGGCCGATTTTACTTTTAAGATTGGAATTGAGAAGAGGGCGATCGAGTTGTCGCCTGATAGGGTGAATAGGATGTTGGCGAATTTGAATGAGTCGATTGATAATTGGGAGAATATAGTTGAGAAGTTGGGGAATGTGATTAAGGGTTGGAAGGGTGCGTGTTTTGCGACTTCGGCTGTTTTGATGGTTAAGAGTATGGCTAGTGGGTTTAGTGGGGAGGCTATGGCGCGGCAGAAAGTGATGGCTAAGTATAAGTCAATTTGTGCACAGAATTATAGTAGTATCTCCTCGACGCAGTGTTATAATGATTTGGCTCCCAAGATTGAGAAAGATGTTGAGGCCATGACTGCTGCCTTGAATGGTGTGAATGATGAGATGGATGCAGCGATGGCTGGGAATACGCAGAGTGGTGGTTTGTTTGGAGGAGACAGTGTTACTAACCAGAGTAAGTATATTGAGCAGTTACGGGTTCGGTTAGGTACTGGCACCGTTTCTACAGTTGATGGCGTTGATTTGACGGCTGAGGATTTGACGACGAAGTCTCAGTTGCAAGCGGCTCTTTTGGTGAAAAAATTGAAGGATCAGGGTGGTGAAGCTGCTAAGGTTGCTCAGGAGGATTTGAACAAGATGTTGAAGAATGTTGCTGGGATGAAGAAACAAAATGATGAGGCTAAGGCGGCTGCTAATGAAGTTGGGAATGAGTGGAAGACTAATCCTGCTACTGTTGCTGTTTTGACGAATAAGAAAACTCAGTATTATCAGTGGGGTGGTGATAAGGCTAGTAAGTATGGGCTTAGTGTTGATGGTGTTGGGGCTGCTACTAGGGTTCAGGCTGTTCAGACTACTGGTAGTAAAAATTACCTGGTTGTTTTGAGTGTGCCTAGTGACGGTAAAATGACTGTTAAGAATGTTTATGAAAATGTGAATGGTGGTTGGACTACGGCGGGTACTATTGAGGAACTAAAGAATGCTGTTTTTGTTGGTTCTGGTTCTGATGGTGATTGTTCTAATAAGTGGTCGCAGGGAACTGCTAGAGTTAGTTATTATGAATCTGGAGGGAATAAGGGGCTTCCTGCGATTGTACCGTTTGATTTGCAAGAGGGTTGGTATTCTATGGTTCCTAATAGTGGCGGGACTTTTTTGGACAGTTCTCCTCAAGGGTATACAGCTTCGGCGGACGTTAGCTATTTTAAGATTTGTAATATTGGGGGGAATAAAAATATGGAGAGTGGGGTTGGAGATGATTTGTGTCAGTCGTTTAGTGTTAATACTGTGGGGTCTGTTGATACGTTTATTCCTTGTCCTGGTTTGGCTAGCTCAGAAGTTAAAAGTTTGTATGAGAGGGGTCGTGAGGCGATTAGGCAGGCATCTGGTCAGGGTGATCAGAGTGTGATTAAGATTTTTGGGGAGAGCATAGAGAGAGGTAAGCCGATGAGCCAGGTTGGTGGTTTTGAATGTCAGGATTTTATGAGTCCTGAGGATTGTAAGTTGATGTTTAATGTTTGTGACCCTGTGATTTGTCCGCCTTCGCGTTGTGACCTTGGTGGTAGGATGCCGGTTAGTGATGTTATACAGACGGGGATTATTGGAAGTCTTATCTTGTGTCTTCCTAATGCCGCTGAGGGGATTGCGGTTCCTATCTGTTTGAGTGGGATTCATGCTGGGCTTGATTCTTTTGTTTCGATTTTGAAGTCGGAGAGAGATTGTTTGGAGACTAGTTTGGAGACGGGTGAGCATGTTGGGATTTGTGACGAGATTACTTCGGTTTACAAGTGTGAGTTTTTCTGGAGGCAGTTGTCGCCGGTGATGGATCAGTTGATTCCGAGTTTGATTTCGAGTGTTATGTCTCCTGGAGAAAGAGTTCGAGGCGGCGGCGAGTATTTGATGGTTGAGCAGTCTTGGAATACTTTGCAGAAAAATATAGATTATTTTCAAACGATTTATGCGCCGAATGCGTTTAAGGCTTTTAATTTGAGGAATACTGAGGAGATTGGAAGCACGTTTTGTAAATCGTTTATTGGGACGAGTTTGCCGACTTCTGCTGATGCGATTGATAGTTTGTTAGAACCTGAGAGTCCGACGCAGTTTTATGCTCAGTTTAGTGAGACGCTTTTTACCGAGGCTACAGTTCCTTCGACTTCGCAATATAAAGTTTATTATCATATTTATGCTGGGAATGATAAGGGTGTTCAGTATAAGGTTTATTTGAAGAATCCGCCGGAGACTAGTTATTATAGGTCTAATCCTAGCGTGATGGTTCAGACTGGGTATATTCCTAAGGGTGGCGCGGCTGATGAGACTGTTGATTTTACGGCGCCTTCTGGTTACAAAGAACTTTGTGTTGTGACTGATGCGAAGGAGGATTGTGGGTTTAAGCAGGTGACTACTGATTTTGGTTTGAATTATGTTCAGGCTAAGTTTACTCAGGAGCAGGCTGAGGAGTCGGATATTAAAACGGAGAAAGAATGTATTTCTGGGAGTCCCTCGGCTTTGTCAATGGTTAATTTGAATGTGCAGGCTGGGGCTGAGGAGATTGCTAGTCCTGAGATTGCACTTAGGGGAATTGTTAGAATTTGTGCGAGTGCGAATCCTGGTGCTGGTGTGAATAGTGAGGCTGAGGTTTATTGTGCTGATGGCTTGGGGACTTGTGCAAGTGGATATCATTGTAGTGTTGATACTGGTTATTGTGAGGATACTGAAGGGAACAGACAGAAGGAGTATGGCAGGTGGAAGGATGTTGGTTATTGTGGTGAGATTAGTACTCGGTGTTGGTTGGATACTGAGAGTGTTGAGAATGATTTGAGTATGGTCGAGGCTGTTGAGGGTGATTCGGTTTCTATTTTGGAAGAGAAGAGGGGGTTGATTGAGAATGCGCAGATGAGTTACGAACAGACGCAGAAGACTTTAGATTTGGTTCGTGATAAGATTAATGCTTTGAAGACGGATGAATTGAAAGCGGGGACTGGGAAAAATATCGATGATGTTATTGAGAAGTTGGATTCTATTATTGGGACCGATGCTGCGCCTGGTTCTGGGACTAATGCTGATAGGGCTGAGGCTCTGGCATTGAAGGCTTCGGTTTATCGGGCAATTGTTTATGAGATGAAGAAAACTGCGACGCCTGAGGCTGAAGAGGTGGCTACGGTGGTTGAGGTGGAGAAGGATTGTGATGTTGATGAGGAATGTGATAGTGGAATTTGCAAACCCGATGGGAAATGTATGGTTGAGAGTGATGATAGTGATTTGAAAAGTTGTACGAAGGATAGTAATTGTGTTAAAGAGGAAGGTGGTGTTTGTAATTATGGGTTTTGTTCTTATAGTGGGATTGACGTTACTGCGTCTGGTGATGATGTGGATGATATTTCGGCAAGTTCTGTTAGTGATGAAAAGAGGAATGTCGAGAAATTTATTTTTGAGTTTGGTGATGGCTTGATTGCTTGGAATGTTTTGAATGAGGATAAATATAATAGGTATTACAAGTTTTTTGGTGATAAGTGGCAGGTTTCTTGGCAGAAGATTAATAGTTATAAAAATGTGAAAAGTTTGGATCCGAGTTATGTTTCTAAAATGAATCCCATGAATAGACAGATTCTTGTTGACATGAAGAGTAATGATTTTGAGCAGGGTCTGAAGTCGTTATATAAGGAGGTTAAGGAGGATAATAATGGTAAGACGAGTACAGTAACTTCTGTTATTGTTTATTATAAAAATAATAAGTTGGTTAGTTATGATACTAATGATTTTAAGACTTTGAGTTTTGATGATTTTTTGAAGGAGTTGAATTTGGAAAGTGTGGGGGATGTGGTGAAGGGAAATATCGATGAATCGATTTTAAGTGTTCGTGAGGATGAAAGTAAACTTTTCCCTGAAGATGATAGATATCATGGAGGTGAGAGAAACCCCCATGATTATGTTCTTATTTTGGAGGTTGGGGGCGCTCAACAGGTTCAGGATTATAGGATTAATGAAATATTATTGAGTAGCTCAGCAAGTCCGAAAGAATTTAGGTATAATGATGAAACAATTCCTTGGTATTGGAGTGAAGATTATTATTTTGGTCCTGATCCGGGAGTAAATCCGGGGAAATTCTTTAGGGAAAGAACTTGGTTAGATTATGATGATTCATTTGAGAATGATGGCGATCCTGTGGCAGCGAGTGTTCATATGTACAAATATTTGCTTTTTATAAAAGATGATGAGGAAAGGTTGAATAAGTTTTTTGCTGACTATAAAGAATCTGCAATGGGGTTGGAAGGGCAGACGAGAGTAATAGAGCCTACTTATGACAAAAATGAAGTAATAACCGAAGAGATAGTTGATGAGTATGTAAACATATTAAGGGGGAATATTAATTCGCCGACTTTTTCATCTGATGTGGCTCAGGGTTTTGAGGTTGGTGTAAAAGTGATGTTGACAATAGGTGCAGATGCATTTTCCATTATGCTTCATGAATCATTCTGTGAATCTGGGGTTGTTCATTGGGGAGATGAAAGATTTTGGGCGTTTAATTATGGATTTATTGATGGCTATTTGACTACTCGACGTACGGCACTTCCTTGGCCTGATGGTGATTATTATTATGCACAGAGAATATTTTTGGCCGTTGATCAAGTATGTGGAATTATTCCTGATTCTGGGAATGCTAATTTTGATAGTTCTCTGGAGGCGGACTCGGAAAGTTCTGGTGATGATTTTGGTGGGGTGGATAGGGTTTCGTCTGAGCCGGTTCCCTATGTTAATGTCAATGATCCCGAGTTTATTGAGGATAGTCGTTTAGGGAATGTTAAGGCGTATTTTATTTATGTCGGTGATTCTAAGTCTGATTATTATCTTTTTGAGAAGCAACTTGGGGGGTATGATGTTTATGAGTTTATCACTACTGGTGGCGATGTCAAGGTGGGACATATAGATCAATATTATATTTTTAATTTAGAAGAAGGGAAGTCCTTTGAATTTTCCAATAGTCAGATAGAAAAGAGTGGTTTTGTGATTAGTTTTTATGTTAGATAAAATGAGGGAAGGAGGATTCGGCGGCGCTTCAGAGAAGCTTGCTGCTTACTCGCGACCATCGCTCGCAAGCAAATCCCCGTAATACGGGTTATTCGAATGAGGGAAGGAGGATTCGGCGGCGCTTCAGAGAAGCTTGCTGCTTACTCGCGACCATCGCTCGCAAGCAAATCCCCGTAATACGGGTTATTCGAATGAGGGAAGGAGGATTCGAACCCCCGTAAGCATAAGCTACCAGGTCCTAAACCTGGCCCGTTTGACCGCTCCGGCATTCCCTCATGGGATAATAGGCTTACAAGAATTGAGTATAAAAAGATTTGGAGTAGAATTATTCTTTGGATTTCTTTCTTTCGTTTTCTTTGATTTTCATTTTGTCCTCGAGGTCTAGTCTTTCAAGGAGTTCTTTGTATCGGTTTCTGATTGTAACTTCTGTTATTCCAGCGACGTCTGCAACTTCTCTTTGGGTTTTTTTCTCGTCGTTAATTAAGGCTGCTACATAAAGTGCTGCTGCTGCGATTCCTGCTGGTCCTCGGCCTGATGTTAGCTCTGAGATTTCAGCTTTTTGTAGGATTTTTAGGGCTTCGTTTTGGGCTGCTGGTGACAAGTGCAAAGTCGAAGAGAATCTTGAGATGTAGTCTTTTGGAGATGAGGGCGTTACCTTTAGCCCGATTTTTCTGATTATGAATCGGTATGTTCTTCCGATTTCTTTTCTTTCGACTTCTGAAGCATTTGAAATTTCATCTAGTGTTCTTGGGATATTGTATGAACGACAGGCTGCGTAGATACATGCTGCGATTACGGATTCCATTGAACGACCTCGGACTAATCCTCTTTGTAGAACGAAGTTGTAGATTCTTGCGGATTCATCTCTAACAACTGATGGTAAATCTAGGAATGAAGCTACTCTTCTAAGCTCTGACATTGCTAGTCTTAAGTTTCTTTCGATAGAAGTTGAGACTCTTTCTTGCCATTTTTTTAATCTTAGGTATTTTCTTGTTTGTTGAGTTGAGTCTAATTTATAGATATCTGAGATTTCACCGACATTGGTTGTTAATCCTTTATCGAATTTTTGTAAAGAAATTGGGGCTCCTCCTCGGGATTTTTTCTCTGATTTGTCGAAGGATCTTAGTTCTTGTGAGGTGTCGACCATACTTTCCTCTACAAGAAGTCCACACGATCCGCAGATTACCTCCCCTCTTGTTTCGTCGTAGATTAGTTTAGAACTGTTACACTCTGGGCATTTTTTAGCACCGGCCATAGTAAGATTTAAAAAGGGAATGGGTTTTTAAGGCTTTCGTTTTTAAAAATATCGAGGAGAAATGTGTTGTTTTAGAAGTTTGCAGCTTGTCTTATTTCTTTTACGGTATAAGTTCTATCTATTTTTAGTCCGTATTTGTCTAAAATTTGAACATCAGCGTCTCTCCCATAAGAATTTCCTGATGAAAATATACTATATTTTCCCGTTCTATTTGGTTTGCATATATTCCTTTCATGTTTTTTGCAACTTTCGCAGATAATATCTAATCCGCCGATTTTTAGTCTTATTTTTTGAGATAGTCTTTCGAAGTAATCTTTCAGGTTCCTGTAGACGATGTTTATGAAGGGGTCGAATTGATTATCAATGTATTCGAATTCTCCCATAACTTCTATTATTTTTTCTCTGGGGGTTTTAAATAATAATTTTGCAGAATTTATGTGATGTGCTCTTAGAATGAGAGGCGCCATTTTATTCAACTAGAACTGCTTGAATATTACCTTCTTGGGAAGGTCTGTTTGTTATTCTTGCCTTCCCTAGTTCTGTTTCAACTATAGCTCCCTTTACAAGAATATTTTGTCTTGCGAGAAAAATATTTGACGGAGTTTCAAGGACGTTTTTAATCTTTGATTTTGAGGATTTTCCTTTTCCAAATACATTTGCGATATTTCCAAGGAATGAAATTAGCTTTTTGTTGCCGCCTCTTGTTTTGAGTAACTTAGTTTTTTGATCCCCAATCTTTACAATCCTTGTTTGACCTTGTCTGCCTGTTAGCTTTTTCTTTTTTGGCCTTTTGTATCGGCCGCTAGTTGCTTTTCTTCCAGATTTCATAGTCTAAAGAAAAAAATATGGTTTAAATATCTTTGGGAGTGGTAAATTTTTGGTTATTTTTGGTTAAAGTTCAGATTTGTATTAATGTTAATCTTTGGATTTTTTAGTTATTGGTATTTTTAATTTTATCGAGGGTAATTTTTATTAGTTGTTCTACAAAATTTTTGGGACAGCTTCCCTGACATAAGCTTTATAAGTTAGTTATACCACAAATAATTAGCCCCATGAGTTACAAAAGAGTCGTTAAGAGGAAGGATAAAAGCTATGGTCCTTATGTCTATGAAAGCTATAGAGACAGTGATGGCAAAGTTAGGAAAAGGTATCTTGGGAAAGTTGAAGAAAAGAAGATTAATCTTTCTGTGATTTTTGTTTCCGGTTTTTTGATTTTATTTTTGTTGATGGCTGGTAGTTACACCACAGATGTTTTGTTTAATGAAGGAGAGATTTCTGGTAAGTTTGCCGACTCTGTTAGTTCGTTTTTTTCTGGTGTTCGTGAAGCTCCAACTGGCCTTGTTGTATCTGATGAGCCTGACTCTGATGACTCATCTTCTGACTCTGTTTCTGACTCTGATGACTCATCTTCTGACTCTGTTTCTGACTCTGGTGATTCTGATTCTTCTTCTGAAAGTTCTAGTGAATCAACTTCTTCTGATTCAAGTGATTCCTATTCTTCTGACGCCTTCGACTCTTCTTTAGATTCGGGCGATACTGAAGAACAGGTTGCTGATTCTTCTGGGGTTGCCGATTTAAGTGATGAAGAAGAAGTTGATTTTGTTATTAATGAAACTGAAGATGATGAGACTGAAGTTGAAGAAACCGTAAATGAAACGGTCATCAATGAGACTGAAGTTGAAGAAACCGTAAATGAAACGGTTGTTGCAAATGAAACTATTGTTAATGAGACAGTCATCAACGATACTGAGATTGAGGAGGTTGCAAATGTTACGATTATTAATGAAACGGTTGTTGCAAATGAAACTATTGTTAATGAGACGATTATTGTTGCAAATGAAACTATTGTTAATGTTAGTGACGTTAATGTTTCGACGTTGCAGTATAAAGCTGTGATTAATAGGCCGGTTAAGTGGATTAAGAAAGTTGGTGTTGTTGATAATTTGATGATTGAACTTCCTGCTGATGCTGAGAATATTTCTGTTTTGACTGGTGATGAGGTTGGTGAGGCTTTGCGGGAAGTTGATGACTATGAGGATGTTGTTGAGGAGAGTGATCGTGAGGATATTTTTGACGGTAATGTTTTGACGGGGAATGTTGCTTTGGATATTGATGAGACCGAAGGTGTTTTGGTTAAGTTTTGGGGCTGGTTGACGGGGTTTAGTATTTCTGGCAATGTTATTTTGGAGGAAGAGATTGCTTCTGAAATTACTGAGACTGAGAATGCGACGATTGTTGATTTGGGGGAAGTTGTGAATGAGACGGGTGCTAGTGAGATTGCTGTTGAGTATTATACCGAAGCTCCTTTGGCCGAGGAGATTGTTTTGGCTAATGGGAAGAGGGTTGTTGTGTTCGGTCCTGATGATGTTCATTATGAAGATATTTTGGCTTATACTTCGGTTGATAATAATGTTCTTATTAACGGTTCTAAAAAGAAATTGAGGCTGTCTTGGATTAACGAGAGCGTTCCTATTTCGGTTGATTTTATTTCTTATGATTTGGACGGAGATGGTAATATTGATTATATTGAATGGGTTGTTCCTCATTTGAGCAATCAGACATATGAATTGGAAATTATTGTTATTGCCGCGGAGCATTTGAATGAGAATAGGAGTTTTGTTGCCGATATTTATGATTATGTTAATGAGACTGATGGGGTTAGTTATACTATTCCCGAGGGTGATTTCGCTAGGGCTTATTTTGAAAGTGATTTGATGAATGGGAACGTGATAGATGTTGTTGTCGATAATAATGATTCGGCGACGATTCTTGTTTATGAGAATGGTTCTGATGTTGTTGTTGGTAGCGTGGAGAATGTTGTGGGTGGGGTGTATTATATTTGGGTTAATCTTAGTGGAAGTAATTCTGTGTTTGATTTGAAATCTGTCGGGGCTGATATTGTGTATGATTATATACATGATGGTCCACCTGAGCCTAATATCGAATTTGTTTCTCCAACTTTGGAGAGCGGTCAATCTACAACCAATAATTATTATGAGGTTAATGTTTCGATTGAGGAATTGAATTTGACTGAGGTGAAGTATAATTGGAATGGAACGAACTATACTTTGTATAATGATTCTACTATGTTGTTTATGAATTTTGATAATAGGAGTTCTCTTGGGGAAGATGCTGATACTGTTGTTGATTTTAGTAGTCAGGAAAATAATGGTACTTTTACTGGAGGGGTTGATGCTGATTCTGGTTATATCTCTAGTGGGGTTTATGATGGGGCTTGGATGTTTGATGGTGATGATTATATGGAGATAGGTACTGATAGCGAATATCAGTCTTATACTCAAATTACGATTTCTGCCTGGGTTAATTCAACTGGTGGTGCTGTTGAACAACATATAGTTAGTAATTTTGATGGTGGTGGTGCAGCTTTGTTTACTCCTTCAGGTACTGCATTTGCTTTTGCAGTGCATGATGGTATTACTCAAATTGCTGACGCCGATTCAACTTATAATAACGCTCAATGGTATCATCTTGTTGGTGTTTATAATACTACGGATACTTTGCTTTATATCGATGGTGTTTTGCAATCTGATCAACCTGCTACAAGTGGCGCTTTGACTGATAGTGGTGCTCCTATGCATGTTGGGTGTAATCCGGCTGATACAGGTGGTTGTGATGGTCAGTATTTTACGGGGAATGTGGATAATGTTATGATTTGGAATAGGAGTTTGTCCGATTCTGAAATTCAGCAGTTATATATGACTAATTTGTATAAGTACAATTCTACCCAATGGTATTTGTATGTGAATCAGACTGAGAATGCTACTGATGGTTTGGCTGAGGGGGATTATAGTTATTATGCTTCGGCGAAAGATGATGCTGGTAATGAGAATGTGACGAGTGAGAGGACGATTACTATTGGGGAGGCTGTTGTTGAGACAGAGACGAGGGATACGAATTCGGATGATTTGTTGTTGAATGTTACGATTGAGGCTAATGGGACTGTTGATAATTATACGCATTTGACTGTTTCGGATTTGAGTCCTTATGATAGTTTGGTAGGTTATTGGAATTTTGATGGGGATAATGAGAATAGTAAGTTGAGTACGTCGTATGATTGGTCTAATGAGAGTAATGATGGGACTATGGTTGGGGATGCGGTTGTGAATAGTAGTGGTGGGAGATATGGGGAGGGGTTGGTTTTGGATGGGAATGGGGATTATGTGGATTGTGGGAATGATGCGAGTTTGAATTTTACTACTAATGATTTTTCAGCTTCTGCTTGGGTTAAAACTGATTCTTTTGGTGTTTGGAGTGGTATATTTGATAATAAAGTTCCTTCTGCGATTTTAGGAAAACTTGATTTAGATTATGCCTTAGGTTGGGAATTTTCACTTCATACTAACGGAAGGTGGGTGGTGACTGAAGGTTATTTGAATTTTTGGATGATGATTGGGGGGAATGAGTTCTTTCATTCTGTGGATGCAAATATAAATAATGGTGATTGGCATCAAGTAGGTTTTACTCTTGATAGGGATTCTGATACTGGGTTTAAGTTTTTTGTTGATGGGGCTCAAGTCGGTAGTTCTGCGAATGCAACAAGTTTAACGGGTAGTATAAGTAATAATTTGCCATTACGTATTGCTTCTTCGGATTTTATGGGAATGGGGACATTTTGTGAATTAAACGGTTCAATAGACGAAGTAATGATATTCGACACAGCACTAACCTCAACACAAATCACAGAAATCTACAACAACCAATCAGCAAGATTCAAAGAAACAGGAACTCAAAAAGTAAGGGCTGTTAATATTGAGCAGAATGGGAGTTTGAATAAGGTTAATGTTTCTACGACGGTTGAGGAGAATATGGATAGTCGGATTGAGGTTCGTTTTGGGCAGATGAATTTGAGTGTTGATACTACTGGGCTTGTTGGTTATTGGCCGTTTGAGTGGGGAAGTGCTGTTGACATTTCTGGCGAGGGGAATGATGGGACGTTGGTTGGGAATACTATTTGGAATAGGACTGGTGGAAGGAATGAAACTGGTGGGTTTGAGCTTGATGGTACTTCGAGCGATTATATTAATGCAGGAACTTTTGATCCTTCAGAACATAATATTACGATTTCGTTATGGTATTATCTTGGGGAGGATCCAGCTGCAGAGTATATAACATTGGTTTCGAAAAGTGATGCTTGGAGTGAGACTGATGCGAGATGGCAGTTTTCAAGGGATGTTAGTGGCCAAGCTGTTATATTTGGAAGAAAGAATAGTATGGTTACTTTTGAATATGACCTTGAGGCGGGTAAGTGGGTTCATCTCGTTTTAACGCAAGATGATACTCTCGCACATATATACGTTAATGGGGCATGGAAAGATAGTACTAGCGATATTACTTTTGCGCCAGATACTACTTCGGTGGTGAAGATTGGTACTGGTTTTAATGGGACGATTGATGACGTGATGATTTGGAATAGGACTTTGAGTTCAACGGAAATAACTGCTCTTTATAGCAATCAATTAGCGAAATATGATTCGACTCCTTATTACACAGATTATCAGAACATAACAACTGATGTTAATGTTACTTTTAATATTTCGACTGAGGCAGATTTTGCTTTCCCTGATTATAGGTTTTTGGCGGGGAATAGTTCGAGTGCTTTTTATTCGCCTTTGATTGAAGATATCGACTTGGGCTTATGGTCAAAGATTATTGCGGATGTTATTGCGCCGAAGATTAGTTTTGCAAGTTCTACTCTTGGCAACGGAGATACTGCGAGTAGCAATTATGTTGAAATTAATGTTTCTATTGAGGAAGAAGATTTGGGCGAAGTTAAATATAATTGGAATGGAACGAATTATACTTTGTTTAATGATTCTTTAGTTTTATTTATGAACTTTGATAATAGGAGTTCGCTGGGGGAGAATGATAATTATGTTGTTGATGTTAGTGGGAATGGGAATGATGGAAGTGCATCTGGATTTGATGGCGATGAGATTGTTTCTGGTAAGTATAATGGGGCTGTAGATTTTGGTGGTACTGATGATTATTTGAATTGTGGATCTTTTAATCCAGGTGATAGTGGGACTGTAGCTTTTTGGATAAATACTGATACTTCTTCGGATTATGTTGGTGGTGCTAGTTCTGGGGATAGAATTTTTGGGATGTCAGATGGCTTTGAGATGAGATCTTTTAATAGTGGTTCTGGATATAAAATTGGTAATGATATTTTTGCAGCAAGTGTCGATGTTTTGAATAGTAGTGAGCTTTCTTTTGGTACTTGGTATTTTGTTGCTGCAACTTGGGTTCTTAGTAATAGTTTGTCTGAAATTTATGTTGACGGAGTTTTGATTGATTCTGATACTAATGGTGGGGACGATCCTGGAACTGCTACTTTATCCTTGGGTGTTAGAACTGGAAGTTCTCCTTATTTTGATGGGACACTTGATGAGTTTATGATTTTTGATAGGAAGTTGTCTGCTGATGAAATAAGTCAGTTGTATATGTCTAATTTGTATAAATATAATTCTAGTCAGTGGTATTTGTATGTTAATCAGACGGAGAATTCTACTGATGGTTTGGCTGAGGGGGATTATAGTTATTTTGCTTCGGCGAAGGATAGTAGTGGAAATGAAAATGTTACCGAGGAGAGGAGTGTGACTGTTGGGGGTAGTGAGAATACAACTTCTTTTGTTTCGACTAATTTTCTTTTGA